>JBOHQX010000349.1:0-14442 GCA_050732395.1 bacterium
GAAATCAGGCATATGATTTCTTTTAGGCAGAATAAATTCTGACGAAAAGATACAAAATCAAATCACCTGACGCCAGTGAAATCTCAGAAATTTTCAAAGAACAGCTTCAGACGACTAAATTCTTACAAAAAAACAAGTATCAAAAAAGTCCAGTGGGTCGGAACATGGCATCCCGCGAGGCCAGACGAACCCGGAGAGTCTCCTCTGCTCATCCATCGTCAGACGAAATGCAAATTCCGGTGAATCGGAAACTGGGATGGGGCGAGGTATTATTGGTAGGGTTTGTGTGTCACGTATAACTCTCGGTTTCAGTGCTTTGATTGAACGAAAACTTTTTCTATTTTGCTTGTGGACCGTTTCAATTACCAGCAGGGCTCGGAAGAGCGTCGGAGAATCTGATGAAAAAAGTGACCATCACGGAAGTAGCTAAACGGGCAAACTATTCCAAAGGCACTGTCTCTGCTGTCATTAATGCAAAAAACACGGTCAAGCCGGCGACGCGAGATCATATCTTAAAGATCATGAAAGAGCTCAATTTTCGTCCGAAAGGCATGGCCAGAAATTTGAAAAAAATCAGCCAGGACAAAAGTATCGGCATCATCATCAAGGATTTAAACTATCCTTTTTACACTTCAATAGCCACCGGCGCAAGAGAATATGCGAATAGTAAAGGGTATTCCGTCCTTGTGGCCAGCTCAGAAAGCGATCATGAGCGCGAAAAGGAATTGTCGCATCTTTTTTCTGCCAAGGACATCAAAGGTACGATTATCGCTCCCACGGTGGAGGGCCGCGCAGAAATCGAGCATCTTTTCAAATTGAAGATGATCAATTACCCGTTCGTGTTGTTAGAAGATGTCAAGGGCATCCAGGCGAACGTGGTGGCAATCGACAACCTGAAAGCAATCAAAAGCGCCGTCACCTATTTAATTGACAGCGGCCACAAAAAGATCGTACATTTTGCGGGTCCGCCTAACTCCTCCCACACCCAGGAGCGCATCGAAGGCTTCCGCCACGCGTTCAGTGAAAGCACATTGGTTTTTCATAAGGACATGATCGTGTCCGTGGGATCGAATTATGAAGAGAGTTTTGGCAAAACCTTGGACTATTTCAAGAACCTCAGCCGGGAGAATTATCCGACGGCGATTGTTTGCTTCAATGATCTCCAAGCGCTGGCGGTGATGACGGCCCTCAAAGAGTTGAATCTGCGCATACCCGAGGACATATCGATTATCGGCAACGATGACATCTACTATGCCAAAATTTATCCCGTTCCATTGACCACCATCAGGGCACCGCAACATGAAATCGGCAAAAGAGCCGCGGAGATCTTGATCGAGAACATTGAAGCTACTGCGCTCTTGCCTCATAAACGGGTGGTCCTGGACACAGAGTTCATTGTCAGACAGTCTTCAGCAATTCTGCAGCACTGAGTGTCAGATGAAAACCGGAGTCACGCGCATCGTCAAATGTTTGCCCGGCTTGGGAAATTATCACGCAGAGCATCGCAAAGGATCGCAAAGAAAAGCTCTGCTTAAATCAAGCGTCTCTGTTTCGCTCTGCGTTCTTTGTAATACAAACTTGTAGGACTTGGCCTTTTTAGCAAAGTTTTTGGTTGCGACTCTGCCAGCCGGAAATCTCCACGAATCTTTGCGAGGCTCTGCGTGAGTTCATTTTTTGTTGCGGGCGCCAAAGGGCGACAAGCCGGCTTTCGCCCCTCTTCGAGCTACGCCGCCTTTCGCAGGGTGGCCTTACAGCCTTATATGGAAGTCTGCACCACGACTATTTTGCCTCCGGCAGCGCGAACGCGACATATGCATCACCCGGTTTCGTTCTCATTTTGCCGCCGCCACAGGCGATGACGACGTACTGCTTTCCTTCAAATTCATACGTGCTCGGCGTCGCATAACCGCCGGCCGGGAGTTTGGCTTCCCATAACGTCTTACCGCTGTCTTTATCGAACGCACGGAATTTTTCATCCATCGAGGCGCCGATAAAGATCAAACCGCTTGCCGTCACCACCGGCCCGCCATAGTTTTCCGTACCGGTGGGCGGAATGCCCCTTTGCGTCAATTCTTCAAACTCGCCGAGCGGAACCTGCCAGACGATTTCACCCTTGTTCAGATCGATCGCATTCAAAGTGCCCCAGGGCGGACGCACCGCCGGATAGCCCTCGTGATCCAGAAAGCGGTGATAGCCGGTGGAGACGAAGGGGACAATCGGCGCCGCTGCGGGCCGGGATTGACGGTTGTGCGGGTTCAGCGGCTGCGCATTCTTTTCTTCGAAGAGAAACGCCAACAAATTATATTTTTCTTCCGCCGAGATGAAATCGTTCGAAGGCATCGAGCCTTTGCCTTTCACGATGAGCTGCAAAACTTCGTCCTTGGATTTGCGGCTCTTCAAATTTGTCAGCGCTGGATAGATTTTCTGCTGATCGCCCTCCCGCTGGCCGCCATGGCAACTGGCGCAATTCAGCGCATACACCACACGGCCTTGATCATACGGGTTTTCAGACTGCGCCAATTCAATGTCGATCATCGTGAGAATCCACGGCATTTCATTCGAATTCACATAGAGCAGGCCCGTTTTCGGATCGAACCCGGCGCCGCCCCATTCTGCACCGCCATCGAATCCGGGGAAAATCATTGAGCCTTGCTTGCTCGGCGGGATGAATTGCCCGGCGCTGCGCACTTCACGCACACGCGCGAGTGCAGCCTCACGCGCTTCAGGCGAGGTGCTGGCGACCTCTGCGGCCGTAAAGATTTGTCGCGCGAATGGTGGCGGCTTGAGCGGCAATGGTTGCGTCGGCCAGGCTTCTTCGCCGGGTAAATCGGAAGCCGGATAGGGCTTTTCTTCAATCGGAAAAAGAGGCTCGCCGGTTTCGCGGTCGAACACGAATACAAAGCCGGACTTCGTGGCTTGCGCCACCGCCTCGACTTTCTTTCCGCCGTGCTCGAGTGTCACCAAATTCGGCGGCGCAGGCAAATCGCGATCCCACAAATCATGATGAACGGTTTGATAATGCCACACCCGTTCGCCGGTTTCTGCTTTCAGCGCGAGTAAGCAATTGGCAAAGAGGTTTTGGCCCTTGCGATTGCCGCCGTAGAAATCATACGCTGCAGATCCCGTGGGAATGAAGACCAGCCCGCGTTTGTGATCGACACTCATCCCGCTCCAGCAGTTCGCGCCACCGGCCCGCTTCCATGCATCTTCGGGCCAGGTGTCATAACCAAATTCGCCCGGGTGCGGAATCGTATGAAAAATCCATTTCACCGCGCCGGTACGTACATCGAACGCACGAATGTGCCCCGGCGCGGAGATCGGGCCCTCGGAAACGCGCGTGCCGAGAATGAGGAGGTCCTTATATATCATGCCCGGCGTGGTGGTGCTCACGAAAAGATCCCAGCCGCCGTCACTGCCTAGCTCGCGATCGAGGCCGGCATTGAGTCGAACTTTGCCGCTGTCGCCGAAGCTCGTGATGCGCGTTCCATTGCGTGCGTCGACCGCGAACAAGTCTGCGCCGGCGGTGAAGAGAATGCGTCGGTCATTGCCCGCCTCATCCTGCCAATAGGTGACGCCACGATGGCGTCCTTGCGTGTTTGCCTCTTCCGGACGATCGGCAAAGGGATCGAACTTCCAAATTTCTGCACCGGTACCGGCGTTGAGCGCGAAAATTTTCGTGCGCGGCGAGCTGCCGTAGAGCACGCCATTCACGATGATCGGGTTGCACTGGATTTCGCCGAACTCTCCCTCCGGAAGATCGCCGGTATGGTACGTCCACGCGACTTGCAATTGCGCGACGTTTTCTTTGTTGATTTGGTGGAGAACCGAGTAATGGCTGCTCTCTTGATCGCCCAGATATACGCGCCATTCTTTTTTTGCGGCCTCACTACGCAACCACGCGGGCTCGCGCGTCTGGCAGGAAAAGAACGTGCTTGCCGCCAGCAGGAGCGTCGCAAACACTAGCCTCCTGGAATTGTGATGCAATTGGGCCATCTTTCCTCCACCTCAGGTTCGACGTGAGTACCTTACAGAAAGTCATTATGTCTGTTCATGCAAGCGTCAAAGTGAAGCTCTTCGAGCGGCAAAGCTTACGCCCACGGAACCCACGCGTTCTCGTTCCCAAGTTAAACTTGGGAACGAGAACGCGTGTGCTTTGAATTTCTGTGCTAAGAAAGCGCAGATTTCACTTTTGATGGAATAATTCATCTGCCCATAAACTCGTGAAACTCATCTCATCTCTTGGTGCCTCAGGTCTCCTTCTGCTGTTGTCGTGCAGCGAGAAACCTCCAGCCATTCAGATCGACCATCTGTTTACCTTGCTGCCCGATAGCTACACCCATCTGAAATTCGAAAACACATTGACCGATGAAACGAATTTCAACGTCTTCAAGTATCGCAATTACTACAATGGCGGCGGCGTGGCGATCGGGGACGTCAACAACGATGGGCTGCCCGACGTGTACTTGACCTCCAATCAGCAGGACAACAAGCTTTTTCTGAATCAGGGCGGGTTCAGATTTCGAAACGTCACGAAACAAGCCGGCGTGGCCGGAACCCATGACTGGTCTACCGGCGTGTGCATGGTCGACATTAACGGCGATGAGCGGCTGGATATTTATGTCTGCAACTCCGGCAATATCAAGGGCGATAACCGCGCCAACGAGCTCTTTGTCAATCAGGGCAATCAAGAAAATGGCGTTCCGACTTTTAAGGAATCCGCGGCCGAGTATGGCATCGATGATCGGGGGTTTTCCACGCATGCCGCCTTCTTCGATTATGACCGCGACGGCGATTTGGATCTGTATGTGCTCAACAACGCTTTTCGCGCCATGAGCACGTTTGATCTGTCGAGAAACTTGCGCCACGAGCGCGACACCTCTGGCGGTGGAAGCCGCTTGTATCGCAATGATTCCAATGGTTCGAGCAGCAGCAATGGCAAGTTTGTTGATGTCAGCGAGGCCGCCGGCATCTATGGCAGTGTGATCGCATTTGGACTTGGTGTGTCGGTCAGCGATATCAACAATGATGGCTGGTGCGATATTTATGTCGCCAATGATTTTTTCGAGCGCGATTATCTCTATATCAACAATCACGATGGTACTTTCTCAGAGAAACTGGAAGAGATGATTGGGCATACCAGCCTGTCATCCATGGGCGCAGATATCGCCGATCTCAATAATGACGGATTCATGGATATTTTCGGAACCGACATGCTGCCGGAAGATGACTACCGGTTGAAAACCACATTCACCTTCGAGTCCTTTGACTTCTATCAAGATAAAATCGCATGGGGCTATTATCATCAGTTTTCCCAGAATGTGCTGCAGTTGAACAATGGATTCGAACCGCCCGAAAGTGGCTTGCGCCAGCACCGTGTGTCATTCAGTGAAATCGGATTGCTGGCCGGCGTGGCGGCGACCGATTGGAGCTGGGGAGCGATCATTGTGGATTTAGACAACGATGGCCTGAAAGATGTCCTCGTTACCAATGGCATCTTTCGAGATGTCACGGATCAAGACTATCTTGTTTATCTGAGGCAGGAAGACAACATCCGAAAGATTTTGCAAGGCGAACGCATCGATTTCCCCGAGCTCATCCAAAAGATCCCTTCCACCAAGCTCTCCAAATACGCCTTCCGCAACCACGGCAACCTTACGTTTTCCAATGAGGCACAGGCTTGGGGCTTGGACCTGCCCAGCTTTTCGAACGGAGCCGCCTACGGCGACCTCGACGGCGACGGCGACAATGACCTGGTCATAAACAACGTTAACCAGCCTGCTTTTGTCTATCGTTGTGAGGCTGATTCCCTGACCGACAATCATTATTTGAGAGTGAGATTGGTTGGCGAGGCCATGAATACTTTTGCCATCGGGGCGAAAGTAACCCTCAAATGCGCGAATGCACAAGTGTTCGTCCAAGAGCAGATGCCGACGCGGGGATTCCAATCCTCGGTTGACTATGTGCTCACATTCGGATTGGGAAAACAGAGCTTCGTGGACACATTGATGGTCGACTGGCCTAACGGCGCGTGTGGAATCATGGCAAATGTTGCGACGGATCAACTTATTACCTTGCATCAAAGAGACGCCACACTTCGCCCCCCGCCCTATGCTCTCCGCCCTCAGCCCTCCGCCCCCCGTCCTCAACCCATACTCCACGAGGTCACCGAATCGTTCCCGTTGCAATACAAACACATCGAGAATGAATTCAACGATTTTGAAAGAGAATTGCTTATTCCGCATAAGTTGTCCACGGAGGGACCTAGAATCGCGAAAGGGGATGTGAACGGCGATGGCCTGGAAGATATATACATCGGTGGCGCGAAAGAATCTGCGGGGAAGCTGATGATCCAAACTGCTTCCGGCATGTTCAAGAGCTCTAATGAACAGGTGCTTGAAAAGGCAAAGATTTCAGAAGATGTTGGGGCGGCATTGTTCGATGCTGACGGTGACAACGACCTAGACCTTTATGTCGTCAGTGGGGGCAATGAATACTCTCCGCTTGCACCTGCGCTGCTGGATCGGCTATATATCAACAACGGCCGCGGCGACTTCGCGCAGCCCGCCGATGCGCTGCCGAAGTTATATGACAGTGGCTCTTGCGTCGCCCCCGGGGACTTTGATGGCGACGGCGACCTGGATTTATTTGTGGGCAGCCGCAGCGTCCCCTGGCAATATGGGCTGACTCCGACGAGCTACTTACTGGAGAACGACGGTAAAGGTCATTTTTCTGTCGCCACCGAGAAGCATGCTCCCGAATTGGCAAACACGGGAATGGTCACCGATGCGAAATGGATGGACTATGACAAAGACCGGGACCTCGATCTTGTCGTCGTTGGTGAATGGATGCCGGTCACTGTGTTTCAAAACACGAAGCACCGCCTAGTGAACATCACTGATAAGATTGGCTTAGAGAAAACGAATGGCTGGTGGAATTGTGTGATCGTTGAAGATCTGAATGAAGACGGGCATGTGGACCTCGTGGCCGGCAATTGGGGAGAGAATTCCAAGATTAAGGCTTCAGCGTCCGAGCCGGCGTCGATTTACATTGCTGATTTTGACAGCAACGGTGTGGTGGATCCGATCCTGTGCTATTACAAGCCGCTCAGCGGCCTACCGGGGCAAGGAAAGAGTTATCCCATGCCGCTCCGGCCGGATTTGGTGAATCAACTGCCTTATTTGAAGGAGAGATTTCCCACGCATGCCGCTTATGCCGGCAAACAGATAACGGAAATATTCACCGCGGAGCAGTTGAACAAAGCCGTGATCAAAAAAGCATATACGTTTGCCACGGCTGTGTTTTACGGCGATGAGAATGGCACCTTCCATGGACAGCCGCTTCCTCGGGAAGCGCAGTTCTCACCCGTCTATGCGGTCATGGCCGAAGATTTCAATACGGATGGCGCCAAAGACCTGCTATTGGCCGGAAATTTCCACGGCCTCAATCCCCAACTCGGCAGGCATGATGCGAGTTATGGCACGCTGTTGCTGGGATCTCGTCGTGGCGCGACTTTCAAGTCGCACCCCTCCAATGATCATGACATGCAATCCAATTCCCGATCGGAAAAAAGCGCCGGCGTCTTCACTCCCATGTCGATTCAAGACAGCGGATTATTCGTGACCGGCCAGGTGCGAGATATGGTTTCTCTGAGGTATCGAGACAAGAAAGTGATCGTCATTGCCAAGAATGATGATCGCATTCAGGTTTTTGAGATGGCCGCAAAGTGATAGAATGGGCGTGCAAGAAGTGGGCTTGACTAATGGGTAGTATGTAGGTACATTCCCTAAATCTAAAATAGAGAATCTAGACTGTAGGGTGGTTTTGAGTGTTGAGGCATATAATATGAATGACCAGTAGAAGCTGTAAAGTCAAAATTATTGTAGTCAAAATGATTAAAGACGTTTACATGATTTTGACTCAAATCATTTTGACTAATGGTTTTAGGCTTTAGCGTATTTCAACTGGTCATTCGCATATATATTCCAACTTGTTCAAATGGCTCAAATTCTGAGATCGAAAACTCTTTACGCAAGTACATTGGTTATTTTTATTTTCACTACTGCAGCTCTTGCTCCAACTGGACTGCGCGCACAGACCGGCTGGACACATGTGACTAGCCAACCGGTTCTAAGTTACGGCGTCCCGGGTAGATGGGATGGAGGGGCAGTCCTTTGGCCGGCAGTCATAAAGGATGGCGATACCCTTCGGATGTGGTATGCGGGCAGTGATGAATTGTTGGGTCTTGGCACCCTGCAAATTGGATATGCCTGGTCCTTGAACGGTATCTCCTGGAGACGATACGCCAGGAATCCGGTACTATCACCCGGGCATCATTGGGAAGCCGGAGTCGTTGTCACTCCGGCAGTCATAAAAGATGGCGAGACTTTCAAAATGTGGTATGGTGCAGCCGGGGTGCCACCGCGTATCATTGGCTATGCTACTTCCGCCGACGGCTTGGCATGGAACAAGCACTCGGACCCGGTGTTGCAATTGGGATCGCTGCGGGAATGGGATGGCGGAATCATCGGTCCTGGCTCCATACGAAAAGAGAATGAAGTCTATAAAATGTGGTACTGGGCTGGCCAGGAGAGTTGGCCACTGTCAGTGATTCAGGTCGGTTTGGCCATTTCTCAAGATGGAATAAATTGGATCAAGTTTGACGACCCCTCCACGACCGAAGCCGCTTTTTCGAACAGTGATCCCGTGCTGAGAGTTGGCAATCCCGGGGAATGGGACCAGCACAGAGTGTGGAGCCCGGCGGTCCTCGCAACCGAGACTGGATATGAGATGTGGTACGCGGGCAGAGCAGGATACACGACTCCGCCGCAGTTGGTTGGCTATGCGACTTCGCGCGATGGCATTACGTGGCAGAAATCCCAGGATAATCCGGTCATAGGTGACCGGCCGGCGTGGGGATTCTCGTATCTTACCAGCTCCGTACTCGAGTTTAAGGGATACTATCATCTTTGGTTCACCAGTTTCCCGTTTGCAAACGACGGCCAAAGAGCTGAAATTGGGTATGCAAAATCGGTGTCGGATAGTGCAGCTATTGCATCCGAACCTCCTTCACACTACCTGCTTTTACAAAACCACCCCAATCCTTTCAACGGTACCACCACATTACGGTATGCTGTTCCTGAACGAGCCGAGATTGTGCTCGAGGTTTATGATGTTCTGGGCAGACGCGTCAAAAACCTATTTCGTGGTATTGAAGAAGTTGGTTTGAAATCCGTCACTTGGGATGGCACTGACGAGCTCAACAGACCGGCGGGTACCGGAGTTTATCTGTATCGAATCCGTGCCGGTGAATTTTCCCAGACGCGCAAGATGGTGCTGCTGGAATGAGAGGTTGAGACGTCAAACGTGAAATGTCAAATGTGAAACGTGAAACATAAGAGCCTGTCCGAAAACCTCGTCCTGTCATGCTGAAAGCATCTTGGTAGGTTCGGCACCCACTCCTGAAATCGACGCTGTGCCCAAATCAACCAAGATCCCGCGGGATGACATTTCGAGGTTTTCGGATGGGCACCAAAGTGTAGGGCGTGGGCGGGGGTTATGTATTGTACAATTGATGAATCAAATATAGAATAAGACTCCAATTGTTTGTCTTTTGAAATTTCCTGCCATGGAAAAAAAGCTGACTCCTCCCCTGGCATTTGCGCATACCCTGGCAGAGCGCTACAGCCAGCTCGCGCAAGTGGAAGCTGTTGCCCTGGCGGGTTCGCAGGGTGCTGGCACTGCTGATCAGGCCTCTGACCTCGACCTGTATGTCTATTTGAGCGCGGGAATTTCCATTGAAGCTCGTGCTGCGATTGCGACGGCTCGTGCCAAGTATGCCGAGGTGGACAATCAATTTTGGGAACCAGGGGATGAATGGATCGACAGGGAAACTGGGATTCATGTGGATGTCATGTTTCGGAGCATCGAGTGGATTAATGAACAGTTGGATCGAGTATTGCGGCGACACGAAGCTTCGGTGGGCTACTCTACTTGTTTCTGGTACAATGTGGTGTCTTCGCACGTACTTTACGATCGAGAAGGCTGGTATCAGAGATTGCAGGAAAATTCCAGACGACCTTACCCTGAGCAACTCAGACGCGCGATCGTGGCGAAAAATCACCCAATCCTGCGGCGGAATGCGTCGTCATACCGATATCAGTTGGAAAGGGCAGTCGCTCGAAACGATTGGGTGAGTATCAATCACCGGGTGGCTGCGTTGTTGGCCAGCTATTTTGACATTCTCTTTGCGGTGAATCGGTTACCTCATCCCGGTGAGAAGCGGCTGGTAGACATCGTTTTAAAGCAATGCGAGAGAATTCCTGAGGGGATGACTCAACAACTAAACGACTTGCGCAAAGCCGTTCTGAATGGTATGGAAATTGTGGAAAAGGCCGACGCGCTCATTGGTGGCTTGGATGATTTGCTGAAGAAGAATGGGTTTGTCTTGCATTGAAATCTTATCGGAATCAACAAAAACTCTCATCATGCAACGGCGGGAGCGTAGCGCACAGACGCAGCAAAGAGTATCTCGGAGTACTCCTTGCATCTTTGTGTCTTTGCGTGCGCTTTTCTCTATGGCTTTTGCTTATTCACGTTGCGGGAGGATGCGCCAAAAAATCAGAGCTCGACCCTGAGACCGCCAAGCAGATGCTCACCCATCGCAATCTGGGCCTGGCGTATTTGGAAGATAATAAGCTGCGCGAGGCGGCGGCGGAGTTTCAAACTTTGGTTGAAATTGCACCCCAAGAGCCCTTGGGATACGCCAATCTCGGCCTGGCCTGTTTGCGCATGCACGAGCTCGAACCCGCCGAAAAATGGCTGCACGAAGCGCTGCAGCAAGAGCCGGATCACCTTGATATTTGTCTCTTGTTGGCAAAAGTTTATGAATTGACCGATCGCGAAAACCAAGCCATCCGCACATTGGAAAGCTCGCTCAAGAAACATCCCAACCACGTGCGGACACTTTATCAATTAGCGCAATACTATCTCAACGCGCAGGACGTGGACCTACGGCAGAAAGCTGAAGACTGTCTGACGCAGGTCGTGCACGCCCTGCCCGCCAACGTGGCGGCGCGTCTGCAACTGGTAGAGTTGTTATTGCAAAATGACAAGCCGGGCCAGGCACTGGAGCACATGGAAACGATCCGCCAGACCTTGCCGGAATTGCCGCCGGGCTCGGAGGAGATTTTCCAGAGAAGTCTGGAACTCATGCGCGACGCGAGTGCGGAGCAGGCCTTGAGCCCGGCCCGCACGTTTCACAATCTGGTCAAGCCGGCTTCCTGGTATCAGGGAGCAATTGCGGAATTGAAGGGTGCAGACCCTTCATCCCTCGGCGCGCCCATTACTCGCTTCAGCCAAGAGGTGTCACGGCATCTGCAGAAAGAGACCGGAGTCCCCGCTGCCCTCACTTTCACGGAAGTGACGAACACCAGCGGATTGGATATCGTTTTGTCCGACAAAGCCTCAGAGCGGGGCGACGAAGATCCGCAAATCGTGATGGCGCAAGGTGATTTTGATCGTGATGGTGATCAGGATCTTTACGTGTCCCGGTGGTTGTCCAAAGAGCGAGCCAGCCGGCAATACTTGTTTGCCAACACAAATGGTTTCTTTTCAGACCTCGCAGCGAACGCTGGGATCGCTCATCCTGGCCGTGATCGCTCAGCGATCTTTGCCGATTATGATAATGACGGCTATCTTGATTTGTTTGTGACCAACACCCGGTCAAACCGATTATATCGCAACACTGGTACAGGCGCGTTCAGCGACGTCACCTCTGGGGCCGGAGTCAAAACGGATGTTGAAGGTCATACAGCGTTGTTTGCCGATCTCGATCTCGAGGGCGATTTGGATCTCTTTCTTGCGACCAATAGTCAGAATCGTTTGTATCGCAACAATGCTGACGGTACCTTCACCGAAATCGCTGAAGAAGCGGGCCTCGGCGGGGGGAACGTGAACGCAGAAGACGCCGCATTTGGGGATTTTGACGACGATGGGGATCTGGATCTGCTGGTGATCTCTCCAGGCGGCAATCGATACTACGACAATTTGCGACAGAGCTTTTTCCGGGATATCACCGGCCACAGCGGATTGGCAACTGCGGGCGCCTCTGGCGCCGTGACCGCGGGCGACTACAATAACGATGGCTCTCTGGATTTATTTGTGACGGACTTGACCGGCGGGCAACATTCATTATTTCGCAACCAGGGTGACGGCACGTTTGAGCGGCAGGCTGGATCAGATAGCGCTTTTGAAAGTATTCGTAAAGTTGCCGGCCGCGACGCCGTGTTTTTTGATTCGGATAATGATGGCTTTCTCGATTTGTTGGTCGCAGGCACCTCACAAGATACCTCCTCGAGATTTCGCGGGCCTTGGTTATTCTATAATAATGGTGACGGGAAATACTTGGAGGCTACCTCATTGCTGCCACTTCTCCCGGAAGCCGGAAGTCAGGTGGAAGTGGCGGATTACGATAACGACGGTGATCTGGATATTTTCGTGGCTGGATGGCATGGCGCCGTCCATCTGCTCCGGAATGACGGCGGCAACGTGAACAACTATCTCATCGTGCGGCTGGCCGGGCTTCGCACGGGCAGCGGCAAGAATAATCATTTCGGCATTGGCTCAAAAGTCGAAGTGAAGGCCGGCGACCTCCATCAGACGCGACTGATGAGCACCCCGGTTGCGCATTTTGGTCTCGGTCATCGGGACAGCGCGGAGGTGGTGCGGGTGGTTTGGAGTAATGGCGTAGCACAGAATTGGTTCAGGCCCGAGAAAATTCAAACCATCACCGAAGATCAGATCTTAAAGGGGTCCTGTCCCTGGCTGTATGCCTGGGATGGAGAAGCATACGAGTTTGTCACCGATGTGTTGTGGGCCAGTGCGCTGGGTATGCCCCTAGGGTTGGCGCAGGCCGGAGGCCTGCGTTACGCGTTTCCCAATTCGACGGATGAGTACCTGAAAATTCCCGGGGCAAAACTGCGGCCGAAAAACGGAAGGTATTCCGTGCAATTCACCAGTGAGTTGTGGGAGACACCATTTCTTGATCAAGTAAGACTGCTGGTTGTCGATCATCCTGATAGTGTTGACGTTTTTGTTGATGAGAAATTCACTCCGCCTCCTTTTCCAGAGTTTCGTATTTATGCGGTTGCGGATCAACGATTGCCCGTGTCAGCCTGCGACGATCAAGGGAATGACGTTCTGCCGGCCATCGCGCGCGAAGACGGAAAATACGTTTCGAATTTCACCCCCGCCAAGTATCAAGGAGTGACGGCGCCGCACGATCTCGTTTTGGATCTGGGGGATTTGTCTCAGGCCGGCAGTGTTTTTCTCTTTTTGCATGGTTGGGTGTTCCCCACGGATGCCAGCATAAATGTGAACATGGCACAATCTGGCGCTGTTAAGTCAATACCTCCGTTGCTTCAGGTTGTCGATGAAAAACGTGACGCAACAGTAATGTTGCGTCACAACGGCACCAACTGGAAAACGGTGATAGAGAATCTTGGCTTTCCCAAAGGGAAAAATAAAACTGTAGTAGTGGATCTGAGCGGCAAATTTCTCACCGCGGACCATCGCCTCCGCATTCGCACTAGCATGCAGATCTACTGGGATCATGTTTTCTATGCGATCGCCGTATCCGGTAGCTCAGTACGAACCGTCAGCCTGGAGCCGGTGGCAGCGGACCTGCACTACCGCGGTTTTTCAAGTGTGACTCGCGAGACCCCATACAGCCCGCACATTCCAGACTACCAAACCGTGACTACGGCACCGAATTGGCGAGACTTGACCGGTTTGTACACGCGGTACGGCGATGTGCTTCCTCTGCTCATGCAATCGGACAACAAGTATGTGATCATGAATGCCGGCGATGAGCTTTCCATTGAATTCGACGCTGCCCAAGCCCCGGAGTTGCCTTCCAACTGGAGCAGGGACTTCATATTCTACAATGATGGCTGGCTAAAGGACGGCGACCTCAATACCGCGCACGGGCAAACGGTGGAACCATTGCCATTTCACGGTATGTCTTCTTATCCATATGGCCCGGATGAGTCATATCCCGGAGATGAAGAGCATGTCACTTATCTTCGAACATACAACACCAGGGAAGTATCCACTGAGGCATTCAAACGATTGCTCTTTAGTGTAAAGACGCATGTAAGGACAAAATGATGGCGGACAAAATAGTAAAACAATTGGCAACTATTCAGCGAACCTTCTACCGACTGGTAGTTAGTTCGCCGAGTAACACATTCTGTCATCCAGGAGGGAACTTTTCAAACTTAAGGCACGATGTTATGCTCAAAAGGACTCCTCCTGAGTGACATGTTACTTGGAAGCTCCTGACCCCCGGTGATCGGGGTTGGTTCGGCAAGCAACACCACCGTGTCATCCCGTAGGGATCTTGTTAAGTTTCTGGCACGGTGCTTGTGCTGAAAAAGATGCCTC
>JBOHQX010000350.1:0-28487 GCA_050732395.1 bacterium
ATCACATGTATTCCAAATGTAGAATACGTCACCGAATTTACGAGGCAGGGCACTAAGGTAACAGTGCGCTAGGTTGTTTCTACTCGTTGGCCACAAGAACTCAGAAACAAATCCTGCCTCCACCTACACCATAGCCTTGCGCAGCGTTTTCTTCAGGCCCTTGATTTGCATACGAACGGCTTTGAGCTGCTTGGAATCATGCGCGGCGAGAGCCTGGTCGCGCTCTTTCTTCAAGGCGCGGATTTTGACTTTGATGCCGGTCTTGTCGAGGCCCTTGACTTCGTGATGCTCGTGCATGGGAATCCCCAGCGCGGTACAGAGGCTTTTGAGCAAATGATCCTTGTTCATTTGCGTATAGCCTTTCACCGCTTCGTGCTCGAGGCCTTTGGCAATCTCTTGCAGCTCGGCCAGGGTTTTGTGCTTGAGGTCTTTGAAAGTGTGAGCCATGGTTCATACCCTCGTGATTTGAATGATTGATTTATGATTCTCGACTGGAACAACGCAGCCTTGGCAGGCAACTTTAAAAGATGCTGCTTCGGCCGCAACCTCTTTCTTCTGCTCGTCTGCAGCTAGTGACTGAGTGTTCGAATCAGCAATTCACTTTCTTGATTTGAAAAATACCTGTTTCATCATAGTCTGGATTCATCATCTTTCGCCAGTCTTGTTCTTGTTTCAAAGCCTCACTTTCCGAGCTAAAAGCCTTAACTTCTTCAAGAAAACCTCGCTTGATTTTAACTGCTACCCAGAGAGCAACTTTAATGTGTTTTGGCTTCATTTCTCAATCCTCCGCAAGCGCTCATGCCAACTAAACACGTTACCATATTCCAAGAAGTTACAAATTGCATTAAGTCCACTCGTTAGAAATGTTGGTCTGCTCAATTGCTGCACAAACGTAGATCGTCTTTCTTCATTTGACACCACGCTGTATGATATGCTCAAGTTTGGTGCAATGAGGTAAACATGGTTGAAGCGAAGTAATCCAGAATAAATCGGGGTCGAATGCTCAACTTCAAAAAAGGCTTTTGGGCTACCACTGCCTCGTTGCATCCATATCACATCAATCTCTTCAACGACTCGTTTAATTGTGTTCAAGGACAAAGGTAAGGTATCTTCACATTTGAAGCTCTTGACAAGAGACCAATCCAATTTTGATCTGTCCGCGGTTGGAATCCAAATGTCGTAACCCTTGCGACACCCAATTGCTCCCAGTAAGGTTTGTACTTGTGTATGGGACAAAACTGGAGTTTTGATAGATGATGAGTCAATCAATGTTTCGAGAGACGCCCAGCCCAAATAGCTTTCAACGTTAAACTTTCCAGCTTTGGCAATATATAGCTCGGTAATTCCACTAGTTGCGAAAACTTGGGCTTTGAATTGACCATCATCGGCTGGAGTTATGGAACGAAAGACCTCTTCAAATTCTGCAAATGGAATCAACAAAGGCTCATTAGATCTGTCTGTCAAGAAGCACAGAAAACTAGGATGGCCTTCGAGCAGCTTCAAATCTACCAATCGCAATCCATAAAAAGTACCTCTACTGTGTCGTTTTGAGTACCTGATGTAGAATCGTAACGAACCGTCTACTGCTTCGTATAGTGACTGGCTTGATCCAAATTTATGTATCGCACCGACTCGATTGATTAATTCGCTTAGAAACGATTCTTTTGCTACATTTGCCATGTTGAAACTCCATGAAGTGAATCAAGGCATTCTTCACTTTGTTTGAATAGGTAAGCGCATATTTAGAACCCAAACCCAATCGCAAACCGATTCACCGCATCAAAAAACTCCAAATCCGAAAAAGCATAATCGAGCGACAGGCCGCCAAGATACAGACCCGCGCCGAAGGAGAAATTGGATTCGCCCTAATTGATCGTATGTCCGCCGCGCAGGCTGAAGAGCCGGGTGTAACGATACTCCACCCCGACGGGTACGGGCCGCTCCTTGTCGTTTTAATTCAGCACGTCCACCGCCACTGCGTGCGCGTTTTCGGTATCTTATTTCTCGCGAATGATTCTGAGCGTCCAGCAAGCGGAGATCTCTTGGGAAAAGACGCGCGCATATAAGAAAACTCTCCACCGGCGCTTTCGTAGAGGGCCAGGGACTTGGATCGTCAATCCAACGCGGGTCGAAACGGTGAAAATAAAAAAGCCGTCTGAAAAATCAGACGGCTTTCAAAGCAGCTCACCGATTTACTAAAATTTGTAGACGAGCGACATATTGAAAATTCGGCCCAGTTGACTGAAATGATAACCATCATACGTCATGACGTCGTAGCGACCGTTAAACGTAATCAGGTTCCTTTGCACCTTTGTTCGAGCCGGATCGTTTAATATCGCCGTGCCCTCGGACGTAAGCGCCTCGAAGTGCCACTCTGGCAATACATCCAGAAGGTTATTGATGTTCGCGGCAACGCTTACGTTACCAAGGATATCGTACGTCACCGCCAAATCGGTGACAACTTTGGGGTCGAATACCGTTTGTAGATTCGTAATATCCATGCCCGCTTGCTTGAACTCGGTTTTGCCAAAATAGGTGTTGTTGAGACCCACGTTCAACTTCCGCATGCCATACGATAAACCAAGGACAAACTTCTGTTTGGGCCTGGAGGTAAAGAACAAGGCCTCCTGAGTCGCGTCGATTACATTCGTTCCATTGATTTGCAGTATTTCGCCATCCCGCTCGTTCCGCAGATTGATATTTCCCGCAAATGAGAGATCTAATGCGCCCGAGCCTAGCCTGATATTACTGTACTCGAGCACGGCGTCAAGACCGGAAGTTTTTGTGTCAATGGAGTTCGTGAAAAACTCCAATTGACTGCCGTCGGCCGCCGTGACTCTATTGCTGATAACAATTCTGTCCTTGACGGCAATATCGTAAAAATCCAACGTGAAATTGACATAGTCCGTAACTCTTGCACCAATGCCCAGCGTGAAGTTATTCGATTCCTCAGGATCCAGCGGTCTTACGCCCAACTTTCTCGCTTGGGGAGAAACATTGTTGATTAAACCAATACCTTGAATTCCGCCGCCCGCCACAAAGCTATATTGCACCCTTTGTGTATAGATCTGATGCAGGGTGGGAGCCTTGAATCCGGTGGAATAGGAGCCCCTTAGCGTCATCCGATCTTGCAGGGCCTTGTACCGCGAGCTGACCTTATACACGAACGCATTGCCGAAGTCGCTGAAGTATTCATTTCGTACCGTGCCGGAGATCAGAAATTGGGGCGTGAAATCACAATTCACGTCCAGGTAGCCGCCGAAATTGTAGCGGTTGAAGATGCCGGAGTTTTCCGGTCTATTCCCGGCAAACGAGTCCGCTCCGACTCCATCCCAAGAAGCTTGATCGCCGGCGGTAATTTCAAAAGTTTCACTGCGAAATTCCGTGCCCAAACCAATGCTCAGTTGGGTTGATATTTTTCTCGAGAGATCAATATTTCCAACTTGATGCGAGAATTTTGTGCCGCCCGGCTTGAAATTGATCGGGCTGTTCTCTTGATAAACATGTGCTCCATTTGCGGTTGTATCAGGGGACCGATTGTGAGAATTAAATACTGTGTAATCCTGGCTGTTGTGCCCAAGCGTCAGGCTGGCGTCATAGGTCCATTCTCTCTCCCTTGAGCGGAGGCCGAACGTGGCGTTGTAATCAACGAGATCTCCGTCGAATGTCGGCACATAACCGACATAAGAACCATTCGGTCCATCCGGGAAAAAGTCGGCTAAATATGGAAACTCGGCTTCCGTTCTCCAATACGGAGTTCTGTAGTTCGCAAACGAGTTCACTTTCTTATAGTAGTAAGCGCCATTCGCGTACAATTCGGTATTTCCAGAAAGATTGACGCCGCTGTTGACCAGGAATTTCCCGGCAGTCGTTGCAGGCGAGGAATTTCTATTTCCTCCAAATTGATCATATGTCAGAAACCTGTTGACATCATTGATATTGGCTCCAAAGTCACCCGCTTCGCCTTGAGCATCAACAATTCCCGAGCGTCTTGCTTCGTTGACTCTTGAAAAATCAACCGTGTAGTTTACAAATCCTTTGTTGTCAAAAATGGAACTGCCATTATTCAAAGCCACGCCAACCCTTTCGCCATCGCCCTCTTGCGTTATACCCGTATTGAGATTGAGGTATCCGCCTTCGGCGTCATCCTTTAATACGATGTTGACAACGCCGGCCAGCGCGTCCGATCCGTATTGGGCAGAGGCGCCGTCTCTCAAGATTTCCACGCGTTCAATAGCATCTACCGGAATGGAGGATATATCGACGGCTGATTCACCGCGGCTGGGCGAGGTTTGTGTATACACCAATGAGCTGAGATTCTTGCGTTTGCCGTTGATGAGAATGAGCGTTCTGCTCACTCCCATGTTTCTGATTTCCCAAGGATCCAACAATGCCGTGGCATCATTCACAGGCGTTTGGACGGTGTTGAAGGAAGGGACACGATATTGAAGAGTTTTGTCAAAGGAGTTCTGCCCGGTGCGGGATATTTCTCGAAATGGAACGATATCAATTGGCAAGGGAGAATCTGTAACGGTTCTGGCGTAGGCTCTTGTTCCAACGACAACGATCGCTTGTTTACTTTCCAGTGCCTGCGACAGCAAATTAACGTTCAGTTGTCGTTCTTCATTCTCTTTTAACGAAATGGACTCAACTTTTGTAGCATAACCCAGATAAGAGAAAGCAACATCATACGATCCAGCCTCCAGCTTGAGTGTAAACCTTCCGCTCCCATCAGTTAAAGTTCCTTTCGTCGTCCCTCTCACCACGATATTCGCGCTGGAAAGGGGCTCTCCTTCGCTGCTCACCGTGCCAGTCAAGACTTGAGACAGTACGGCCACTGGCGCTAAGAGCGCGAATAGGATCAACAAGCTGATCACACGCTGCTTAACCATAACTCCTCCTCCGAATTGTTAATGAACAATTACGAGTGATTCCGCGTAACCGGATCACAATTGCGATATTAGAATAACACTGGAAATCAAATTTGTCAAGAATTTTCTTGAACATTAACCCCTCATTGGTAAAAAGCAAACTGGAAAAAGCAAGCGGCAAAAAGCATGGCGGCACTGCTGCTTTTTGCGGTTTTCTTTTTGCTTTCCTTGCCTCCATTCGCATTTCTTGGCTTGATTTTAGAATGAAAAGCTTTGTTATTCGTGATATTTAAATGCCGCCCTTGTCGCGTCCCATCGTGTTCTCTTCCTGCCCCAGGAAAGGAGTGTGTTCATGTTCAGGCTTCAGTTTCGCGAACTTTTCAAAGCCGCCTTATGTATGTTGCTCATTCCCCTGGCTTTGCCAGCCAGCATTCCACCCCGAGTGATTTCCATGCAACCGGCCGCTCACACCGTGATGCCGGGCTTGTTGCCGGAAATCACCGTGCGCTTCGATGCGCCTATCGATCCGGCGAGTGTGCATAGCCATTCGTTTGCCGTATTTGGTCGCTGGGCCGGCGTTTGCCCGGGGGAATATGAATTCCTGGACAATAATCAACAAATCCGTTTCTTGCCGCGGCGCGCGTTCTCGGGAGGCGAATTGATTACCGTCTCAATTTCCAAAGAAGTGAGGAACGCCAACGGCGAGACCATGGCCAAAGGCTTTGCCTGGAGTTTTGTGACCGCATCGCGGCCTGGTTCATTTGAATTACGAGAAAGCAGGCGCATTTCCGTGCGGCGGCCAGGCGAGGGGCAGATTCGCACCTACGGCGCTTATGCCGGCGATCTCAACGGCGACGGCTATCATGATTTCACCGTGCCCAACGAAGACGCCAATGATATTCGCGTATTCATGAATGACGGCGCCGGCAGCTATTCCACTATCTTTAGAGTGTTCCCTTTGCCTGCCAATTCCACGCCCAGCACCAATGAAGGCGCAGATTTCAACGGCGACGGCTTGCTCGATTTTGCGTTGGGTAACATTCGCAGCGGCACTGCAGGCGTTTTCATTGGCGATGGCCAGGGCGGATTTGCGACGCCGAAAATTTACAGCACCGGCGCCGGCACGCGCGGTTTGGGCGTTTTGGATTTGAACGGCGACGGCGCACCGGATCTGGTTACGGCCAATCGCGGAGCAAGTACCGTCACGAAATTGCTGAACGCAGGCGACGGCACTTTCACGGTGAGCGCAGTGCCGGAAACCGGCGCGCGCGGCGAGACCTCGTGCGCCATTGCCGATGCAAATGAAGATGGCGTCATGGATGCTTTTATCGGCAGCTTCGAAAGCGGCGAAATGGTCGTGTTGCTGGGAGATGGCAACGGCAATCTCGTTTTCTCGACCAGGGTCAAATGTGGCGGAGACGCCTGGATGGCCGCCGCGGGCGACGTCGACGGCGATCGGCACGTGGACGTCGTCGCCGCACACGCCAATCAAAGGAAGTTTGCCGTGTTGCGCGGGGATGGCACCGGCCAGCTCGGCGAAGCACAGGTTTTCGACACCGGATTCTTTCCGCTCGCCATCGACCTGGGGGACGTCGATGGTGACGGCGATTTGGATCTGGCCACCAGCAACTATGCCTCCGCCAATTTTATACTGTTTCAAAACGACGGCGCCGGAAGATTTTCACCGCGCAAAACGCTGCCCGCTTCGACGGCGGGCTCTTGCGCCGTGCTTCACGATCGCGATCGCGATGGCGACCTCGATATGACCGGCATCGATGAGGAAGATGATTTGCTTTTCTTGTTTGAGAATCCTGGGCCGGGCACGGCCGTCGACGAGTTGCCTGCCTCACCCGGCACCTTCGAGCTTTTTCAAAGTTATCCGAATCCCGTCATTGCCGGCGGGCACCACCTCGAGCATTTTGCAGATCAAATCGTCGTCCCGTTCCAATTGCAGCAGCCGGCACGAGTGCGCTTGGAAATCATTGACCTCCGTGGCGTGGTGGTAAGGATCCTGTTGAACGAAGAGCGGTCCGTCGGGCGCCACCATGTACAATCTTCATTGAGAAACTTGCCACCGGGCGTCTATTTCTATCGCTTACAAGCCAACGGCATTTCCGCCACCCGCAGGCTGGTCGTATTGGCTCGCTAGCAAGAGGAGCTTAATCCTGTTCCTCCTGTTGTCGATGTTGCCGAAGTCGAAACAGCCGCGCAGCAAAAAAACAACTTGACGAAGACTGATTTCATTGCTTTATTAGTGCTGAGAAGCGGCTCTCGCCAAATCGAATTGGATGCATTTCACTTCACCTCAAGGAGGCAGTTATGCGAAAGTATCTGTTGCTCAGCCTGGCCTGTATTTTGTTACTGGTCATGCCCACGTTCGCGCAGGAAAAAGAAATGGCGAATGAAGCTATGCCAATGACGCCCCCCACAGCTCTCGCAGACGATTTTTTCAAATGGATGGTTGGCGAATGGGAAGGCACCTCCACGACCCCTATGGGGAAAACGAAAGATTGGCAAAAGGTTGAATGGGCACTCGACAACCAATACATTCTCGTGCACTACACCGCCAAAACCACGGAAGCAAATCCCGAGGCCATGAAGGCCATGGCGGAGGCCATGAAAATGTCCGAGGCGGACATGAAAAAAATGCAAGATATGGTCTACAAAGGCATGGGTCCTATGACCCTCGACCCCAGAACCGGCGAAGTCCGAGCGATGTGGTTTGACAACTGGCGAGGCGCCTACAAAGGCAGCGGCAAACGCGAGGGCAACAAACTTGTGACCACGTGGGAAAGCCCGCAAGGCACGGAAACACGCATCTTCGAAAAGGTAGGCGAGGACAAACTGGTCGTAACTTTTCAAGGAAAAGATCCGACCGGCAAGGAATCCGAAGGCCGGACGGAGCTTATCAGAAAAAAAGGCACCAGCAAAACCTGAGCCGAGCGCCATCTGTTGACGGCGCAGGTTTCATTTGTGTTCACGTATCTGTAGAGGCGTTCGAGCCGTAATCAGAGGTAAAGTATCGCCCACGGAATGGAATATTCAGGATCTCGAAAGTTCACGAAACGATGCATCCAAAAACCACATTGCATGCGAAAAGAGGTTACCGGAATTCTAGTGACCCCGGTCGTTCGCGATCGCGCCGCCTGCAAAGTCTTTCGAGATGATTTCACTTCCGTGGGCGGACAGATTGAAAAACTATAGACTACCGCCCGGCCGCTGTACATCTTCCGAGTGATGAGCTCACTCTTTAACTCATTGCTACAGCTCCAACAGGAGCAAGAGCGCCCGGGCGGTGATCTGCAGCGCTACTGGAACTTTTAAATTTCAATACTGCAGGCCATTCATGTATGCACGTCTGATTCTATTGTTTGTTTTGATGGCGATTTTCACGCTGCCCTTGTTGGCGCAACAAAAGGATGTGCCACCATCCGAAAAGGGCTCCGGCCCGGCGCTCCAACCGCTTGAAGATGCGCTCTGGGCCTCTTTGGTTGGTGAATGGCGAGGCTGGTCGGAAGATGCCGCGGGCCGCTCGGAAGACGAAATGGAAGTGGAGTGGGAATTGCACAAGCAATTTCTCAGAACCAAAGTCACTGCCAAAGTTCAAGGTATGGAATACAAACTCGTGGGCTATGCTACGAAAGATCAGGCGACGGGCGCGATCACGAGCCATTGGTTTGACACCTTTCGCGGCGTTTATCGCGGCACCGAAGCGCGCAGCGGCAATAAGTTCACGCTCAAAATGGAAGGCCCGGCCACGGTCGAGCGTACCTGCGAGCTGATCGACAATAACAAGCTGGTGGGAACGTACAAAGTTGTCCAGCCCAATGGACAAGTGGTAGAGGGCAAGTTCGAGCTGCTGCGTAAAGTGAAAGCGCCTAAGAAATCGTAGTATATTGGAATGCCATAGGCATTCACAAAACTCTAGGCATTTTGCAAGATGCTCTCCAACGAACTTTCCAAGGCTGTACAAATTCTATTCGAATCGGCGCAACGGGGCGACCGGCAATCACTCGACCAGTTTTTGGCGCATCTGCGTCCGCAAATCCTGGCGACTTGTTATCGCTTGCTCGGCAAACTCGACGACGCCGAAGACGCGGCACAAGAAGCCATGCTTTCAATCTTGGCGGGCATACATCCCGCGGCGCGGCTGCATACCTGGCGACCATTGGTGTTCGGCAGTGCCGTCAAAGCCGGCTTGCTTGCGATTTTCGAGCGCGCTGAGGATCAAATCCAGCGGCAACCCTCCCGCACTGCGAACGGGTCTCCACCAGTGGGCCGGCAAATCGAGCCGTGGCTTACCGGACAAATCGCACTACAGGAAATTGCCGATCTCGAAAATTTTCCCAAACGCCCGGTTTCGACGCGCACGAGCTTGGGCCTGATTTTTGTCAACTTGTTGCAACTCCTGCCGCCGGAAGCCCGCGCGGTTTATATCCTGGTAGACCTTTTGGGCTGTGACCCGGAAGTAGCCGAACGGGCAACGCAATTGCAGACGCCGCAGGCGGCGGAACATTTGGCCTTCGCACGCCGGTTAATGAACGCCGCGCTCTCTAAGCTCCCCACTGACACCATGTTGCCCTCCAATCCCGGTGCTGGAAAAATTCTGCGGCGGTTGGGTAAATCGTTGATAGCCAAGGACGCGATGCGAGCGGTAAGCGTGTTCGACTTGGATGCGGTGCTGGTGATGCCAGGAATGGGCTCTTTCACCGGCCACGAAGCCATTGCCACACAGCTCTCGCGCATGTTCATGGTGGGGCTCGCGCCACATAGGATTTCGCTCAGTGAAATCAACTACCAGCCCGCACTGGTCGGTTTTCAGAGAAAAGAAGAGCGTCGCCGCATGCGCTACTTCGTCAATCTCGTCTTGGCTGCGGCCATCTCAGCGGGTGCCCCGAATGCTGGCAAAATCCTGCGCGTGGACGTGGTGACGGAAGGAAAGATGTTGAAGAAAATTGGGGAGGCAGCGCGGCGGGTGAAGGCGGCTTAATATAACGCTGAAACTGAAACCCTGCAGACAGCTCCCAAGAGTAGACAAGAAATCTTCCGTCCACTGCATGAGTATTCCCCCGTTTTAAAATCGAGGGAGGTAGACAGCTGTTACCACTCGGACCAAGAACACACCCGCAAAAAGCTTTAAAAAAATTCTCGTGAGTATTTGATCCGTATGGAATTCGCGTTTGTGACATTTCCCCCGTCACGGCGCAATGGACCACTGATGTTTCACTTTTTCAAAACAAGCAGCAAAGATCTCAGAGGAGCTTAAAGATGTCCGCCATGATGCAAGCCTTTTACTGGGATTGCCCCCGCGAAGATCAACGAGAATTCCAGTGGTGGAACTACGTCCGGACAAAGATCGCCAGCCTCGCACAGATTGGTTTCGAGTCCTTATGGCTGCCGCCCGCGCACAAAGCTGCCAACATTGCCGGACCGTCCATGGGATACGATCCCTACGACTACTATGATCTCGGCGAATTCGATCAGAAGGGATCGATCAAAACTTGGTTCGGCTCCAAACAGGAGCTGCTGGAGTTGATTCAAGCCGCGCACGATCATGGCATGCGCGTGCTCGCTGACATGGTGATCAACCACAACAGCGGGGCAGACGCAACGGAAGTCAACGCGATTACCGGGGAAACGCGCTGGACCCTTTTCAAGCCACGCAGCGGCAAGTTTCCTCGCAATTGGGAATGCTTCCATCCCAATCAATATGAAAGCTGGGACGAAAGCACTTTTGGCGACATGCCTGATCTTTCGCATCGCAATCCATATGTTTTTGGCGAGATTCTGAAACTGGCGCGCTGGTTGGTGGAGGCAATCGGCTTTGACGGTTTTCGTTATGATTTCGTGAAAGGCTATGGTGCAGCGACCGTGGCGGCTATCCAGGAATATCGCTATCTGCGCGACGATAAACCGTTCAGTCCGTACGGCGTGGCGGAGCATTGGGATAGTGTCAGTGCGATTGAAGCGTGGGCCAACTTTACCAACTTTTCCAACAGCAATCCGGTTGATGCTTTCGATTTTCCCTTGCGCGAAATGCTTAAAGCGCTGTGCGACCAATACGGTTTCAGTCTGCGCCAATTCATGACGTGGGAAACGCTGCTGCGCAAGCAGCAGCAGACGAGCGTCAGCTTTGTGGAGAACCACGATTTGCGCGAGGACGGCCGACCCATTGTCAATGACAAGCTACTCGCGTACAGCTACATTCTGACCCACGAGGGTTTCCCTTGTGTCTTTTGGAAGGATTACTACAATTTCGGGCTCGCGTTGGAAGCAACGCCGCATGGCATCGCCGCGCTCGTACAAGCACATCAGAATTATGCCGGCGGCGGGGTGCAAGTGCTGTGGGTTGATGATGACTTGTACATCATGCAACGCAGCGGCCACTCGGGAAAACCCGGCTTGATTTACGTTCTCAACAACCGCGGCGACCGCTGGCACGGCAACTGGGTCACAACGCAGTGGCAAAATGTCGAATTCAGGCCAGTGGCATGGTGGAGCAAGCCCAGTCTCACTCAGCCCGAAACGCAACGTTCTTCTGCCGATGGCCGTGCGCAGTTTTGGGCACCGCCGCGAGGTTATGTTGTGTATGCGCCGAGGATATAAGCGCTTAAGCAATCAAACTTAGAATAGAATTCTGAAAGTTTTACTCATATGTTAACCCATTTTTCAACACGGAGTTTCACGGTGAATTTTTAAGAACGCCGCGTAATAAAACTCTCCCTGTAATACAATACCGCAAAACTTCGCTTTTTTAGCAGAGTTTTTAGCCACAGAATCACACAGAAATACGCGGAATGGAATGAGCTATTTGTCATCATTCGCATTCAATAATTCCGTGCGCTTCCGTGTAATTCCGTGGCTATGCTTTTCTTTTGGTTGCGGCTACGCCGCGCTGCGACTCTCCGTGCACTCTGTGTTAGAAAGTTTTTGCATTTTTATGCTGCCCGAAGGGCTTTAGTTTTCAGCTCGACTGAAAAACGATAGCTCAATAAAAACTTGTAAGGCCTATATAACAACCAGCCCGAATCACTCAAGGTAGGAGCTGGGAGTGAGATTTCAATAACGAAGTTTCAGTTTTGTGGTCAATTCTCCCTGCTTATTTTGTTGACCTCATCCAATAAAAATAAAATGGCAACGCCAACAGTAACAACCCAATCCCAACCACCGCATTTCGGGTATCTTCCAAGAAGGTATTGTAAACAAACCAGCCTGCGATCGCCACGAACAACAAGGTGGCGTACGGATAGCCCCAGGCTTTGTAGGGACGTTCGGCTTCGGGCATTTTACGGCGCAGAATGATCACACTGATCGCCGTCATCGCATAAAAGCCCCATGACCCAAAAACCACGTATGAAGTGATTTGATCGTACGTGCCGCTGAGCGTTAAAATTGCGCCCCATACGCCGAGGGTGATGATGGCGATGTAAGGCGTATGAAACCGCGGATGTACGATTCCGAATTTTTTGGAAAAAGTGCCGTCTGTTCCGCCGGCGTAAAGCGATCGTGGCCCCGCCAGCAACATGCCGTTGGTTGAGCCGAAGGTCGAGCACATGATGCCGAAAACGATCAACGATGCGCCGATGGGGCCGAGCACGGCCTGTGCAACGTCCGCGGCAATACGCGTGGATTTCGACATTTCGCTCAACGGTATCACCGCAGAATACGCCAGATTCGCGGCAAGGTAAATCGCAATGATCGCGAGCGTGCCGATCAACAACGACAGCGGCACATTGCGCTGTGGATTCTTGAATTCACCGGCCGTCAAGGTAACGTCAATCCAGCCATCATAAGCCCATAATGCGGAAACCATGGCCAGGCCGAACATTGCGGTGGTGGCACTGGTCCAGTCCTCCGGCCACCAGGGCAAATAGTTCGCGCTGCTTCCCTTTCCGGAAAACAAAACCACGAGAATCAAGCCGACCAGAGCCGTGACTTTGGCCGTGGTGAAAACGTTCATGACCATGGCGCCGAATTTTACGCCCCGTACGTTGATGAACGTCACCAAAGCAATGGTCGCCATCGCCACGAGTTGATTCCAGCCAAACGCAAACTCCATGTGCTCGCCGAAGAGCGACCATTCATGGCGGTAAAAGGCATTTTCCGGGCTGACCGCCGGTATGAAGTATCCCATGTAGGTCGCGAAACCGACGGAGATAGCGGCAGCCGAACCCGCTTTGTTGATGAAGAAATCGTTCCAACTGAATAGGAAGGCCCAGATGCGCCCGAAGCTATGGCGCAGGTAAACGTAGGGCCCGCCGGTTTGGGGCAGTACCGCGCTCAGCTCGGCCAGCGATAGTGCACCGAAAAAAGTCAACAGGCCGGCGACGATCCACACCAACAAGATCGGGCCCATGGCAGGCAGGCGCCCGGCGATGGTCGCGGGCACTAGAAAAATGCCGGAGCCGATAATGACACCCATGTGAATTGCTATGCCTTCGCGCAACCCCAGCGCGCGCACCAATTCGGGCCGTGGGGTCGTTTCGGGCTTGTAAGTAGTGGACGGCGGGGAAGAGGTAGTCATGAGAGGTCAGGTGTTTGAAGTTGGTAAGCTTCAAGATTGCAGGGTTTATTTTTGTGTCTTGCAGTACTTATTCCTTATCAAATCAGAAATACAACACCATCTCCGCGCGCTGCGGCAAGGCGCGATAAATGGCTTTAGCGTCTTCCTGCGGCAATTCCATTTCGATCAGCATGCGATGCTTGGGCAGCTCGCCGTGCGCGAAGCTGTCGGTGGCTTCGCGGGCGGAAGCCAGCAAGCGGCGCGATTTGTACCACCATTTTTCCCACCATCCTTTGAAAGAGGTGGCTTGGGTTTGTTCGATGGCGATAACCAAATCGCGATCGAACTCCAGACTGTAATGCACGTCGCGTTTTTCAATTGAAACTTCGGAAGTTGGGCGATTTTGCGCTTCGATGGTATCAGCCGGAGCTTCGACCACGCGCACCGGCGCCTTGGGCAGGGTGGCCAGATCACCTTGCAACGTAAATGGTGCCGCCAGCCAGCTTTGCAGACGTCCCTGGCCGCGCAATCGCCGCAGCGCGCTGCTGATGCGATAACGCTGAATGCGGCACACGCGAATGGGCACGCCCTTGATTTCAAGGCTAGCGAGGCTGTCCTTCAAATTCACCACCAGGCCGATGGAATCGCTTTTTGCGAGCTGCAAGCGCGCCTGCCAAAATGCAGCCGTGGTTTCTAAATTGAT
The DNA here is from genome assembly GCA_050732395.1 of bacterium. GTDB lineage: Bacteria > Zhuqueibacterota > Zhuqueibacteria > Zhuqueibacterales > Zhuqueibacteraceae > JBIOXB01. The sequence continues at coordinate 14,078 of JBOHQX010000350.1, forward strand.
GATCGATTTGCGCAGATCAGAGCTCGCCGTGCTCTCCGCCGGCGCAAGGGATTCGAGCGAGGTCTTCGGCTCTTCTTCCGAAGACATCTCGACAAACTCTTCGTAGGGATTTCTCAGAACCGGCAAAATCACAGCGAAGGCCAGAATGGCTAGCATCGGGAGGAAAATGAAAAAAAGCAGAAAAGTGCCAGCGACGGGGTGGCGCCGGAGTTTGGCAAAATAGCGCCGGAAAGGGCTGGTGAGCTTGTTCCAAGAATTTTTACAGAAAGCGCCTGGTGCGAAAGGCATGAGGTCATCGGCCCAAATACGTTTTCCGGATCAATAGATAAATATGCGCGAGCCCATTTGCAGGTTCCTGTAAACGACTTCGAGTTCGTGATCGTCCAACCGCACGCAGCCATGCGTGACCGGCATGCCGAGCATGCGCTTATACAGCGTGCCGTGAATGAGATAACCGTTGCCGAACGCAAGGGCGTAATCGCCGAGCACGCCGGTTTCGAAGCGTTCTGGCGAATCGAGCGGCGGCACCTGTCGGCCTTCTTCGATGAACGCCCAATCCGGCATGCGCCACACGGGCGATTTGACCTTGCCGATAACGCGAAACATGCCGCGGGGCGTGGCAAACATCCATTGCCGATTGTCGGTAGCCTTGAGTAAAACGTTGCTGCCCGTGGAGCAGACGCCCTCGTGAATCAGCTTGCTGCCGGCTCTGACGTAGATTTTGTTCTCTGAAGAATCGACGATCAAATAGGGATCGCGCGGCAGCAGCCGCTCAAATTTTCCGCGCAGCGCTGCGACGCTTTTTTCCAACTTGCGCACCGTCTTGCGCAGGTCCGCTTCGCCAGCCAAATGAATCGCCTGCATACGTGGAGAGTCCGGCAGCCAGGCAAAAGCCCAGTCACGCAATTTTGGCGCAGCAAAAAAAGCAGCGGCAGCCAGGACAATTCCGAACAGTAATCCCCACAGCATCGATTTGAGAGTAAAGCGATCTTGCGGCGGCGTGACTTTTGCGGAGATGCCAGGCGCGACCGGAGGCGACGGTACTCTGCCGTTTGCAGCGGTCACGGGGGCAACGTGGGCTGGCGCCTGTTTCTCATCCTGCAATTTAATGTCTTTGCGTTGCACGTCCATCACAGCACTCTTGGGATTCGTAGTTTTCAACTCTTCTTGCGACTCACGGTGCCGTTGAGGGAATTGGCCACACCGTTCATATTCAACACCCGTGCCGGCAATCCTTTCAGCGAGCCCACGATCGTGACCGGCGTACCCACTTTTGAAATTTCAAAAATCGCCTCCATGTCAGGATTGCGCAAAGCGACACAACCGGCGGTCCAATTGGCGCCCCTGCCGCCTTCGCCGTGAATCTCGATCAAGCCGCCGATATGCGTGCCGCGCGGCAGTTCACCGCGCGCGACCGCCAAACGAAATGCCTCCTGGTCGGTTTCGTTGGGGTAATTGATCTCCAGCGCTTTGTGGTAAATCGTGCGATTCCCGTCTTTCTTGCGAATGACGCGATAGCGGCCCTCCGGTGTTGCGCCGTCGCCGCGGTGGCGCTTGTGGCCTACCCAACGCGGTCCAAGCTCGACCGGATATTCCGCGTGCAAAACACCGGATTTGTAAATTTGAACATTTGCCGCCATTTTGTCAACAACAATGGCGATGTCTTGCTCTTGCTGCGACCATGCTACCGTTTCCTCCGCCCAGGTGCGCCATTTGGGAAGATTGGCCAGATACGCCTGCATCGCTTTGCTGGCTTGCTGGTCAGCGCTGCCGACGTCTGCCGCTGCTTGTTGGTACTTTGTCAGGGCGCGAAAGTAATCTCTACGATGGAAAGCCAATTCGCTTTCGAAAATCGCCAGTTCTCCGGCCAAGAACTTCTTGCGCAAGGTGGCTTGCACCGGCACCTGGCTGAATTGCGCTTTGAAAGAATCAATCTTGTCTTTCACCAAGGTAATGCCGGTTGCGGACAACCAATGCAAAGAATCGCGAATCGCAATCGCCTGCGTGGAGGCTTGCCGGGCGATCCGCGTCGCAATGTTCACAGAATCGACGACACCCGTGTAATCTCGTCGAATGCGCCATCTCTGGTTCTCGAGATGCCAACTGATGCGCGCTCTTTCCCAGCGTGATTCCGCCATCTGCAAAAGCTTGGGTGTATAGGTCCGGGCCTCGACCTGGCGCGCATCGTGCAGCGCTTTGCGCGCTTCTTCGAAAGCCGAATAAGGATTGACGGGACTCGGCCAGATGGTCCACAGCAGTAACCAGCAAGCAACAAGGCCGCCGCCCGCCATGGCCAGCGTCCGCTTATGTAGTTGAGCGAGTGGCAGAAGATTCGCGAAATTGATTCCGGCCAGGCCTGTTCGAGCATTTGCCAAGAGCCTCTCGAGTTTTCGCACCAGCTCCCCGGGCTGCCGCAGGCGCGGCCACGAATCTTTCGCTCGCCTGATCTTCGCAGCGCTCTTCCGCAAGGCGGCCGCCATCCACTTACGCGTCTGCCGGAGCCTGGGCGCGAGCGTGCCGCGGATTTTCACTCCGAGTTCATGAAGTTCAGCCAAAGTCCTTTTGAGCTCCTTAGCGAGCTGCAGCGGCTTGATTTTCGCTAAGACGTCCTGTATGTTCATATTCTCCAAAACCGTTCGTTTAGAAACAAGAAAACCCCGGCGCACGCATGCGCCTCACAATAGCGTAGCATGTGCCGAGGTTTAATTAAGAGCAAAATCGAGCGTTTGCGGATCGCCAGAGGGCGACTATCTCGATTTCTTGGCAATAGCCTGATTCAACTCTTCGACGATAGAGTTGATTTTGGCGAGCCCGGCTTGCGCCTTGTCGCGTGCGCTGAGATAATCGCCGCTTGCCGCTGCCGTGCTGATTTCGGCGACTGAGGCTTCCACCGCAGAGATATCATTCTGGATCATTTCTAACGCGGCCTTGCCCTCTTTGCCACGTGGCGCCTTGGTCATCAGCTTCTTCGCGTTTTCAATGCCTGCCGCCAGCGCTTTGGCCAACGTGTCGGCTTCAACTTTGACTTTCTCCTTATTCGCTGCGGCTGCGTCTTTTGCGTTGTTGAGGCCCGTCAGCGCGCTGTCAAGCAATTGCTGGGCCCGGCCATAGTTGCGCGTCAATGCGAATTTGGCGTTTTGATTTTCCACTTCGGTCATGGCCGCAGCCAGAGAATCTTTCGCCGCGTTGAACAAATCAGCGGCATAGCGGTCCGCTTCCGCCGCCTTGGCTGCTTCCAAGGCCGCATTGGTTGCATCAACGGCCTGCTTCGGGGCCTCGGCGCAACCGGCCAGGAATGCCAACAACAACATCGCGCAAAACGTTTTCAAATAACTTCTGGCGTTCATAACAACTAGCCTCCTTCAGAATTTTGGATATGAAATGTGATAGAATAACCTTACGTCACGCGCACGAAATGAGTGCAAGACAGTTTCAGGTGCACCTGGGCGTGATCTATACCTAGCCAAAGGTTTATCGCTGGTCAATGCCAAAAAAAAAGCACAGCCGAATCGGGGGGCCATGCTTCCTTTGCCACTGCGATTTTTTAGCGTCAATCCGTCCGCGGCTCTGGCTCTGATTATCAGCAAAATCGCGACAAATATAATGACATACCCCTCCCTAGTCAAGGAAAATCTTTGGGACTTTTGGACGCTATCGGGAAATCCTTGCCGAAAGATTTTTCCGTTTACGCGCTGGAAAAACTCTTTGTGAAACTCTGCGAAGCTTCGTACCTTTGTCGTGAAGTGACTTTCGTGTTCTTTCATGCCAAAACACAAGCTGCGCCATGATCAGCCTGCGTTACAAAATCGGTCTGGGCTACGCCGTGCTGGTGTGCATCATCATTGCCATCAGCATTTTTGCGCTGTATAACTTCGGCCGCTTGAGCAACTCGGTCAGCCGTATTCTCAAGGAAGGTTATCAAAGCATGCTCGCGGCGGACTACATGATCAAAGCCGTCGAGCGGCAGGAAAACGCCCAGATTCTCATGCTGCGCGGAAGCATCGAAGCCAATCACGAAACCTTCAAGAAGAATCTCGACTTGTTTTGGGAGTGGCATCAAACGGCGACCGAAGGCCTGGCGCTCGCCATCAAGCCGGTCATTCTCGACAGCATCAGCGCGACTTATCGTGTCTATCTCCAGTCTTCCGATTCGTTATATCGGCTGCTGATCTCTCCCTACACCCGCGCCGAGGCCGCCGGTTACCAATCCGCCGTGGTGCGACCACAAGTCTACAAGCTCAAAGAGCAATGCTTTCAACTGCTCGAAGTGAGTCAAAATGCGGTGCTGCATGCCGACCGGCGCGCCGAAGAGTTTTCGAAAAAGGCAACCTTGGCGTTGATGACGGCCGCAGTCATGGCCATCGGGCTCAGCATCTTTGCCAGCATCCAGTTCACCAAGAGCCTGTTGCGCCCGGTCATGAAGTTGACGCAAACCGTGCGCCGGATACAACGCGGGCATTTGCATCAAAAGATCGACGTCACTGCCGAAGACGAAATGGGCGGCTTGTTGCGCGAATTCAATAAAATGACCGAGCGCTTGCGCGAATACGAAGAAATGAACGTCCACCGGTTGATTTCGGAAAAGAAGAAATCAGAGGCGATCGTTACCAGCATCCCCGAGCCGGTGATCGTTACCGATAAAACCCAGGGCCTGGTGTTGATGAACCAGGCCGCGGCCGATCTCATGCAGGTCGACGGTGAAAACTGGCAGAGCAGATCCTTGTCCGAAATCGTGCAGAATGAAAAATGGCTGAAATTGTTCGGAGAGAACGGCGATACGGCTGGCGCTCATTCCCCGCACGATGATCTGTTGAAATACGCGCAAGGCGCAGACGTGCTCTACTTCCGCCCCCGGCAAACACAGATCGCCGACGAGCAGGGCCGCGTGGAATGGGTGGTTACATTATTGGAAGACGTTACCCGTTTCAAGAAGCTCGATCAAATGAAGTCCGAGTTCATCGCCACGGTCTCGCACGAATTTCGTACGCCGCTCACCTCGATCAAAATGGTGGTCGGCATTCTACTGGAAGAAGTGCTGGGGCGCTTGAACGAAAAGCAGTATGAATTGCTCAAAGCCGCGCGTGAAGATTGCGAGCGCCTCACCAAGCTGGTCAAAGAAGTGCTGGACTTTGCCAAGATTGAAGCGGGCACGTACCAACGTAAGGACGAACCCATTCATTTGCATCTTCTGGTGGAAGAGGCGCTTGGGCCGTTGCGGTTGTTGTTTCAGCAGCAGGATGTCGAGCTGGGTATCCACGTTGCGACCCACTTTCCAGAAGTGTTTGGCGATGCACAGCAATTGTCCTGGGTGCTCAACAATCTCGTGAACAATGCCCTGCGCTACACCCCGGCCAAGGGCAAGGTCGTCATTCGCGCCGAGCAGGAAAGAGAGGCCCTGAAGATTTGCGTCTCCGATACGGGACGCGGCATTCCCGTGGAGGCTCTGGAAACGATTTTCGAAAAATTCGTTCAAGTCAAACATCCGAATGAAAGCACGCCGGGGAGCGTGGGATTGGGCCTGGCGATTGCAAAGGAGGTGGTCGAGGCACACGGCGGCAGAATCGGCGTGACCAGCCAGGTGGGCAAAGGCAGTACGTTTTATTTCACGATTCCGTTGAGGCAAAACGGCAACAGTGTTGAACCCGAAGCGCACGGGAGTTGAAGCCATTTCCGCATGAATACCTATCGCAAAACGACTCAGGAAGTTTTTGCAAAGAGACGATTGACCATAAAATAACCATGACGCCACCGCGGCCGAAAGTCATCGTCGTTGACGACGAGATCAACATTCTCAAAACCATGGGAATCTGCTTCGATTCCGTGGGTTTTGAAACGCGCTTGTTTTCCAAGCCGCTGGAGGCAGAGGAAATCTTGCGGCAGGAAAAATTCGATCTCGCTTTTTTTGATTTGAAAATGGTACCCATCGACGGCATGACCCTGCTCGCCGAGATCAGAAAGTTTTCGCCGGAAACCACGGTGATCATTATTACCGCACACGGCTCGATCGACAGCGCGATCGAGGCGGTGAAAAAAGGCGCCTATCACTATTTACAGAAGCCGTTCGACTTCAAAGAGCTGCAACTATTTGCGCTCAAAGCATGGGAGCATCACGCGCTCACCGCCGAGGTGCGCGGCCTGCGTTTGCGCCTGGCTGAAAAAAAAGAAGAAGACTGGTGTGGATTTCTCACGCGCAACCACGACATGGAGACTTTGCTTGAGCTCGCCGCTACGGTTGCGGAAAGCGACATCAGCGTATTGATCGAGGGCGAAAGCGGTACCGGCAAAGAGCTGGTCGCACATTTCATTCATCAAAAAGGCGCGCGCAGCCAGGAGCCTTTCGTGAAAGTCAATTGCGCCGCAATCCCGGAAAACCTGTTGGAAAGCGAACTGTTCGGTCACGTCAAAGGTGCATTTACCGGGGCGTTGAAAGACCGGCAAGGCCGATTCGAGCTGGCGGATGGCGGCACGATTTTTTTGGATGAGATCGGCGAGCTTCCTCCCATTATTCAAGCGAAGCTACTGCGCGTGCTGCAGAACCGTGAATTCGAGCGCGTAGGTGAAAGCAAGACCATGCAAGTCGAAGTGCGCGTGATCGCGGCGACGAACAAAAACTTGGACGAAGCGCTGAAAGAGGGAACGTTTCGAGAAGATTTGTTTTATCGCTTGAACGGCGTGCGCCTGAAGCTTTCACCGCTGCGCGAGCGATTGGAGGACATCCCGCTTTTGATCGAGCATTTCATCAAAAAATTCGCCAAAGACACGCCCATCGAAATCTCCCCCGACGCCATGAAAGCGCTGCGCGCTTATCGCTGGAGCGGCAATGTACGCGAGCTGGAAAACGTCATTCAACGTGCCGTGCTGCTGGCGCGCTCCGGCGTGATCGAAGCCTCGCATCTGCCTGAAGAATTCGTTTCCACCTCTTCTCCGCGCTCCGACGTCGCACTGTCGCTCGAGGAAGTCGAGAAACTTCACATCAAACGCGTGCTGCAACAAGTCAAAGACTACCAGCAGGCCGCGGTGATGCTCGGTATCGATCCGGCCACGCTCTGGCGCAAGCGCAAGAAGTTTGGGTTGTAAAATTATGATTGCAATTTGCAATCATATGTTGCAAATTACAATCCAGTCATATGCGTTTGAAATCCTTAAACTTTGTTCTTCCGCGTGTGGTTTGACCCGCCTTTGCATGTTGCAATTCTGATCTAGAGCTGCTTGTGATATTTGCTATATAAAGTATTAAATTTAATCACCTTATAATTCGCGTTGCTATTGGCATCATGGTTGCAGTAGAGTGAGAAGTTTAACCGTAGAAATTTTTTCGCGCGACGATCGCGTCGTAGGCTGCTCCCAATTCTTGAATTAGGAGGCATTTATGTCCGTAAAGGTCACGACTCTGGATAATCTCAACATCGCGGTGATCGAGCCGCGTGGCAAAATCATTGGCGGCGAAGAGACCGACGAGTTGAAATCCAAAACCAAGGATTTGCTCGCGCAAGGCAACCGCAAGCTGATTATCGACCTTAGCAATGTGAGCTACATTAATAGCACCGGCATTGGCGCGCTGGTGCATTTGCTTACCTCTTATACCAACTCGCAAGGTAAGGTCAAGCTGTGCGGCATGGGCAAAAGTGTGGAGAACGTCTTTGTGATCACGAAGCTCACCAGCGTTTTCGACGTTGAAGAAACGCGCGAAGCGGCGGTAAAGAGTTTTCAGGCAGCTTCCAAGTAGCAAACTCCAAACAAGAAAGGATCGTGCGCTATGAAACAGTCGGCTTTCGTCTCCATTCTGCTCGTGGCTTCGTTTGCGATTGCCTATTTCATTTTTACGCAACTGCCCAAATTCATCAAAGATGGCGGTCCTCTGGTGGTGGCATTAATTGCATTGACCATCATGGTTACGGCGTTCGTTTTCGAGCGCATTTTCTCGCTGCGCAAAGCCCAAGGCAAAGGCTCCGTGACCTCCTTTTTGAGCAGCGTGCAAAAGCTGGTCAATGCCGGAGACGTTGACGGTGCGATCGAAGTGTGCGACAAACAACGCGGCTCCATGGCGAACGTGATTCGCACCGGCTTGGAGCGCTATAAAGTGTTGAGAGCTTCCGGCTCGGCCATCGAACAAAAAGAAATGCTGGAAGACGTGAAGCATTCCATTGAAGAAGCGATGATGCTGGAAGTGCCTCTGTTGGAAAAGAACTTGATCGCGTTGTCCACGATCGCCTCCGTTTCCACGATGATCGGCTTGTTGGGCACAGTGATCGGAATGATCCGTTCGTTCGCGGCCATGGCGCGCGCCGGCGCCCCGGATCCCGTGCAGCTCTCGCTTGGCATTTCCGAAGCCTTGATCAACACCGCGGGTGGCTTGATTGCGGCGATTATCGGCATTTTGGCGTACAATTTCTTCACCAACAAGGTCGACAGCTTCACCTATATGATCGATGAGGCCAGCTACTCCATCGTGCAGTCTCTGGCCATGAGACACAAGTAATCGCTAACTTCGCATTTCGAGGTGAAACCATATGGCCGTGAAAAAGAAGCCGCGTGTCGGCATCAAAATGGACATGACGCCCATGGTGGACGTGGCGTTTCTCCTGCTGACGTTCTTCATGCTGACCACGTCGTTCAAGCCACCGGAAAGCGTGCAGATCGAGTTGCCCAGCTCACATTCGGCGTTCAAGCTGCCGGAATCCGACGTGATGATCATCACCGTCACTAAGGACGGGAGGATCTTCTTGGGCGTTGACCAGCAGCAGCTTCGAGAAAGGTTGTTTGGGCCTGATTTCAAGCTTTCCGCTAGCGTGGAAGTCGAAAGCAAGAACCTCGCTGAGTTGCTGGTGCAGGCGCGAATCATGAATCCGAAGTTGCGCACGGTGATCAGCGGCGACCAGACCGCGCCCTACGGCGTCATTGAAGACGTCATGAATACGTTGCAAAAAGTGAAAATCACCCGTTTCAACCTCGTCACCGATCTCGAGAAATCGTAACTTGGCTCGTTGGTCACGATTCACGTATGACTTGTTACGTGAGGTGTGATCCTTAAGAAGTGCTTTCTCCACAAAGAGATCAAGAGAGCAAAGGAGCGTTTTCATGGCAGCCGTTGAAACTGGACAATCGAGAAGCGCCGGCAAGGCCGCAAAAAAACACAAAAAGAAACGCCGTCTGGCAGTTCGTATCGACATGACGCCGATGGTGGACGTCGCCTTCCTGCTGCTGACTTTCTTTATGTTGACCACGGTCTTTAGCAAGCCGCAGACGATGGAGATCAACCTGCCGCCGGAAGAGACCACCGTAGAAGTGGCGGAATCCAATCTGCTTACCTTGCGCATATTGGCGACCGGTAGCATTTATTGGAGTCTGGGTACGGAAATTCCGCAGTTGGTGACGTTCGACAAACTGCGCGCTTTGATGCTGGAACGCAACGCCGCCAATCCCAAATTGATTACGCTGATCAAAGTCGATCGCGAAGGCACTTATAAAATGATGGTGGATATCATGGACGAGCTGAATCTGGCCAATATTACGCGATTCAGCCTGGCGCCCATGCAAGACGCCGACAAAGAGATCCTAAAGAAGGCAGGCGCGGCATAGCCTGCTTCAGAAATGTCATGCTGAAAGGATCAGCCCGTGTGCAAACCCTCATTCCACCGCACAACGGTGGAGTGCATGCAACGCGTTCGCACAAGGCTTGATTCCTGCGGTGACATGAATAATGGATTGTTGGAATAATAATCGCATCTGACTGGCTTAGGCCAGAAGGAGAAAATTATGTCGGAACTCGTGCTCTCCAGATTCTTCCCATACGGGGCGCCGGAACTCAAGCAGAGTTACCAGAAATACATGACGCGCGGGCTGATTATTGCCGCGGTCATCCATTTGGTCGGCATTGCCTCGTATCATGCGCCCGATTTGCTGCGCAAATGGGGAATTCTTTCGGAGGAACCTCCTCCGGCGCGTATGGTGCGTATCATGAAGTACAGCGAACTCGGCCCTCCGCCGTCCCTTGCAAACACGAACGCTGCGCCCGCGATCGCGGTGGCTGCGCCTTCGGTACGGCCCAGCGTTGGAATTCCGGTACCGGTGCCCGACGCCGAGATCAATCCCGAACAAACCATCGCTACGCAAACTGAAATGGCACAAGCCGTAGGACCGGCCGAAGGCGAAGGAACCGGAGGCGAACCGGTGATCGAACAGGATTTGAAGATTGAGGAAGACGGCCCGCCGCCGGATTTCGTACCGTTCGAAAAACCGCCCGAGGTGGTCAAACAAGTCTCACCCAAATATCCCGAGCTGGCACGCCGTGCCGGCATGGAAGGCACGGTGCTCGTGCGCGTGTGGGTGGATAAGGAAGGTAAAGTCCGCAAGGTCGAGATTCTCAAGAGCGATGCGGAAATCTTCAATCAACCCGCCATCGATGCGGCGCGGCAAATGGTATTTACCCCGGCGGTGCAAGGCGGCAATCCGGTTTCGGTTTGGGTGGCGATGCCATTCAAATTCAAACTGAACACCAAGTGAAATGCCGGCGCTTGAAGTTTTTAAAATCCTGCGTTATGCGTTGGGAACTCTCAGCATTACCCTGGGTATACTGATTTTTGCCGGTGTTCTGCTGCGTGATCCGGTTCCGGCACAAATTCGCTACACTTTCGGAGCGGTGTTGGTACTGCTGGGTGTTTATCGCTTACTAACCACCATAATGCGGGCTTCGCGATCGCATGATGCGTAGGCTTACTTCTTTTGCGCTGAGCATGATGTTCTGCTTGAGCGTGTGCGCGTGCTATGAGCCGGAAGCAGAGACGCCGACACGCGGCAAAATGCGCATGCCAGTTTCGGAATCGCATGCTTGGCTGCTGGAAAAGGAAGCTCAAGCCTTCGAGCGTTTGTATCCCGAAGCAGATATTACCATCGTTCCGATGACCACGCGCGAAGCCATCGTAGAATTGTTGAACGATAGCACGGGCGTGATTTGCGTCGACCGCGCGCTGAATGTCGAAGAGCAGGCCGCGGCGCAAACTGCCGGGCTCAGGATCACCGATACCAAGATTGCGCAGGACGCGCTGGCGATCATCGTGCATGCGCAAAATCCCGTACAGAATCTCGCCCTGGGCACACTCGCAGAAGTCGTTGCCGGCCAAAAAACTTCATGGAAAGAACTGGCCGGGTCAAAAGGGCTAGGTCGCATCGAAGTGGCGCTGACCGGGCGCAATTCGGGTGTTTATGAATTATTGGTGCTGCATTTCTTGCGCCTCAGCCAGGAGCCTGCCGTCGCTTTCGTCGCGAAGACGCAGCGCGAAGTCGTGCAATACGTGAGCACGCATCCGGCTGCGATCGGTGCCGTCTCCGTGGCGGCTTTGCAAGATTCCATTCCTAACGTGCGCGCTTTGGCACTCGCCCCGACCGATACCACGGTCAAACAGCCCTTCGTAAAATTGCATCAAGCCAACATTTATCGCGGCTGGTATCCCTTGCATTATCCGGTGTACACATTCATGACGGCGGAGTTGGGCAGCCTGGCGTCGGGATTCACGGCGTTCGTGGCGCGCGCTCCTGGACAGAAAATCATACTGGATGCAAAGTTGGTTCCGGCTACGATGCCGGTGCGGCTGGTTCAATTAACCGAAAACTGACTCTGTGATGAAACTCAAAACTCTTCTGATTGCACTGGCGGCCTTCGCGGCGCTGCCCTCCTGGGCGCAACCGCAACTTCACAAAAGCCGGCAACTCGTACAGCAAGGCAAGTTCCAGGAGGCTTTGACCGAGTTGCGCAAAATCGTTGCCAGCTCCTCCCGTACAAATGAAGCTTATTATCTGCTGGCGGATGCATTCATTGGCTTGAAAATGCCGGATTCCGCTCTCGCCTTGGGCCAAAAGCTACGCGACGCCGACGGCAAGAGCCCTGCCGGCTACGTCGTGCTCGCGCGAGCATATATGGCCAAAAAGGACAATAAGGAGGCGCATGAGATTCTAACCAAAGGCCGGCAATCCACCAAGGGCAATGCCGAAGTGCTCACCCAGTTTGGGCATCTTTATTTGGCCATGGATTCAACCAATCAAGCGGTGGTGACCTTTTCCCAAGCAAAGGAAGCGAATTCCAAATATGCCGCGCCGTTCGAAGGCCTGGGCGACGCTTATCTCAAGATGGGCAGCCCCGGCATGGCGATATTGCAGTATGAGAGCTATACCAAATTGGATTCGACCAACGCCGACTTGTTGGATAAACTTGCCAAAACCTATCAACGCGAACGGCGCTATACGGACGTCGCGCGCACCTATCAAAGAGTCGTGCAATTGGACACGACCGACAGCGCGGCCCTGTTTACGCTGGGGCGGCTCTTTTTTCAAGCCAAACAGTATGGCAATGCCAGCCGCTACTTTCAGACCTATGTGCGGCGTTTCCCGGCTTCGCCCGAGGGTTGGGCGCTGTACATGGAAAGTCTGTACATGAATCGCCAATACAAAGAAGCAAAAGAAGCAGCGGAAAAAGTGCGGCAAAACGAGCCGAGTTCGGCCAAAGCGCTGGCGGTCATCGGGCATGCGCAATATGAGCTCAGAGAATACGACCGGGCCATTCAGACTTTTCAGCAACTCGCCAAGCTCGACACTTTGGGCCTCGAGAACGAAAAACGCCTGGGTAAGGCCTACGCTGCGAACAAGCAAGATTCGCTCGCCACCCTCACGCTGGAAAAAGTGGTACGCACGGATTCCACACTGGTCGAGTTGTACAGCGATCTGGGTGCGGCATACATGCGCATGCGTAAGTGGGACAAGGCCCTGGGCGCATATGACAAGCGCATCAAGAGCGACCCCAAAAACACCTCGGCCTACGTCAATTATGCGCTCTCTGCCATGGCCATTGGCCGATGGGATTCCGCACGCGTTGCCCTCAAGAAGGCAATCGAGCTCAGGCCCGATTATCTGCCGGGGCATCTCAATCTCGCCAGAACTTTGGCCGGTATGGACTCGTTGCAGGCCGCCAAAAAAGAATACGAAATGGTCGTACAACTGGCGGACACTGCGGTGTTCAAATACCGAAACGAGCTGGCCGACGCTCATTCGATGATCGGCGTGGCGTATTTGGTGGACAAGAAATTTCCCCAGGCGCTCGAATCTTTGAATACTTCCATACGCTTTAAGAGCGACAATGCGCAGGCGCGTTTGTGGCGGGCGCAAACTCTGGCGCTGTTGAATCGCCGTGAAGAAGCGATCACCGAGTATCGCGTAGTTTTGAAGCTCGATCCCAAGAACAAAAAGGCGAAAGAGGACCTGGAACAACTGGGCGTGCAGTGACATTCACCTCATTTGGTTTTCATTGCTTGTTCGAGCTTCGAGCAATATCACCAACTGAAAAGCACCATAATTCTTGAGGAGGAGGGCAGTTTATGCAATTCTCGCTTTTTTCCCGCGATGGTGTCAAAAGTACGATTGGGCTTGTTTGCGCCATGGCGCTGGCAAATTTTGTGCTGGGCGGATGCCAGCAAAAACCGAAAGTCGCGGCCATTACGGGCTGGCAAAAGTATCAGGATCCTTACTTCAAACTGCAATTTTCTTATCCCCAAGGCTGGTATGCTTCGCCGGAAGGTGGCAAGGTCAGCTTGTATCCGTCACAAGACGGGGTGCAAAAATTTTTCGAAAACGTCGAAGGCGTGGAAGTCGTCGTTTCTTATGCCAAGCTCGATTCCACGCAACCGCAAACGCTGGCGGCTTATAAAGACAGTCTCACTAACGATTTGTCCAATTCGGGCTATGAGGTCAATCCAGCGGAATCGCGTACCATAGACGATTCACCCGCCAGCATTATGAACTATCGCGGCCGGCTGACGGAACAAACTTACGTCTCCGTGCTGCAGGCTGTCACGATCAAAGATTCGGTGCAATACTCGATCAAGTATTCAGCCCTGAATGAATTGTTTACGCCTTATCGCTCCGTCTTCGATTCCGTGGTGGCGTCCGCGCGCTTGCCCAAAGCCATGGCAGCGGTCTCGCAAGCCGATCCTTCTCTGCCTTCACCGGATTTTGTAGAGTTCGACAACAAATTTTTGCGCATTACGCATCCCGGCAATTTTGAGCCTTCCACGCCTGCGCCCAAAGGGGAAGCGCTATTCACGTTGGACCTGAAAGGCTATCGACAGGATTGCACCATTCGTGTCGACGTGCTTCCAGCCAAGGGCTTGACCGTGGAAAAAGTAGCCGAGCAAAATGCCAAGTTTTACAAAGGCGGTACGGCACGCGAAACAAAGATCTCGGGAGAGAGAGCGCTATACTTCAACTACACGCCGATTAAGGGCGTCGAAAGCCGGGCCCACTTCTACGTGAAGAACGACAAGATCTACCGCATTATTGCAAACTACTATCAGCCGATGCGCAGCGATTTCCTTCCGGCGTTTGAAAAGACGGTGGCTTCGCTGCAAGTCAAATAGCGCAGTGA
>JBOHQX010000351.1:0-10646 GCA_050732395.1 bacterium
GATTACTACTTGTTAATTGGCCCCAAAAGAAAACAAAGCGACACCTATCCAGTGTTTCTAATCGATAGTCCAGCGGGAGAAGATTTCTGTGAATTAAAGCTGCTCTTAAAGGAGGAAGAGGTCAAGAAGTTTCGGGAGGATATGGCGCAGAACTTCAAATTGGAAACTAAAAGGATCAAAGAATTTGGAGCTGCTTTGTTTGAAGCACTTTTTCAACCGGAAATTCGCGATCAATATTATAAAAGCCTTGGGATAGCCTTTACGCAAAACTCAAAGTTGAGAATCAAATTGAGAATCGACGCCCCAGATCTTATCTCATATCCGTGGGAGTATCTGTATGATAACAGACAGGCCAAAGACTTCCTGGCTCTACATCAAAATATTTCGGTCACCCGTTTTTTAGCAATTGCCGAGAATGTTCCCATTTTCACCCTGAAACCGCCCTTGAGGATCTTGGTTATTATTTCCAATCCGATAGATAGACCTCAGTTGGTAGTAGAAGATGAAGAAAGAATGATGAAAAAGGCCTTGAGAAATTTGGAAAGCAATGGAATCGCCCGGCTTCGTTTTCTTCAAAAGGCAACCTTTAAGGAACTCACCAAAGAACTACACAGAAGAGTCGACGTGATTCATTTCATCGGACATGGAGGTTATTCCGAGTCGCTTGAGGGAGGTCTGGTTTTTGAAAGTGATTTTGGCAGATCTGAGTTCATCAACATCGACCGGCTTGGAAAGCTACTGGAAACGAAGCCGATACGATTGGTTGTGTTAAACGCCTGCCGAACGGCACAAGCATCAGAATCGGAGATTGCAATAGGTGTGGCACAGGGATTGGTCAAAATAGGCGTGCCTGCCGTCGTAGCCATGCAGTCTGAGATTCGCGATGATTCCGCTATTGAGTTTTCAAATGAATTCTACACGGAGTTGGCTGCAACTTTTCAAGTGGACAGAGCAGTATCTGAAGCAAGGCGTAAGATGTTCATAGGTTTAGAAAGTGGAAGGATTGATTGGGGCATTCCTGTTTTGTTCATGCGCAAGGATGACGGAATTATTTTTCGTTCAAAGGAATAGTGAACGGCAAGAAAGTAACCGCCTGGCTCTTGGAGTCCAAGTCTGACTTCACGCGCTTAGTTTTTTCAAAAAACTTCTTGACTTTTGCTCCCACGCTTCTATCTTATAGTCGTAAACTGACTCAGAGTCACTATGGGCACATTCGAACGCAAAGAACGCGAAAAAGAACATCGCCGGCAGGCCATTCTCAACGCTGCACGTAAAGTGTTTTTCAAGCATGGCATGCAAGCGGCGGCAATGGATGAGGTCGCCGAAGAAGCAGAGCTGAGCAAAGGCGCTCTTTATCTTTATTTCAAGAGCAAAGAAGATTTGTATGTTTCACTCTTGGAAGAAGGATTGGCGATTTTGCGACGTATGTTTGAAGAAGTCGCGGCCAAGCCGCTTGCTGCGGACGAAGCTTTACGGCAAATTGGATTTGCCTATTATCAGTACTTCAAGAAATATCCAGATTATTTCAATATTCTTCTCTTCGCCGATGCCCGCGTGCTGCATTCGAAAGTATCCGAAGAAGTCCTGGAATGTTCCGAGCAGCGTTCGCTGGCTTGCCTGCAAGTGGTGGCGCAGGTTTATGCGCGCGGCGTGAAGGAAGGAGCTTTTCGCAAGGATCTCGTGCCGATCGAAGTCGCGATCACGCTGTGGGGCATTTCCAACGGCATGATTGGTTTGATCGCGAACAAGGCGGAGCATTTCATGCATGATCACAAAATAGACCTCGAGGCACTGATGACCAAAGCCTGGGAGTTAACGATAGATTCTTTGCGTGCAACTTCCAAAAAGCGCTGACGTATACGGTTTCGCATTTTCGTATTAAAATTTCTGACGCGATTTCAAATCGCGTTTTTTTAGCAACTTGTGTGACTCATAGTCATTTTTTAACTTACCGTCATTCGATGGCTTTAAGTACGAGAGGTGCCGATCATGCCTAAAATTGTCATCTTAATTTTTACTGCTTGGGCAGCCCTGGCCGAGGTTACCTCCATTGCCCACGCGCAAACACTTTCGCTCGACCGTTACGTGCAGGAAGGACTGGCAAGCAATCTGGCACTCCGCCAGCAAAATTACTCATACCAGAAGAGCGAACAAGCGCTGCGCGAAGCGCGCGGATTGTTTTTCCCCTCGCTCAATCTTGGTGCGCGCTATTCTGATCTGAGCGGGAACGTGCTCGACTTTGGCAGATTGGTTGACCCGGTGTACGCCACGTTGAATGAGCTCTTGCAGCAAGAAGCGTTTCCCGTCGGCCTGAATTTGCGCCTGCCTCTCCAACGCGAAGCCAAAATCACCATTACACAACCGATTTTCAATCCCGCAATCTTATATAACTATCGGGTGCAGTCTCATTTGCGTGAGGCGGAAGCGGCACACTTGCAATCTTTTCAACGGCAATTGGTGGCCGATATCAAAACCGCATATTTGAACTATGCCAAGACCGTGAGGGTAGTGGAGTTGTATCAAAAAACCATTCCCTTGCTGGTAGAAAATCTGCGTGTGAATGAGAGTTTATTCGCCAATCAAAAGATCACGGAAGATGCTACTTTTCGTGCCCGCGCCGAGTTGTCGGAGGTGCAACAGGATTTGGCCGAAGCTGAACAACAAAGCGACGCGGCCGCGCAGTACTTCAATTTTCTATTGAACCGTAGGTTGGATATGGCGATTGCACTCGTGCCCGATTCTATGCTGGCGGTTCAAACGGCGTTCGATCGCGAACGCGGGGAAGCGGAGGCCAGGTCGCGGCGGGAAGAACTCGAGCAGCTCCGCGCGGGAATACAAGCTGCCGAAGCCGGCGTCAAGGCCACCGAATCGCGCTTTTTGCCCACGCTGGGCTTGGGAATTGATTACGGATTTCAAGGCAATACCTACGATTTCAGCTCCGATCAGGATTTTCTCATCGTTTCGCTGGTGGCACAATGGAATCTGTTCAACGGATTTCAAGACGCCGCCAGGCGCCAGCAAGCCAAGCTCGAAGCCGCACGTTTGCAGACGCAGGAAGCAGAATTGAAGAATCAAATTGGCTTGCAGGTGCGCACGGCTTACGATGACATGATGGTCGCTCAAACCGCGATCGCCACCGCCCACGACCGCCTCGCCAGTGCGGAAAAATCTTTCGAATTGATCGCAAGAAAGTATCAGCTTGGGAGCGCGGCGCAGATCGAGTATCTCGATGCACGCACGACGCTCACCAATGCCGGCATCAATCAGATCTTGACGACGTACGATTATTACATCAAATATGCGCACTTCGAACGCGTGGTGGGGCTTTATCCACTGCAAGATTTGTCCGATTCCAAATAAGAGACGTACGCAGAGACGCCAAGAGCGCACTCATTAAGTGCTGCGTTTGTGGACTTATGCCTTAATTTCATGCCCTGTCATTCAGAAGGAATCTTGGTCAGAGTTGTCCACGACTCTTGAAAATGCATCACTTTTCCAATGCTTCGGAAAATCTTACCAAGATTCCTTCTGAATGACAGGGGACATAGGCTTGTCCCATACGTTCTCGAAAACTCTGTAATACCCAATCCTCAGGAGGTTCAAGCATGAAGCAGCCAATTCGTTTACAGAAAGCGATTCGCGCCGTGACGCTCGCACTTATCCTCGCTGCATTTGCAATTATTCTCATCGGCTGCGCCACAAGCAACGCCAATTCCAACGGAGCCGAAATTGTTGCCGTACGCACCGCCAAGGTGGAAAAAGCCATGCTGGCGCAACCGGTGCGCGTGACCGGAGTCCTGACCGGCAAAGCGGAAAGCAAGCTTTCGTTCAAAATCGGTGGCATCATCGATCGCATTCACGTCCGCGAGGGCCAGAGCGTACGCCAGGGACAATTGCTTGCCACGCTGAAGCTGTCCGAAATCAACGCTCAGGTCAGTCAAGCGCAGAATGCTTTTGACAAGGCCGAACGTGACCTCAAGCGCGTGCAAAATCTCTATAACGACAAGGTCACGACGCTTGAGCAATTGCAGGACGCCACCACCGGCTTTGAGATCGCCAGGTCTGCGCTGGAAATAGCCAAGTTCAATTGGCGCTATGCCAATATCCACGCGCCGGCAAGCGGAAAAATTCTCAAGCGCTTTGCCGAAGAAAATGAGCTCGTCAGCCCAGGAACGCCGGTGCTAACATTGAGCAGCGTGCAGGCAGGCTGGGTGTTGAAGGCCGGACTTCCCGATCGCGACGTGGTGCGCGTGGCATTGGGAGATAGCGCGCGATTGATTTTCGACGCATTTTCACAACAATCTTTTACTGCGACTGTCATGGAGATTTCCGGCACCGCTTCGGCCATGACCGGAACTTTTGAAGTGGAGCTCGCCGTGGCTCCCGAGGGGATGACCCCGTTCATGTCGGGTATGATCGGCAAAGCCGAGATCGAGCCCTCACGCAAAGAGCCCGTGTCGTTGATTCCGATCGCCGCACTGGTCGAGGCCGATGGTAATCGTGGCAACGTTTACACGCTTGCGCCCGCCAACTCAGCCAAGAAACAAGCGGTGGCCGTCGCATTCATTCACGGCGAGCAAGCGGCCATCAGCTCCGGCCTGGAGAATATTTCAGTGGTCGTCACGGATGGAGCAGCGTATCTCACTGAAGGCGTGCGTGTGAAGATTGTCCAGTAAATGCAGAATATCAATTTACACGTTACACCTTACACGTTACACGAACATCGTGTAACGTGTAAGGTGTAACGTGTAATAAATGCACGTAGCTTTTGTATCATTCCTATAGCTTGCTTCCTCGAGGTCATCATGAAAATCGCAGAATATTCCGTCAAAAATTATCAATTCACCATTGTGGTATTTCTGGCGCTGATCGCCATCGGCGTCAATACCTTTATCAACATTTCGCGCTCGGAAGATCCTTCGTTTCCGAATCCCACCTATGCGATCATTGCGATTTATCCCGGCGCCAGTCCGGTCGATCTCGAGCAGCTCGTGGTCGATCCGCTCGAGGAAAAAATCAATGAGCTGGAGGACTTGAAGCGCCTGCGCGCGGAAATCGAAGACGGCTTGATGTACATGCGCGTCGAATTCGAGACCTACGTCGACGCCGACAAGAAATACGATGAAGTACTGCGCGAGATCAACAGCATTCGCGGCGACTTGCCCGCGGATTTGCTCAGCCTGGAAACGGTGCACTTCAACACCACGAACGTCAATATTCTGCAAATCGCATTGGTTTCGGAAACCGCACCGTACAAGGATCTTGAGGAACAAGCCGAGAAGCTCAAGAAGCGGCTGAAGACCGTCAGCGGGGTCAAGGAAGTTGAAAAGCTTGCCTATCCCGAGCGCGAAGTGCGGGTGGCGCTGGACCTGGGCAAGCTGGCGCAGCTCCGCATTTCGCTGAGCCAAGTCATTGGCATGATCCAATCGAGCAATGCCAACATTCCCGGCGGCAGCGTGGACGTGGCCGGCAAGAAATTCAACATTAAAACCAGCGGGAATTATAAGTCGCTCGAAGAAATCCGGCGCACGGTGGTGGGTGCCGCCGCGGGGCAGGCGGTATTTTTGCAAGATGTCGCAGAAGTGGAATGGAATTACGAGGACCAGACGTACGCAGGTCGCTATAATGGCAAGCGTGCAGTTTTTGTGACGGCCAATCAAAAAGCCGGGCAGAATGTCTTTAATGTGCGCAAAAACCTCGGCGCAGAAATTGATGCCTTCACCCAAGAACTGCCGAAAAACGTTTCCCTGAACATCGGATTCGATCAAGCGCAAAACGTAGCCAGTCGCTTGAACAGCCTGTATCGTGACTTCATGATTGCCATTGTGTTGGTGTTGGTCACGCTCTTGCCTTTGGGCGTGCGCGCCTCGTTCATCGTGATGATCTCCATCCCGCTTTCGCTGTTGATCGGATTGTCTCTGTTGGAAGCCTTTGGCTTCAATCTCAACCAATTGAGCATCGTCGGCTTCGTGATTGCGCTCGGTCTGCTGGTGGATGATTCCATCGTGGTCGCAGAAAACATCACGCGCTTTTTGCGCCAGGGCGCGAGCCGCACGCAGGCGGCCATCGCCGCCACGAAGCAAATTGGCGTGGCGGTGATCGGTTGCACGGCCACGCTGGTCTTCGCCTTTCTGCCGCTGATGTTTTTGCCGGGTGCTGCCGGTGACTACATTCGTAGTCTGCCGGTGGCGGTGGTCGTCACCGTGGTGGCCTCGTTGTTTGTGTCCTTGACGATTATTCCTTTTTTGGCCAGCCGCGTGCTGCGCGAAAATGAGGACGAGCACGGCAACTTCTTTCTCAAAGGCCTGCACCGGTTCATTGATTTCACCTACAAAAGATTGTTGGGCTGGTCGATTGCGCGCCCGGCCAGGACGCTAGCCATTGCCGGCGGCTTGTTCGCTGCCAGCCTGGCGCTCGTGCCAGTGATCGGGTTCAGTTTGTTCCCCAAAGCCGGCTTGCCGCAGTTTCGCGTCACGATCGAAACGCCTGAAGGAAGCAGCCTGGCTGAGACGGACAAGGCCACGCGTTTTGTCGAAAACGAGCTGGCAACTCGCCCTGAGATCAAAAGCTACATGACCAACCTGGGTAAGGGCAATCCATTTGTTTATTACAACGTTCCGACGCGCAATGAAAAGAGCAACGTAGCCGAGATTTTGGCCGAAGTGCACAAATATCGCCCGGCGCGTACACCAAAGTTTTATGACGAACTGCGCGGCATTTTTGCGAGCTATCCGAATGCCAAAATCGAGTTGAAGGAATTCGAGAACGGCCCGCCGATTGACGCGCCCATTGCCGTGCGTCTGGTAGGAGAGAATCTCGAGACTCTGAAAAAGCTCGCGGGCGACGTGGAAGGAATTTTCAAATCCACGCCGGGCACGCTTTATGTCAATAATCCTGTAAAGATTTCCAAAACCGATATCAAAGTAGCATTGGACCATGACAAAGCCGGGCTGTTCGGCGTACCGGTGGCCGAAGTGCAGCGCACAGTGCGCATGAGCCTGGCCGGCATCAGCGCGGGCAAATATCGCGAAGAGGACGGCGATGAATACGATATCAATTTGACCTTGCCGAGAAATGGCAAGACTGAGATTACGGCCCTCGATCACATTTACGTCGCTTCGTTGACGGGCGCGCAAATTCCATTGCGCCAACTGGCTGCGCTCGAATTCAAGGCCTCGCCCACGCGCATCGATCATTACAACAAAGAGCGCGCCGTGACCATGACGGCATTTGTCAAGACCGGTTACAACACAGACAGAGTCACGAAAGAGATTTTGGCCAAGCTCGATGCTGTGAAATTTCCGGCAGGCTATCGTTACATTCCGGCTGGAGAGATTGAAAGCCGGCAGGAGAGCTTCGGAGGATTGGGTACGGCAATTTTGATTGCAATCTTTGGCGTGCTCGCGACTCTGGTGTTGGAATTTCGCGGTTTCAAAAGCACACTAATTGTGCTTTCGGTCGTGCCGCTAGGAATGGTCGGAGGGCTGACCATGCTCCTGTTGACCGGAAATTCGCTGTCGTTCGTGGCAATCATCGGTTTTATCGCCCTGGTTGGCATCGAAGTAAAAACCTCGATTTTGCTCGTCGATTTCACCAATCAACTCCGCGAGGAAGGGTTGAGCATTGATGAAGCCGTGCAAAAAGCCGGGGAGATTCGCTTCGTGCCCGTGCTGCTGACGACGATGACGGCCATCGGCGGGCTCTTGCCGATTGCACTCGGCGGCTCGGCGCTTTATTCGCCGCTGGCGTGGGTGGTCATTGGCGGACTGATTAGCTCGACCTTGCTCGCGCGCTTGGTAACGCCGGTGATGTATAAGTTGCTGCCGCCGGCAAGGGCTTTTGAGCCGGAAGTGAACATGGCCATTCAAAAGTGAGGTGTAACTGTTCAGCTGATTGCCGATTTACGATTGCCGATCTGCGATCGTAAATCGAAAATCGGCAATCGGAAATTGTTATGTTTTCTTGTTTCTATTCATGTCCCCGAGCGTTGCCCATGCTTTAATTGCCGATGGCGCCAGCCCCGAAGGGGCGAAATGTAACAGCGAAGGGCAACGCCCTGGACGAGAGTATCAATCATCATGAATCGAAAAGCCCCAACGGGGCGAAATAGAATATCTGAGCGTTCTCATCAATCCCATACGTATCTTTCATCGTATTCGATACTGTATTTCCTTAAGAACGCAATGTACTCTTCTTGAAATGTTCTCTTGCGATGGTGTTCTTTCTGATTGGCGATATACCTTTTCAACGCCTCAATATTCGATTGTCCAATTCCCAACGCGGCATAGCCGCTTTGCCAATAAAAGTTTCTGTAAAACTCACCTTTGGTTTTAACCCACTTTGATGAGCTCTTTTTCACTTCTTCGATGAGCTTAGCCACGGTGATTTTTCGCGAGAGTATGGCAAGAGAGTGAATGTGATTTTCGGTTCCGTTGATCGTCAGCGCCGGAGATTCATACTCGCGAAAGATGGCAGCCATATAGCGGAACAATTCTTTTTCGATTTCCGGTTTGATCATTGGCTGTCGATCCCTCGTGCTCCAAATAAAATGAACTGGGATGCTGGCAAGGCTCTGTGGCATGGCAATCTCCCCTCTATAAAATGGTTGGAATGAAGAAGAATTTATGTCGCCCCGTTGGGGCTCCCGGAAGTTTTGATTGATTTGCTCTCCAGGGCGTTGCCCTTTGCTCTTACATGGCGCCCCTTCGGGGCTTTGCAGTGACAATTGCTTCGGGGGTTCTTGGGTGTTCCAATTCATCCATGGTTAGCCCTTTGCCCTATGCTATTGCTTGATGCCTCGCCGGTATATTTGAAATTCGAATTGGCATTGACCAAGATATTTTCCTTCGCTTTTACCTACTGCCCCGCGGGCGCAAATCGTCAAGCCAAGATCGGATTGGAGTCCTCAACGGGGACAAATGCAATAGCACAGGGCAAAACCCCTGTGACAAGAATAATACGTGGATATTTCCAGCCCTGAAAGGGCAAAATAGCGGATGGTCTATGACCAAGCGAGTCAGCCTGTTTTGCTGTTTCAGAAACAGAGTCAATGGACCAAGCCAGTCATTTATTCAAATGCGAAGCGAATGGCGATTTCATTAAATTTCACGAAGCAAAATAACGGAACTTGTTGGCGTACCTTTCTGCGGCATCACGGGCGGCTGTGCGTACTTCTTCTAGTGGATCGTTGGTGACCATGTTTTGCAAAGTAACCAATACTTGTTTGTGGGTGGTGTAATACCCGACGAGTTGCACGGCTTTTTGGCGGATGAAGCTGTTATCGTAGGAAAGGGCACGCGACAAGCCATTTACCAATGCTATATCGCCTATTTTGCCCAGCGCCTCCGCTGCGCTATCACGCATAATCCAATCTTCACCCTTCAAAGCCAGCAACAAGTCACCCACGCAGCGTTCATTGCCGATTTTGCCAAGTGCTTCGATTGCATTCCCACGTACATTTTCGTCTTCATCTTCCAATGCCAGTAACAATTTTCCAACACCATATTCACTACCAATTGCACCAAGTGCCCAAGCCGCTACCTCACGTACGTTGTAATGCTCATCATCTAAGGCCAGCAACAAGGCGTTTACCGCGCGTTTACTACCGATTGCTCCGAGCGCCCAAGATGCTTCAAAACGCACACGCTGATCTCGATCTGTAAGTACAATGAGCAAGTCATCAACAGCATGAACACTACCGATTCTGCCAAGCGCCCGAGCAACGCTCGAACGCAGACCCGGATCTTCGTTCTTTAGAACCAACAACAAAGTGTCAACAACGCGGTCGCCGCCGATTTCGCCAAGCGCCTGAGCAGCGCTCGACTGCACACTTCGATCATCATCCCTCAAAACCAACAATAAGGCGTCAATAACGCGATCATCACCGATTTGGCCAAGTGCCCAAGCCGCGACTGAACGTACGTATTTATGTTTATCCATTAAGGCCCGTAGTAAGGCGTCTACAGAACGCCTACTACCGATTTCACCAAGAGCCCAAGCCGCACGGCCACGCACATCCCACTCTTCGTCTTCCAAATCCCGTAGCAAAGTTTCAATGCAGCGGTCGTTACCAATTTTGTTAATCGCTTCAGCCGCGCGTTGACGCACGATCGGATCTTCATCGGTCAGAGTCAACGACAAGGCGCCAAAACTCCGTTCACTAGCTATTGCGCCAAGTGCCCTAGCTGCGCGCTCACGCACGTGCCTACTTTCATCATTCATCAGAGCCAACAATAACGGGTCAACACTACGCTCGCCACCAATTTCGCCAAGTGCCACAACTGCGCATAGACGCACGTTAGTGTATTCATCCTTCAATGCAAGAAGCAAGGCGTCAACGCTGCGCACATCACCTATTTTGCCTAGGGCCCTAGCCACGCTCTTCCGTACAAGATGCTCTTTGTCTTTCAAAGCCATTAGCAAGCCAGTAAGGCTGCGCTCACTACCGATTTCTCCAAGGGCATCTGCCGCAAGCTCACGCAGAATCACTTTTTTTTCATTCAAGGCGCACAGTAAGATACTACCTCGGATTTTCGGACAAGCCGAAAACCGAAGCCCTTACGGGCAGCACGAGACCAAAAAAATCGCCAACGGATGGAAGAGCGACCAACGGATAGATCAAGTCCAACGGATAAAACCTCTGGTCT
>JBOHQX010000352.1:0-11267 GCA_050732395.1 bacterium
TCGATCATGCCGCCATGCGTGTGAATGATCTCGATCATGGCATCGAGATACAGGCCGAGCTCGTTGACGATTTCTTCCGGCGCAGCCTCCAGCGAAAGCGAAGTGTAGGATCGCATGTCGGTAAACAGGATGGCGCAGTCGATGTAGCGCGGCGCGCCGTATGCGCTCAGGCCTTTGGCCAGCAAATCATCGAGCACCCGCGGATGCACGTGGCTGCGAAACGCGGCGAACATGTTCTCTTCATTGGCAAATCGTGTAGCTTGCTCGTGGGTGGCTTCACGTAATTTTGAGGACAAGCTCCTAATGACGTTCAATGTGAAACGGGAATCCAGCAGAAACTGCCGCGCCAGCTCGGCCGGAATGGCGAGCACGATCACCTCTTCATGGGCGATCGCACTGGCACTGTAGGGTGCGCGATCGATTACGCCCTGCTCGCCGATCATCTCGTTCGCCCCGCGCCGCACCAGCAGCACTTCTCCGCGCACGATATTGACACTGCCGGCGAGAATGACAATGAGCCGGAGCGCTTCCTCCCCTTCTTGAATGATGATTTCGTCTTTGGCAATTTCGCGCAGCATGTCCGGCGAGAGCTGGGACATCAAGGTGGTGGGAACATTTTCAAAAATGATCTGCTGCGACAACAATCGGAGAAATCCATCCTGATCGACGCGCTCTCCGGCGCGCGTCCGCGCGTTGATTTTGGCCGTCATCTCCATCCGTCCAAATGAAAAATGTTGGGCGATTTGCATGAAATTGCAAATCATCTCATCTCTTGTCAGGAGGTTGAAGGGCCAGGCTGCGAATCGGGCTGACCTCCGCAATATGCGCAAACCTGAAGAATGATGCAAAAGGTTTTGCTTTTTATCCGGTAAGAACGTACCTTTAAAAGTATGATACAATTGTGCCCCAAAATACTGCGTAGCGTCATGACTGCTGCATTTCACTAAATTCCGCGTTCTCATTCCTGCATGTGCGGAGCTTGGCTGGCTTTGGTCAATCAACGCACCAAATCGTCCGTCATCTTAGAGCCATCATTTTCTGAATGGTCGCGATCACTATCCTCAATCTCAATAAACCAGAAGGAGCACCGCCATGTTTCAAGACCAGAATTCTCGCAACGGCGGTTTAGGCCACACTCCCCGTCCTGCAGTTTACCAAGACGTGCCCGACGAAAAATGGCAAGACTGGCGTTGGCAGCTCAGCAACCGCTTGAATTCCGTGGAAGAGTTGGAGCGCATCGTCCATCTCACCGAAAGCGAACAGAAAGCGCTGCGTGCCAATAATTTGTTCCGCGTGGATATCACGCCCTATTTTGCCTCGTTGATCGATCCTGACAGCCGCGACTGTCCAGTGCGCCGCCAGGTCATCCCCACCGCCGAGGAAATGGTGCCCTTCACTTCCATGATGGAAGATTCGCTCGCGGAAGACAAGCACTCGCCGGTGCCGGGCCTGGTGCACCGTTACCCCGATCGCGTGCTCATGCTGGTGACGACGCAATGCGCGACCTATTGCCGCTACTGCACGCGCAGCCGCATCGTGGGCGACGCCAGCGCGCAATTCAACCGCAAAGAATTCGACATGCAGATCGAGTATCTCGAAAAAACACCGCAGGTGCGCGACGTATTGCTCTCGGGCGGCGATCCGCTGATCATGCCGCCGAAGATGCTCGACTATCTGCTCGGCCGCTTGCGCGCCATACCGCACATCGAGATCATACGCATCGGCTCGCGCGTGCCCATTTTTCTGCCGCAGCGCGTCGACGAGGAGTTTTGCGAAACCCTGGCGAAGTATCATCCCCTGTGGATGAATCTGCATTTCAACCACTCCAAGGAAATCACCCCGGAAATCACGCGCGCGTGCGACAAGCTTTCACGCGCCGGCATTCCACTGGGCAATCAAAGCGTGCTGCTCGCCGGCGTGAATGATTCGGTTCACATTCAGCGCGAGTTGGTGCACGATTTGGTCAAGATTCGCATCCGGCCGTATTATTTGTATCAATGTGACTTGGTGGAAGGCGCCGGCCATTTCCGCACGCCGGTGTCCAAAGGAATTGAAATCATCGAGGGCTTGCGCGGCCACACTTCCGGCTACGCCGTTCCGACTTACGTGGTCGATGCGCCGGGCGGCGGCGGCAAGATTCCAGTGATGCCGCAATACGTGATTTCGCAGGGCAATGGCAAAATTGTTTTGCGCAATTTCGAGGGCTTTATCACCACCTACACCGAGCCGGATGCCTACGATCCGAATTTGATCAAGCCTCTCGAACAACAAGTCACGCGGCGGCCCGAGCCCGGGCAAGAAGGCGTGTTGGGTTTACTAGAAGGAAAGCAAATCGTGATTGAGCCCGAGGGATTTGAAAAGACCCATGCCCGCGGCGGCGCCAAGCATCGTCTGCGCAACGAAGATCAGCACAAATGGCAGCCGCTCGGTATCGGCACGGAAACAAGCCCGGTGATCGAGCTGGAGCGTACGGGCGGCTAAATCCGCCGGATCCTTCTGCCGTGTCATTCTGAAAGCATCTTGGTAGAATTGTGATCAGTGCCAATGCTTCACAAGCTTGCTATTGCAAAGATGATCTCGGATCAAATCCGTGAAAGCACGTTTTGACCTTGGCCTGAAAAACTTGAGTGGTGCCGAGGCGCGTGGCGAATCCGACCAAAACCGCCATGCCGGTTGTTTTTCTTTGCACCATCGCCCGTGCAGGACGGCCTTGCTCGCGCTTGCCCTCACACTCAACGGCGCCGCTGCCGGAGATCGCGCTCTGCAACGCACATTCTCAGCGGTGGCATTCCAAAACCGCGGCGAGGTGCTTGAATCAGAGCAACAGTATCTCGCCGCGCTTCGCGCTGCCGGCCAAGACCTTTTCCAAGCCGAATTTGAAGCGGAGTTTCTCCTGCTCTTGGAAAAAGACGCGCGCGCCGACTATGACTCGCTCTCTTCCTGGGAGGCGCGCAAAGCTTTTGTCGAGCGCTATTGGCGCGCTTCGAATCCCAACCCGCTCATGCCTGAGAACGATTGGCTGCGCGATTTTCTCCAGCGCCGGGCTTATGCACGCAAAAACTTTCCGCAGGGCGAGCCGCCATTCGTGGATGATCGTGGCAAGTATTACCTCAAATATGGCAAGCCCTCTTACCGTTATGAAGACTTCGGCTCGCTGGAGATTCTCCCGAATGAAACGTGGTCGTATGAGAATGTGACGCGCAACTTCATCGTACACTTCCGGCGCGAAGGCGAAATCTATCGCGAGATTGAGAATCTCTTCCTGATTTTGTCCGGAAAAAAGATCTACGATCCGTTTACCGAAGCACAAGTTCTGATCGCAGTGGCGCGGCAAAGGGCGACGGTCTCCCCGGTGCTCGGGCGCGTCTTTGCCAGATGGCTCGATTTGAACGATGCGCCGTTGAGCCCGAACAGTTTTTCAACCAGCCACGAGCCGCTAACGATTGCCCGGCAAGAGCCGCATGCCTTTCTTTTCGCCGCGGCGCAGCATGCGAAGGCGGAAATAACGCAGGCGCAGCGTGTGGCGCCGGCCGCAGCACACGATGAGCTCGAAGCGCGCAACAAGGTCAAATTTCGCGATGCGCTCGCGCAATTCCGTGGGCCACAGGGCGAAACGAGAATCGAGATCGCGATGCTTGCACCACTTGAAAAAAACTTGGTGAAAAACCTGGCACGCGAGGCAAAGGATTCCCTGCGTCTCGAATATCGCGGACTGCTGCGCGACCAGAATTTCATCCCGAGGCGCGACGAGCGCTGGTGTTTGGCATTGCCGTTAGGGTTAGCGGCGGCGCACGAGTTTCCGAACGCGGTGGGCAAGCTGGTGTTGAGCACGGCTCCGCATAACGGCGATCTGACTTTGCAAATCCGGAATGAGCGCAAGGAGGAGATGGGCTATATGCGCCGGGAGATCGTAGTGCGCGACTTTACGGGTTCCGCGCTCATGGTCAGCGATTTACAGTTGCTCTTCGAAATCACGAATGAAGAGCAGAAGCAAATCTTGCCAGCCGTGCGAAAACAGGACCGCATCGTTGCACCTTATCCCTTCGACAAAGTTCGCAAGGCTTTTCCGGTGCTCTGCTATTTCGAGATTTACAATCTTCGCACGCGCGATTGCGAGTTGACGTATGAAATCATTGCCCGGAAAGACTGCGCCAGCCCGGTGGAGCCAGAACCCGCCTCCCGTCCGGACAAAAATGCCGTGGCCATTAGCGTGACCGTGACCCGCCAGGTGACGCATGAGACTCTTGAAGAGTTGCTCGCACTCGATTTGCGCCAGCTCAAGAAAGGTGACTACTGTTTGGAAGTCACGGTGGCCGACGCACAGAACCGCGCCATTTATTCGCGTGCCCAAAAACATTTTGTGCTTGCGAACTAGTTGTTTCTGATCTTGCAAATCTCCATTCTTTTTTCTATTTTGGATTTGTTCAGAGTCGACGCGTTCTTCGAGTGCGTCGCTCTTGAAACCTTCCCCGCGTGGATGGGAAACGAGACCAAGCAGTGCGGCTTACGGAATGCAACGCTGAATTGGAATCGGAGACGGAGCCGAAGATGAGGTATTAGAGACGGCACTGCCCCAACCTGTGGGGGAGGTTTTTTTCGCTCGTCCTCCTACCCGTACTCATACTCTTACTCGTTACCCTTGCTGCAAATCAACCGTAAAGTAGTCATTCCTTTACGATTGATTGATTTCAAAGAGCTTTTTTGCTTGGCGTTTTGGACAAAATCGTTATTACACCAAAGTCTTCTTCTCAAGTAATCTGAGAACTCAGGCTGCGGAAGTCTTCAAAAGTGGCTTGTCAACGCAAAACTTCTTCTTGACTATTTGGAAGCCTTTACCATACGACCTCGTAGTCAACGGCCTGGAAATCGCCTCCGGCCGCGAACAACAATTCACTTTCTTTTTAGCGATAAAGTCGTTATTTTTTGCCGCAGAACTTATTACCCGCAGACAAAAGCCAACCTGGTCTCGCTCGCGACCACTTTTTTTGTCTTTGTGAGTCATTGACGACCCGTGTCCAGTAGCCCGGCTATCGTGGTCAATATGGCAGTCCATAGAAATTTTAGAAGATTTCTGGGCGTGAGAACGCCTTTTCGTTTAATGATCATCTTGAGTCTATATGAGCCGCTTGTCACCTTCCTTTCGCCTTTTCCAATTCGCGATATTGCTAGGTGTGCTTTTGGGCACTCTCCCGGAATCGCCCTCTTCGCATAGTACGCCCAACCTCATCCCTGCACCTGACAGGCTTTTGCTGCAATATGAAGCTTTCGTCGAAAGCACTTTGGTGAAATCAAAAGCACCTGGTGTAGCCATCGCCATTGCTACCGCAGACCGGATCGTTTACTTGAAGGGCTTTGGCCGCCGGAGCATCAATGCCCAGGAGAAGATCGACGCCAATACCTCTTTTCGCATCGCTTCATTGTCAAAGGGCTTCGCCTCGGTGCTCACCGGTATGCTCGTACACGATGAGGTGTTGCAATGGGATGACCGCGTGCAGAAGTATCTTCCGGATTTTGCGCTCAAAAATGGCGCCAATGCGCAAAAGCTCACCATCTGCCACTTGTTGAGCCATACTTCCGGTTTGCTGGCACATGCTTACGATGGGATGATCGAGGACAATGTCGAGTTTGAGAGGATGGCGGGATACTTGAAAGAAGCTCCGATCACGGGACCGGTTGGAGAATGTTACGCCTATCAAAACGTGGCCTACAGTCTGATCGCGCCGATCATCGCCAATGCCACGGGCAGAACTTATCAGGAGCTGTTGACGGAGCGCATCTTCAGGTCACTGGGCATGGCCAACGCCTCTTTAAGCAAGGCTGGCCTGCTGGCTTCGGGAAATTTCGCCTCTCCGCACGTTATGGGAAAAGCGCAATGGCTGCCCGCGCATATCCGCGATACATATTACTCCGTGTTGCCGGCCGCCGGCGTCAATGCCAGCGTTCACGACATGGCGCTGTGGCTGCGCGCGCTGATGGGCGGGATGCCGGAGGTGATTTCGCTGCAGCTCGTGCAAGAAGTGAGCGCGCCGCTGGTTGCTACACCGCGTGAACGGCGCCGTTTCAATTGGAACCGGCGTATCCGCTTGGCGCACTACGGCCTGGGCTGGCGCGTCTTCGATTATGCCGGCCACAAGCTGGTCTTCCACAGCGGCGGCCTGCACGGTTATCTCTCCCAGATCGCATTCCTCCCCGATGAGAAAATCGGCATCGTGGTTTTGCAAAACTCGGGGTTTGACCATCAATTCGCTTACGAGTTTCTTGACCGATATCTCGGCTTGAATAGGGCAACGTCGAGCGGGCTAGGGCCTATTTCGTCAGAATCATCCTCCGACTCGCGGTAAAATCACCAGCGTCCAGACGATAAAAATAAACTCCAGACGACAGGTCACCGGCGGCAAAGGTCAACTCGTGATAGCCTGGCGGCAGATCTCCCTCCATAAATTTCCGTACCAGCTCTCCATTCACATTATAAATCGTCACCTTCACCTTGCTCGCGACCGGCAAAGTGAAATGAATGGTGGTCGTGGGATTGAAGGGATTGGGGTAATTCTGCAACAACGCAAAATCAGCAGGCGCAGCGTTGTTTTTATCCACGACGCGGTGATTTTCACCCTCGTCTTCATCGAGAATCTCGTTCTCCGTATTGGCAATTTGTGCATTGTTGGCGGTTGCACTCGAAATGGAATACTTGATGGTGACGTAATCCGCTTGCCCGTTGGCCGCCAAACTGTAGCCCGAAACGCAAATATTGCCGAAAGCATCTACGGCAATATCCCTGGCTTCGTCGGTATTGTTGGCCGGCGCATTAAAGCGCGCAACCCACACCCGTACACCAGCACTGTTGTAGGCAATCGTGGCATAGTCCTGCATGCCGAGCGTGCTAAAACTGCGTCCGGTAGCGTAAACTGTACCCGCGCCGTCGAGAGCCAGGGCATTGGCCTGGTCGTCGCCGTTGCCCGGCCCGTTGTAGCGTCCCACCCATTGCTGCACACCGGCACTATTGTATTTTATCGTGACATGGTCGTGGTTCCCACTGGCACCGTAGCTGAATCCCGTCACGAACACATTGCCGGAACCGTCCACTGCAATGTCCCTGGCTTCATCATGATTGTTGGTGGCATTGTAGCGCGCCAGCCATTGCTGCACACCCGCGGTATTATATTTAATCGTCGCATAATCCGGAGTGCCACTCAAGCCCATGCTGTGCCCCGTGACATAGACATTGCCGGCGTTGTCAATGGCCAAGGCATTCGCTTTGTCATCACCGTTGCCGGGACCGTTGTAGCGCCCCACCCATTGCTGCACGCCGGCATTGTTGTATTTGATGGTAAAAAAATCATGATTCCCATTTGCGCCGAAACTGTTTCCGGTTACATAAACATTGCCGGAAGCATCAACGGCGAGATCTTTGGCCTCATCTTCATTATTGGCAACGGCATTGTAACGCTTGACCCATTGCCGCACGCCAGCGCTGTTGTACTTGAGGGTGGCGTAGTCCGGATTGCCATTCGCGCCCAAGCTGCTCCCGGTGACAAAGACAGAGCCGGCAGCATCGATAGACAGGGCATTGATTTTGTCATCGCCATTGCCGGGTCCGTTGTAGCGCGCGGTCCATTGCCGCACACCAGCGCTGTTGTGTTTGACGGTGAGATAATCAGGATTTCCATTCGCGCCGTGACTGAATCCTGCTACATACGCATTTCCGGAAGCATCTACTGCAATATCTTTGGCTTCGTCGACATTATTGGCAGGCGCATTGAAGCGTGCGCTCCACTGCCGCACGCCGGCAGTGTTGTATTTCAAAGTCAGGTAATCACGATTGCCACCCGTGCCCAGGCTGTGACCGGTCACGTGAACATTGCCGGCAGCGTCGAGCGCCAGTGCATTGGCTTCATCACCGGCATTTGCCGGGCCATTGTAACGCGCGACCCAGGCGGTGCGCGGCGTGAGGGCTTGGACGGCGTCAATTCTGCCGTTGCCGAAGAGATAGTCGAATCCAGCCGCGCCCAAATCGGCCGCCGTATCGTTTAGAATCTGCGCCACTTCGACTGCCGTTAAGGATGAGCCCGCCTGGCGAATGAGCGCGGCAACACCGGCCGTATGCGGCGTGGCCGCCGAAGTTCCAAAGAATGGGTTGCCAAACCACCCCAATTGTCCGGTCTTGGTCTGAACGCCATCTATGGCGGCGTGCTCCGGCTTGGCGCGATCTACAAAACTGATCGGATTGCCGAGAGCATCGTAACTGTAAATACGGGAGGGTCCGCGCGAGCTGAAGGATTCAATATTATCGTTGCCGGGATCACTGGCGTCAATGGCGCCTACTGCCAGGCATCCTTGCGCCGCGGCATGGCCGTAAATGGCGCCGCCACCGCCGGCATATTGCGTCGGGGTCACTCCTCCACCAAAGGTATAAATGGAAAAGTTTCGCGCCGCCCCAGCAAACTTGCTGACGACAAGGTGCACCGTAATGGCGAAGGCATTGGGATTGGTGTAGGCCAACAGTTCTGCGGGGTCATCATTGCCATCCTGTATATTTTCACCCGCGGCGAGGATCGCGCTGAGCGTGGCGTCATAGAGATAGAGATCATAATCATCAAGGGATTTACCGAACTGATTGTTCCATTGCAGCACCACTCGGATGGTAGCCGCGGCTCCTAAATTGACGTTCATGGTCTCATCGCCGACCGCAAAGTCGTGAAAGCCATCCGCATCTGGAGAAACAAAATCGGCCTCGTAATGATCCAGGTGTTGATTGCCAGCGGAAGAGGTGTAAACCACATCATGATTGTTGACAACGTCGTTAACTGTTTGGGCGATGATACCATCCTCATAAACCGGCTCGAGAAAATAGATAATATCGTCGGATATGACGGTGCAACCGGCCTGCCGCAGCAGGTTGATGTTGTTGGCAAAATCCACTTGACTCATGCCAAAGTCCGCGAAGGCGAGGCCGGCGCCGGGGGCCAGATCATGAACGATTTCCAACATCGCCGTGCCCTCATCGCCACCAAAGCGATTGTTGATGACATTAACGGTACCAGGCAAATCGTTGCTCGCTTGCGAAGCCGAGAGATGGCTTACACCATCGGAGATAATCCCAACGATCTGGCCAGAGCCATCCACTCCGAAATTGCCGCGCGCCTGGTCCGCCCTCAGAACGCCATCTCCGGCGCTGGTCACGCCGCCGGTCAAGACCACGGGTTTGTCGGCGGGTCGAACGTGGAATATTGAAGAAAGCCGGGCAATGTCCAGGAGGCGATCAAAATGAATCCAGCCGGTGATCATCTGATGATTGGGCGTGACTTTCAAATTGTCAGTGGAGGCGATCAACTCGAATCCCAGGCGCTTGAGATCGGCGCGCAAGGCGGGCGTAATGTCGCTCGTTCTCACGTTAACGAGAAAGCGGCCTTGGTCGTCCACCTCGAGCAACGGCGTCGAGAACCGCGCTTTGACGTTCTGTTGCCTGGCATTCGCCCGGGTAATGCCGGCGGATTTCATACGTTTGAGGGCTTCGTGCAGATCGCCTTGCAGTTTTTTTTCATGCGGCGGGAGCGCTGACTTGGTTGCTTTATTTTGGATGGCCTTTGCGGCTGCCGGCACATCAATGTCTTGGGAATAGGAGCTCGAGATTGCCAACAATAGTGGCAGCATTCCAATCGTAAAAGCTCCGAGTTTGAATTTCAAGCGTAATCCCTTCATGAATTCTCTCCCTAGTTTGGTGTGATGTGCTTTGCAAGCAGTACGCGCTTTGGCGAGAGGTGGAAAATTGACAGGTACGGCTAACGCCTGGCGAGGGTGCTCTTCCGGCGGGAGCCCCAAGCTCCGTCAGGCGAGAGGTGATAACACGTTTTTACAGTGTCAACATCACAGTACCAGCAAATTGCGCAAAACGGCGAGTCTATTTATTTGCACAAGAATGGCTTTGGCAGGAGGCTATATCGCGAGGGATGCCGGGCGCGATCAGCATGAATCAAGTCGATTGAACAGCAGGTGCCAATGCGCAATGAGGTAGGGCGTTTAAAGAAGCAATCTTGGAATAAATCTGAAAGCTCTTTCAAAAGGAGATCAAAGCATTCGTTCAAACTCTTGTGAGGTGAGCCCCAAATCGTGAATGATACCGGCGAGCGTTTTGGGTTTGATGGACTTGCCTTTGTACACAGGTATGACAACGCGCGCTTCGTCCGTCTTGCGCAGATAGATCGCGTGACTTCCCTTCTGCCTGTCCTTTTCAAAACCAAGTTTCCGCGCTACACGAACAAGATCGGATGAAGTGGCCGAACGCCATTTCATGCGGCAACCTGCATCGGCTGGATCAGCAATTCCTCTTGAGGTGGAACTTTGCCGTGCGCGTGCAAGCTTTCAAGATAGAGCGAAATGGCCTCCCTGATGTTCGCAACCGCTTCTTCGTACGTATCTCCTTGACTGTGACAGCCTTTGAGCGCCGGACAAAAGGCATGATAGCCACTGTCTGGCTCACGCTCAAAAACGACCGTGTAATGATAAATGATTTTTTTTCGGCGTTTTGATTGAGGCATGTTACTTCCCTTCCATTTTTCATTTTGATACCGACAAATATAACAGTAATCGTTCCAAAAAGCAAGCTGGACAGTATCGCATCCCACGATGAAGATATGCCTGCGAAACTCTGAGGTGAGCATATGGCCAGACATGGTTTGTGGAAAGTCGAGGTGATATTGCACTGGCTTCTGGTCGAGATAAGTCGCGGCATACTTGCGCAAATAAGAGGCGAAGCGGTGGAGTAAACTTCTAAAAGACAAAATTAGCACGCGGGTTGAGTTGAGGAGAGTGGGGTGGATTGACTTATTGGAGCAAAAATGAATGTCTCTCAGGTTTCTTAAATTCAGAAAATGTGCGAGTCCTTGAATCAAGGCGATTGAACAGCAGGTGCCAATGCGCAATGAGGTAGGCGTTTAAAGAATCAAACATAGAATAAAATTCTAACTTTTTTTCCAACGGATTGATTAAGACCAACGGATGGAAAGATTGAGTGTTCTATCCGTTCGAGCCGCCCGCAGGGCTACGGATTTCAGCTTGTCTGAAAATCCGTTGTAGTGCCCTAATAGTGAAATCTGTGCAAAAAAAGCAAAAACTTTCACGCAAAGATGCAGAGATTTCGCTAAGTGCTCTGCCTCGTAAATTCGGTGACGTATTTTGTATTGCTCAACTCACCCCACCCTTTTTCTGTTTATCTCTAGGCTCTTAATCCCGAAGGGATGCAATGATTATAGCTCGATTCCACGAAACCA
>JBOHQX010000353.1:0-16131 GCA_050732395.1 bacterium
CTTCACGGTCGTAACAAACACTTCTGCGGCCTTTGGGACTTTCCGCTGAACAATCATAAAAAATGTATTCCTGCCTGCCGGCAGGCAGGCGCCCCGTCTTTTTATCATAACCAACAACATCCGGTTCACCGCCGGTTCTTTCCATTTCGTTGAGCGACCACAGCTTTTCGGGATTAGCTTCCAGCTTTGTTTGTACTTTAGCCCATTCAAGCCCCGCCTTTGGCGGGATCATGTTTTTCTCAAAACGGGCTTGCAATGTTCTGAGTAGTTCTTCGCGTTGTTTTGCTTTCAGCTCTTTTGCTCTTTGCATTTCTGTCTTTTCCTTTCTGCTCTGTTTCATTTGTTCTTTCGGTTCACGACCGCCGCAAACATGAACCCGTTGCTCACAGACGAGGAGTTCAATTAGCGCCTGCGTAAGGCCCGGGCCTCCGATTCGACGACCGCGTTAGACAACGTCGACACTCACAGCCTTCTCTGGCGCCCAACGCAAGGCTGTGCGGCGGCGCAGCTTCCACGGCGTTCAGGACGAACACCGCTGTTGAAATCCACCAATCATGAAATTGACGGCACGGCTGCGCCGTCCGCAACATATGACATGGTTAGCCCAGTATCAGAAGCTATTCCTTCGCTTTGCGTTGGAGTCGAGCTGCCGCAATGGAGTGTGCCTCCACTAGCAGTTTCTTTGTTGTATCGACGTTTTCGCCGAATGGATTAAGTATACAGATGAAATTCTGCTTTGAATACTCAGGATGTGGAAGGAAAGTGTCCAGCACCGAATAATCAACTGGTTCTGAACTGGGTTCGCCAATCAAGTTCTTATACGTCTCTTTACTTACTCCGATATTAATTCGGAATACCCCATCTCGATTGAGGTTTGACACGTTGTCGAAATCCTGATCGGAATTTGCAATAGTTACAAATGGTAGACGGTGGTCATTGCCTACAAAGAAAAACAAATATCCAAAGGCTTCTTCTCGCTGGACATTTTCCAATTCAGCCACGAATGCTTCGACTTCTGCTTGATGCATCTTCTCTTCTTTGGATTTCGGTTGTGCTTTTGTGGGTTATTTCGCTGGCTCCGCGATGTCCAAATCCAATACCATGTAGACATCTGCGACCTCGTACTTTCTGACTTCTGGAAGCGCACAATACTTGAATCCTAATGATTCGTACAAACGCAGTGCCGCTTTCAGCTGCGAGTTTGAAACCAGGATCACGCGACGGACACCCTGCTCCCGCACGTAGGCGATGCAACGCTCTACCAGACGGCGTGCAATGCCTTGGCCGCGAAACTCCGACGATACCGCGAGCTTGGCAAGCTCAAATTCGTCGACACCATGCGGAACAACGGCACAGGTACCTATAACGTTGTCGTCATGAAGCGCGACAAAAATCTGGCCACCGCAATCGAGGAAGTGCGCCTGAGGATCAGCAAGCTGCTCTTCCTCTGACGACTCCATGAGGTTGTACCTTTCGAGCCACTCACGATTGAGCTCTGCGAACCGGCTTGCATGCCGAGGTCGAAAGATATCGATCGCGATATTCATCTCGGCTTCGCTCCGGTGCTGGTTCATCGCACTAACGCTCCGGATCAGTTGCCGGGCCGACTGCAACGGCTTCAACTCGCGCACAACCAGAATGCCGGCCCGGTCAACTGCCTACGGTTGTTCGGCCTTGGGAATCTACGATGTCCCCCTTCTAGCTCGTCATGCTAAGAATTCAGCCCCGCCAGGATTTGCCTGATTGCCCCCAAGTGATACGCCGTGTGAGCGGCCGCGGAGAGAGCGGCGGCAGCGCCCACGTCGTCCCAATTCGTGCGGGTGGCGACGACTTTCCGCCACTTTTCGGCTTCGTGGCGGAGACCGTCGCGTAGAGTTCGCCACTGATCCTCGGTAACTGTGGTGCCCTGCCAACTGGCGTTCCAGTCAGCGCCGGCCCACGGATTCGCCTCGCCCGCCGCCCAGCGGTTCAGGATGGAGAGGCCGATGCGATAAGCTGCCGGCGGCCTGGGAGGATCTCCCTGGTTCGGCGGCGTTCCCCTGTCATTTAAGGCCGAGTTTCTTGTTTTGCTCCAAGAGCGAGACGGCTTCTCGCAGCCGCCGCTTGCGCGTCTCCTCTTTCGCAGCGTGCATGATCCAGCCAATGTAGTGCCTGCGATAGGAAGGCGCGAGGTTCCGGAAGTTCTCCCAGGCCTTCGCGCTCGCCATCAGCGCGTGTTTCACAAATCGAGGGATATCATCCGGATCGCCCTTGTTCTGCTCCAGAAGGGAGATGGCGTCTCGCAACCGCCGCTCGCGCGTCTCCTTTTTCTTGGCGTCCATTATCAAACGGATGTAAGCTTTGCGACGGGATGAGGTGAGGCTCTGGAAATTCTTCCAGGCCTTCGTGTTTGCCATCAGCGCCTGTCTGACGAAGCGCGGGATGTCCGCGTTCCCCTCGCTCGGTTTCGCCTGTGCTTCCTCGCCGAGCGTCACGAGGTCGACCTTCGCTAGCCCGGCCTCGGTCATTCGGTCTTCGCGTAACAGCTTGCGCAGCCTTCGTTTGTTCAGCGCCGACCACCTGGTGCCGTCGCGGCGAGGAGTGAACTTCTGCGCGAACTTCTCGTCGTCCATCCTCTTGACGATGCTATCGATCCAACCGAAGCATAGAGCCTCCTCGACCGCATGGTCGTAAGAAATGCGAGGCTTACCGGTATGGTTCTTGTAGTAGATCAGCCAAACCTCGGTCTCAGACTGATAATGCTTCGTGAGCCAGGCGCGCCATTCCTCCCGGCTGGTTACATACAGCGTCTTGCGTATTTCCATTTCGCCCTCTCCGCTGCGGTAGAAGACTCGCCTTGGGCACTCGGTGCGTCACTTCGAATGTGAATTCTGCAGCAGCCGCTGTAACTGCGATTTGTCCAGCAATCTGCCGTTGAGTATCACGGCATGAATTCTCCCGGTGTTGCGAATGTCTTCTGATGGATTCGCATCAAGCAGTACAAGATTCGCCGCCTTTCCTGGTTCGATCGTTCCGGCTTCAACATGGAGAAATCGCGCCGGATTACGCGTGGCAGCTTGCAGAGCCTGCATTGGGGTCAGGCCTGCCTCGACGAAGATCGCAAGCTCGTCGTGCAGGCTCGAGCCTGGCGAGATCCACTTCGAACCCAGGTCGGTTCCGGTCATCAGTAGGACGCCGCTTTCGCTCATAAGGCGGAGCAATTCGAGAAACTGGTTAAATATCCTCTTCCGGCCAGCGGGAATATCTGGGTACTTCTGCAGTAATGCGGGGTCGATGTTTGCGGGTTCGGCGCTCCCGCGGTAGTTGACGAGCGTAGGCGTATACGCATTGCCATTCCTCACGAATCGTTCGAACAGAGCCGGCGTGTCCTCTCGTTTCAGCGGCGAGCCGCCCTCGAACAAGGTTTCCATGTGCTCGATGCTGGCCTGACCAGCGTCCGACGCCTCCTGCGCTGTGACGGTCACGGGAATGTGGCCAACGAATGGTATTCCGAGCTTCTTGGCCTCGTCGCTGAGGCCAAAATACGCTTCACGCGGCAACATGTTGTGCAGCTTGATGGCGTCGACGCCAACGTGTTTCAAGACGCGGACGGCAGCTCTCGCTTCTGATTCGTTGCCGACCTGGACGTGCATCGGGCCGAACACCTGCCCGTTGAGTATCGGACCCACGCGGAAGATCTCTGGTCCGATCAATGTCCCATCGGCGATCTGTTCGCGCCACGAATCGACATCAGAGAGTCTGTTCCCCATGTCTCGCACACCAGTGATGCCGTACGCGACGAATAACGGGAGATCTTTGGCGCCCAGGTGGACATGCATGTCCCACAAACCTGGGATGACGAACTTGCCCGGCGCCGGAATAACGCGCGCGTCTCTGGGAAACGACTCGCGACGGCGCGTGTCGACAATGCTGTCAATGCGGTTGCCTGTGATGATGACTGCACTGTTTGGGCGAATCGCCGCTCCGGTGCCGTCAATCACCGTCACCTCGGTGAGGACCAGAGACCTTTGTGCCAGCGAACTCGCTGCGCACATGCAGACAAGGGCAAGACTGATGAACGATGAGGGCATCATGCGTCGGTCGAGGTCATTGGGTTGTGAGCAAGCAGTTTGCCCATGTGAGACAACATCCGTGCGGTGAGCGTTGCCTGCTCGGAATAGTGGCTAAAGAATGCGACCCGTCCTCGAGTGATGGTGCTCTCGCGTTTACGCGCAGGCGACGCGGGAGACTGCCGAGAACGGACCATCTCACGTTCCCGGCCTATGAGAACGTGTATTTGCTGGCTAATAACGAAGCTAAGCTGCGGCGGCCCACCTCCAGGAACAGAGCGCCGCGCGAAACCGAATTGCCTGGCCGCCGTCAGCTACAGTGCTTTGTTCGGCGGTGGCCAGTATCCTCTGCGGCAGCGCTTATTGAGCAAGCAAGATGGTCACAGTGCGGGCCTCGAGGTTACTCGTGACCACGTCGGGCTCGCCGTCCCCGTTCACGTCACCGACCGCGAGTTGCCACGACCCTTTGCCGCTAGCGAACGGCGAGCCGGGCGCTGGCTGGAAGCCGCCTCGTCCGTCGCCGAGCATGACGCGCACGCCATCGCCCGCCGCGGCAGCCACGTCGGCCTTGCCATCCCCGTTCACGTCCGCGATGGCCACGTGCCATGCCGCATGGCCCAGGTCGAACGGCGAGCCGGGCGTCTCCGTGAAGCCGCCCTTGCCGTCGCCGGTCAGGACCGTCAACTCGCTGCGCTCGGCGTGGGTCGCTACCAGGTCGGGCTTACGGTCGCCGCTCACGTCGGCGACGGCCACGAACCATGGCAGTACCGTTCGCAGAGGGACAGGGCCCCCGCGAAATTTGCCGCGGCCGTCGCCGAACAACACCATCAACCCGCGCGTCGATGCCTCCTGCTGGGGAGTACGGCGAGCCGTGCTGGTGGCAATGATGTCGAGATGGCTGTCGCCGTTGAGGTCGCCCAGCGCGCCCGGATACGGGCTGGGCCCGACTGCGAAGGGCGAAGCGGCGCGTGTGAAGCCACCCTTGCCGTCGGCAAAGGCAACCGACACGTCGTTGTCGTCGCTATTGACGCTGACGAGGTCAAGTTTGCTGTCGCCGTTTAGGTCACCGGCATGGAGGCCGTGCGTGTGCGGGTGCTGGCCTTCCTTCATGATCACGGGGGAATGGGGCGCAAGGACGAAGCCGCCGTTCCCATCGCCGAAGAGGAGCATCACGCCGTAGCTGTCGTGGTTGGCGAGCGCCAGGTCCAGATTACCGTCGCCGTTGAGGTCGCGCAACAACATTTCGGTGGAACGGTCGGGCAATTTGATCGGGCTGCCGGGCGCGACGCGAAACCGCCCATCACCCTGACCGAGCAGCACGGTGATGCCGCGCCCGCTCGCCACCACCAGGTCAGGCTTGCCGTCTTGATTCACCTCACCTAGGGCGACGTTCCCCGGTGCGTCCCCAACGGCAATCGGCGAGTCCGGCGCGGGCGCCAACAGGGGCAGCTGGACTTGCGGTGCGGGATACGCACTTCCGAGAAGTGCCGCGAGCACCGTCGCAAAGAAAGGAACGCAGCGTCGGCTGCGTTGCACTGACATAGAAGTAACCATCGACGAGTGTTAGGCAGTTGTCTTAGCTTGCAATCGCGTCAATAGTTAATTTCAAACTTTACTTTTTCCACTTCCAAGAAGCGTTCGAGGGCATCAAGAATTGTGGGCTGCGTCAGGATGAAACCGTTATTAAAGGGTTTTTATCCCTTGTATTTTTCATCTACTAAAACCACTGACGTCTCGACTTGCCGATCTGGAATTGCCCAATATTTCTTTAGTAGGTGATTCTTCGCATCTTCTTCCACAAGACGAAAACCGCGCTTCTCATAGAAACGGATCGCCCAATCGGCAGCCTTCCAGGTTCCAATCAAAATAGGCTTCTTTGCATCTTTTATCAGTTCTTGAAGAAGGAGGGTTCCGATGCCTTTTTTTCTTTGTTCCGTTCTTACATATGCATGGCGAATCAACTCTACATCCGTCTTCTCCTGAATTCCCATGACTCCGATGATTTCATCGTTATCGACATAACATGAAAATCGCACGCCATCCTCTATTTGTGATTGTAGCTCTACTTTGGTCATGTAAGGCTCATGCCATCGATCGGGTGGAATCACACCTTTGTAAGCAATTGCTGCATCATTAATAGTGGTGAAGATTTCTTCGAAGTCTTCATTAGTTGCCTTTCGTATCAAAGGGTCCTCCGTTTCTCATCAGATTATTCCAGCTCCGGCGAGTTGCAGGCCGTGCGTAACGTAGGGCGTGAGCGGCTGGAAGGGCAAGAGAGCGATCAGGAAGAGCACACTGCTCATAATTCAACAAATCTCTAAGAGCCTGTCCGAAAACCCTGAAATGTCATCCCGCAGGGATCTTGGTTGACTCGGGCACAGTGCCGATTTCAGGCCTAGGTGCCGAATCTACCAAGATACCTTCTGCATGACAGAATGAGGTTTCCGGATAGGCTCTAAATTCATGCCCGAGCCCTTGTCCGCTCTACGCCCGTGTTAGAAGTTTCTTTATGCCGAATGTCTGTTGAGTCTTATATCATGTCGCCGAAGTCATCGTCCCAGTCCATGCTGTGTTCCGCACTTCTAAGATCGTTTTTTATTTTTTGGAGAACCATCTTCTTTTCAGATTCGTCTAAGGACTCCCAAAAATCTCGCTGTCCGGCATGGATTGTACTCACCAGCTTTTTATCTTCTTCGTCCTGCCACCGCTTTTGGGCTTCCTTCGTTGCTTTTCTGAGTTGAAATTCGTGTTGTTCAATTCGCATCATAGAAATAAAGATTCTGAAAAGCTCTTCGGAAAAAACACATACTGATTTATCGTTTCTTAATGTCAAGTGCCCCTTATGCACAAGTGCTTCTAGTGCATTCTCCAATTCCTTTTTATCAGTGAAATAGTCCAAGAGTCTTTGCGATAACCATTCAACTGGGATTCGAGCCGGCAGGCTTTGGGGTGAATATTCTGCGAGAGTTAGGAGAATGTGGCGTTCTTGCTTGGTTGAATCCTTTAGACGCTCGAGATATTTCTCCCTCTTATCAGAGTTTAGTACTATTTCTATTCCATCAATTACATCTTGAAAGGTCATTTTCCTGAGATCCTCCATCACTATATAAGCAGAATCTCCGAGAAGATGCAATACATATGGATATCCAGACGAGATTGATAGTATTAGCGCCTTGCCTTTTTCATCGATTTTGAATTTTGGTGTAGCTTGAGTCGCTGCAAATTCTAACACATGATCAGAAGCGTCTGCGTCTAAAGTAGAAATCGGAACGTGCCTAATCAGCCGCTCAAACGACTCGTCCTCGGAAACAAATCTCTTATAGACGCCTTTTTGCCCTGCCAGTATGAAGGTAACTCCTTGCAATCCTTGATTATTGATCGCTTCGTGTACAATTTTCATGAAATGACCAAAGTTAATTTCACTAGCAAGCTGATCAATTTCATCGATAAGAATATTTATACCCTCAAATAATCGGTTCTTTGTAAGTGTTGCCAGGGCTGAGGAAAGCCCGGCAACAAGCTGATTAGCCACAGTTGCGGGTGAGCGCTTCCTGATCCCTGCTCCAGATTCCAAAGTTGCTTTAAAGACTCCCAAATTTATTTCGAATGTTGGTTTAATATTAGCATGTCCATTTTGCTTGAGTAATAGGCACTTTTGTTCGATGTTATACAAAATGTCCAATGCCAGTTGTTCTAAAGTATTCTCAACATCACATGCGTGAAACAGACAAAGGGTTTTAGGAAACGTAGCATCAATACCGCATCGTAACAGGAGGGTATTATCTCCCTCAAGTATGGTCTGAAGTTGATTTGCGAGGGATGATTTCCCAATCCCCCTCGGGCCAGAAATCAAAACATTTCGATAATTAAACAATGCCTCCGCGCAAGCTGA
This sequence comes from bacterium, assembly GCA_050732395.1. Lineage (GTDB taxonomy): Bacteria > Zhuqueibacterota > Zhuqueibacteria > Zhuqueibacterales > Zhuqueibacteraceae > JBIOXB01. The sequence continues at coordinate 7,942 of JBOHQX010000353.1, forward strand.
GATTTCTTTTGTTCGAAGACCGAAAGCATTAGGATTCTTCTCCGGTATGTTCACCTTGAAAGGACTGCGTCTCAATTTACTCATTTGTCACGCACCTTATATTTGATTTGATATGCAAATGCTTTACTTAATCAACAGAATGCTTCTGGTGCGGATTAGCGGCAGCGGAGCAAAGCGAAGCCGTTCCCTGGATGCGCGGGTTGGGCCCCTCGGACGCACGGTCCAGGAGCATGGGTGACAATTTGTCCCGGCGCTTTCCATGCGCTGATCTCAGGCGTTCTTGATCGACTTCCAATGCCTCAGCCGCTCGGCGATGAGCTCCGCGCGTTTCCGATCGTCGCGTCCGTCCAGGACGCTCATGTCCTCTGGATCGGCGCGCCAGTAGACACCGGCCGTCCGCGCGTTCACTTTCGGGTGCGTATCCGCACGAGTCGTGAAGTACCCGGATGCACGCTCGGCCGACTCCATCCGGATCTCCCCCGTCCCGTCTAACTGCGGTGCGTTCGGGTTCAGCGGCCGTTCTCCCTTCCAATAGTAGAAGACGCACGAAGGCTCCTTCCTTTCCTTCACTGCTTCGCTCCAGTATCTCGCTGACAGACTGCCATCCTCTTGCCATGAACGACCGGCCAGCTCCAGTGCACCGTCGCGGTCTCGCGAAATCTTCAGAAGGCTCACGGCAGAAGGCTCGCGCGCGGTACGCTCCGTCAGGGAAAACTGCCACCATAGGCCTTCGATGCGAGCGACGCGGCCTTCATTCTCGATCGCCTTCCGGAGCTTCTGGTTGACGACTCTCATGTCGGCCGGGGTGATCGCTTCGCCGTACCGTACGCACGTGAGGCCGAGGAGATCGCTTGGAAGCTTCGAGCCGCTCGCATGGAGGATGAAGGTTCGGCGCATTCCGAGCGCTCCGCCGAAAAGGCCGGCTTCGAAGACGACATTATCTCGCGGAGAAGCCTGACCGGACCGCGGCAGAGGCGATGCCTGAGGGCTGTTAGTCGTCCAGTCGTCCTGAGCGAACACGAATGCCGCGAAGTCGACCTCATGGGCAAGCTCAAGGAGGCGTTCCAGCGTGGTGGTCCCTGGATTGAAGGATGTCGTCCAGGGTTCTACGTGCGCGACATCTTCGGGACCGCGTGCCAATGCCAGCAGCAGCTTCTCCTGCTTTCCTGATGAGCCTAGAAAGATGCGAGGTTTGTTCATGTGTTCCTCCAGATAGGAGATCGGCCGCGCTTGTGGCCGTTACCGCTTCGCGACAATACTTGCAGTCCGAGAGGTAGAGTATACACCGGTCAGTTTGTAGGAGTGACCTTGCTCGGGGGACTAACGAGTTCGGCTTCTCCGGCGCTGCAGCGTCCGCGAGCAAGCCGCGGTTAGCGCACGCTGCTTGTTTTTCTCTCATGTTCCGTGTTTTACGCCGACTCTTACTCTTTCAGTTCTTATAATACTTCTTTCAGCTAATTTGCTACCAAGCCACCCCATGGGAATATAGGCGCAAACTAAATCCAATACAGCAAACCAGGTAGGAGATGGAAGTATGAAGACATTGATTATGCCTCCCATTAGAAAAAAAGCACCTATTCCCAGTGCAAATTTCATCTTATGACTCGCAGCTATTACGGAGGCCACATAAGCACCTACCAAACTCCCTAACGCATGAGCTAAAAATGGAAAAATGAAATGTTTGGATTCAAACAAATGCATCGAAGATTTCAAGCTTTCAAATTCCGTCACATCGACGCCAGCAGGCGGTGGAATGACTTTACCGCTTATCGTGATTAGACCCATGTTTACAATGCTCCCAATCACGACGCCGGCGATAACTGCTAGTACATTTCTGAAAATTGAATTCATGACTTTTGCCTTTAGTTTGAAAACCTCTTTGGGGTTACGCCTTGCATGTTCTGCTTCTGTTATTATCGTCTCTTCAGATTTGAAGCTCTCATAGTCGTGCACATTTTCTTCTTATTTCGTGTCCGGATGTGCTAACGAGGCTAAGCGGCGCGGCGCTCTGCGATCCGTTCCAACGAAGCCAACAAAACATAAACCTTCACCATTCAAAAAAAGACCTCGCGCGCAGCATCCGCGTTACCCGGTTGTTAGCCAGTACACCTTTAGCTTCGGAATCTCACCAGCGAGAACAAATGGTTTCAGAATTCATAACTGATCGAAAGATTATGAACTACGCTGCCCATGGTGTAGTAAGCATAGCCAATAGAAATAGATTCGATTCTGGCTCCTACTCCTCCTGTAAGCGAATTCGGTGTTCTCCCTATCCTTAGAGAATAGTATCTCCGTGAATACTCGATTCCCAAATGCAATTTGGGGCGCCCGATCTCTTTGACTAATTCCACACTGTTTTCGTTTCTATGAGAGTATTCTTCCAGGAGTGCTAAATTGGCTATTATGTTCAATGAATTGCCTGAAAATGATTTTTCTTTTTCAACAATAAATCTATATTCCCGAAGCAGGACTCCATCATGTTGTTGCATTCCCAGAGTATACGCGACGAGGTTATCAATTGAAAGCCCAAATGCAATATCTCTCAAAAGTGAAGTCGAGAAATTAGGTGAGTATTGTAATCCTAGATCGACACCAACATTCTCAGATTCAGGAGTTATTCCCCCGAATCTCTGCATCACAAACTTAGCATTAAAACCTATCGTAAGGCTCTGAAATATCTTTCTGGCATGCGTAAAACGAAGGTGTCTCTGGCTAAAAGTTTCGGTGCCAGTTGCATTGCCATTCTCATCAAGAAAAAAGTAGTCAAAACTGTACTGAAAGTAACTTACACCGTATGCTCCATATTTTGCCGTAGGAAGTATTATCCCGAAACTGGTATTCAAGGCTCCATATTCGAGTTTCGAATAGAAAAGTGATCCAGTTATCCTCTTGGCATTCGATGCATTGGCGGGATTTGATGAAGTTGCCAAGGGATCAGAAAATGAGGTAGTTGCTGTCAAACCGAGTGCAAGAGATCGAGTACCCATCGCAAATTCTGGAAGTAACCCAGATTGAGCGAATATTGTCGAAGAGATCAGAAGATTGGAGACATAGGCGATTCGAATGAACAGCAAATTCTTTGGCATATTGCCTCCCAGGTTGTTAATGAGATACATGCATCATAACTGTTTAAATCATCTAACGTACGAAACGTCGCAGTAGGAACGGCGGTCCCCCGCACGAATCCCGGCGTGCAGTTTTCCCGCACCGGGCTCTTCAATGCTAATCGCTTCCGCAATCGAACGGCCTTCGCCGCTCGGCTTCGCTATTACCCGCAGGGAGGTTTGCTTGTTCTATCCAGATCTGCGTGTCCGGAAACAAGTTTCCTTTGCAGGTTTCGTATCACTGTCAGCCCCTTTCCCGTGTAGACGGCTCTCCCGTCTTCTGAGTACCACGAGCTGATCCGACTCCTCGTAGATCGTCGGCTCTCCTTACTTTGGGTCAGAGCCTACCAGCTCATGGATGAATCCGTAGAGGTGGAATCTACAAGGTCTCCGGTGCCTGCCCATGCGAAGGCAGGGGTTCCTAATGTCTCTCTACACGCTTGCCGCACTTTAAGGTGAACCCCGGCAGACCCTACGGCGTCTCGCCTTACTCCATGACGCTTTCGTGTTGGCTGCGGTCGCATTAGGAACCTCGCCATCTGCTTCATCAAGCTCTAACGGGGCTATATCAAGTCTCAGGGAGTGCGGTCTCCCCTAAGGCCACGAGACTTGCGTCTCTCCGCGTGCTGCTCTGTGTACGCCTCGAACGCTTCCTTAGCTTCAGACCGACATAGATCTTCTGCCTTGTAACATTCGCAACACTCGATGGAAGCGGGGCCTTTAATCACTTTGCTCATTGCCGTTCCATAAGCACGGATTCAAACTATTACGTATCCCCACATTTCGTAAGTAAGCAATAAAAGAAAATGTACGATTTGCATCAAAAAGATTATCGCAAATATTCTCATATGCGAGTGCAGTGCAAGTAGTTTTCCAAACAGTCTGAAGAATATCATAATAAGATTGTAGATCATTTGGTTACACGAACTTCTTTCGCTTGAACGCCGCTACAGCGCGACTGTTAGGCGGCGTAGTCATCTATAACTAGCCGCCAAGGAACTCTTGCATGAGATTTCCCATAATTAGATTCTTCAAAATCTCGGGGCCGTTTTCGCCATTCGTCATTGCAACGAACCCAGATTTTCCTTCAACCGTCGCTACCGCGCAACAGTGAAACCCATCGTTGTCTCCGCCATGATAAATAAAGTCACGCTTCTTGTTGTGAAATATCTGCCAGCCCAGTGCCCATGAAGCCGGATATTGTCCGCCTTCAATTTTTACGTGCGGGCGGAGCATTTCATTAATGCTGTCTCTATTGAGTCGAAACGCATCGCTCTGCTTTGGGGCGATGACTTCGATAACAAATTTGGCGTAATCTGTCGATGTAGTGAGCAGCGCACCCGCGGAGCCGTACCGCGCCACCGATGCCGGAGTAGATTTTTTGTTATCGGTTGGTTTCCCGCTCTGATCATGCGGTCGCGCCATCCGTTTGGCGAACGTGTCGTTCCAGACATAACCGCTGGAAGCCATTCCAAATGGCGAAAAAAGCTTCGCTTTCATATACTGTTCTATCGGCTGACCCGTTACATGCATCAAAACCGACTGCAAATAGCTGTAGCCCTCACCAGAATAGAGGTACTTTTCACCGGGAGTGAAATGAATCTTCAAAGGCTCCGTCTCGGAACGCCAGTTTTGAAAACCACTGGTATGAGAAAGCACATGACGGGCAGTAATGAGGTCCAGCCGCGGATCGCCTTCGAGAAAGCGTTCGGAGGTATACCTCGTCAGAGGCGTGTCGAGATTCATCACACCCTTCTCACACAGTTTCATCACGCCGTAGGCAAACACAGGTTTGCTCATTGAGGCTGCCTCGAACATGGTGTCGTTATCGACTGGATCTTTCGACGCGCTCTCTTTAACGCCAAATCCCCGGCGCCAGCCGAGTTTCGCGTCTTCGATGATGACAATGGAAAGGCCCGGAACTTTCGCATCCTGCATCCATTTGGGAATCTGTTTCTCCAAATCGTTACTCAGAGTTTCCAAAAGGTCGGTCTCTTTTCGTTCAGCAGATATCGGCTGCCTTTTCCGCTGGGCACGACTCACAAGTGGGAGAAGCGAAAAACTAAGAACGGCTCGGCCACTCTCAACCAGAAACTCTCTTCGTCTCATACGATCAGACATCACTACTCTCCATGTCGCAGAACGTAGATGACCCAGGGAGCAATCGTCGTCTCGCTTACCCATGGGTACGGTTCGGACGGTTTCGCCAAGGGCCGGTGGGTCTTTATCTTCGTAAATCCAGCCCGTCGAAATACCTCGGCGTAATCCTCATCTATCCAAAGAATGTCCTCAACGGGGCGCTTGTCCTCCACATCGAGCATCACGATTTGTACTCTGTCTCCGCTCCTTGCAGTTCGGTTCTCAGGGAAGTCCTTCGTTGAGAACGAAGCCCACTCGTTGACATAAATATTTGGCGAGGAGACGAGATTGACAATGCACCCACCGTACACCAGCAGTTGCTTTAGAGACTGAGTGAGCGCGACTTTCTTGGCCATCGTGGGGATATTGTCGAAGGTGAAAGCGGCCAGCACTAGATCATAGCTGCCTGGCGTGAAGCTGCTGAGGTCGCCGTCGGGCACGAGACGATACTCTCCCTGTGGATCACGCTCGCGGGCCCGTGCCAGCATGTGCTCCGCGATGTCCACGCCCACAGTATCGAAGCCGAGATCCCGCAAAAAACGAGCCGAGCGCCCTGCGCCACAACCGAAATCAAGGGCTTTCCTTCCTTGGACGTGTTCCTCGATGATCGTGGGAAGATCTCGGTACGCCAAGTAGTACGTCCCGGGAAACTCGAGCTTGGCATAGGCGTCCGCACGCCTCTGGTCGTCGTAGACGTTGGGGAACTTCGTACTCATGTTGGAATACTTTGAATATCAACCAGCTAACTTCGGCTTCTCGAGCGCTGCCGCTCTGCGGCATCCGTTGACGAGGCCACAAGACTTTGAGACTTGTGCGATTTAAAAAACGATCGGGCGCGGCAGCGTCTCGAGCAAGCCGAAGTTGGCCGCAAGGCCTTAGCTTGAGTGTAGTAGCGGCGCAACTCTTCCCTGAAGCCAGTTTTTCAAATCGTCTCTGGTCAATTTACTGTTGGCTAGATCCAGGAACAATTTTTCCTGCTCATCAATGGTCGAGTTAATCTCAAAACCATTGAGAACAAAAAATATTTCCATTGCGCCGTGTTCTACTCGCTTGTTGCCATCCATGAACTGATGATTCTTGCAAAGTGAATATGCTAGCGCGCTTGCTTTCTCTATGAGTGTGGGGTATAAGTCTTCTCCCGCAAAAGTCATCTCTGGTTGAGCAAGTGCAGATTCGAGGGCTCCAAAATCTCTGACTCCTGAACGGCCTCCAAATTCTTGAAGAAGATGCTTATGCAATTCCAAGACTTGGAAAATGTTGATAAATTTCATTGCGCAAGGCGTTTGTAAAGTTCAGCATTCTTCTTGAGCACATATTTCATTGCATGGATGAATTCTGCGTCAAGCTGGGCGAGCTTCTCTTGTAAACTGACAAGTAGGAAATCTTCCGGTTTGACGCCAGAATTCTTTGCGGCCGATTTCAATTGAGTCGCGACTTCAGCCGGCAAAGTGATAGTCAGTTGTTCCATTTTGTTATCTCGCAAGTAGTGATTGAGTCAGATATTTTCGCTAAAATAAGGATTTCAAATATACGTTGCAACCTTTGTCTTCCGGCTTGATTGCCACAATTCGGCGAATCAGATAAATTTCCGGGAGAGATATTTCTGAAAGTAGCGATACCAAAGGGCCTTTTCAATCATAAGAATGGCTAACGATCTCGGCTTCTCCGGCGCTGCCGCCTGCGACATCGCTCGCCGAAGCCACCGAAGTTTGAGATTTGCACACCTTCAAAAATCATCGCGGCGCGGCAGCGTCCGCGAGCAAGCCGATGTTAGCCGACGCCGTTTGCCTTTACTTTGAGTTTCGTATCTCATACCGACTTTCGGTCGTTCAAATCTTGCGTTCAGTGTCCAATTCTTGTCTCTGCTCAGCCGCTTTGTATTGCGGCTTTTTCATGATAGTCTGTTTCTTGCCAAGCCGCTTTGTCTCCTGGCGCTTTACGATAGTTAGTTTTTTACGATTTCGCTTTGGCCGTGCTCCGCTTCATGATAGCTTATTTCTTACGAGCTACTTTCACTTTATCTTTCGGCGGTCCATGATAGCTCATACTCCAGGGAGAAGCTCATTAACTGTTCAAACGCGATGCCTTTTTTTATCGATCTGGCTAACACCGTTGTTCAGCGGCGGGACATTGCGAGCACAGTCTTGAAAATTATGCCGCCGTTGTCCCGTCAGCTGCAACACGGCGTCAGAAAAGATAGTTTGCATTTACCACAATTTGTTTCACGAACTCAAGTACAGTCTTTATTTCTTCCACGATTCTGCTTTTTGCTCTTTCACGCTTTGTATTCTTCACCAATTTTATTTTTTTGCCGAGTCGCTTGCTTGTTTCGTGTACGATACTTTGCTTCCTTTGCGGCTTTTAAAATGGGGGGTGAAAAACGTTCGGTACTTCACAATATTTCTGTGTTCACCGCGATGCCTTCTTTTGTTATTTCACAATATTTCTGAGTCCACCGCGATGTTATCTTTTGTTGCGCCACGATATTTCTGAGTCCACCGCGATGCCATACTTTTGTTACTTCACGATACTTTCAAAATTGCACGAACTTCTTTTGCTTGCAAAAAATCTTTCATAGCAGAACAACCTTGAACAAGTTTGTCGAAACGGAAAGACCAAGCTTAAAATGTATAAATTGCCAAGTGCGAAATCGCTGTCGCCTCGAGCCACTTGTTAGGCTACCACGTTAACAGAAAGATTAATCATCAATATTTAAAATCCAATTTTGTAATTTTCACTTAATATAGGATTTCTACATACCCCTCTGTTCCATGCACGCGAATTCGTCGCCCATTCTTTATCAGTTTGGTAGCATTTTCTACTCCGACAACTGCTGGTAAGCCGTATTCACGTGCGATAACTGCTCCATGGGTCATCAATCCACCAACTTCGGTGACCAGGCCTTTTATGGATACAAACAATGGTGTCCAGCTAGGGTCAGTAAAGG
>JBOHQX010000354.1:0-9615 GCA_050732395.1 bacterium
GTAGTTATTCGGTAGTTATTCACTAAAACATCACACTCATGCCATAGCTGTGCGTCTTGTCAAAAATACCCACATCCCGGAAGGCATATTCGAATTTAAGGCCCTTGTTGCGCAAAAGATTCACCGCCAGGCCAAAGCCCAAGGACAAACCGTACTGTGATTCATCCATGAACAAGGCTTTGTATCCGCCACGGAAGAAGACCTTGCCGAACGAAGGCAGCGTGATGGCGTACTGTCCGCCCACATTGACCGATTCGTTATTGTTGTTGGGATGCAGGGCGTCCACTGCTATCGTCACCTCATGGTTCGCGGTGACCAGCGGATGAATCGCTGCACCAATTCTAAAGATGAGGGGCAATTCCCAGGAGCGCAGCCGGAATTGCCCCTGTAAATCCTGATAGTTCCCACCCTCCCCGGGCAAAATATCGATGGGATACACCAAATCCAGGCCCTCGTACTTCAACGGTGTGCCATAATTGGAAATACTCATGCCGATGTTCATGCCGTGCTCGCGCTCGCCGCTGGGTGAAAAGAATGCGGTATTCACGATCACCCCCAAATCAAACGCGATTGCGCTGGCGTTGGTATGCCAGATGCTCGAGGAGACATATTTTGCCGAAGCGCCAAAAGCAAACCAGTGCACCAACTTTCTTGCATACGAGAGGGAAACGGCGAGATCGCTTGAAGCGAATTTTTCTCCCGTGCCTTCCTGCATGGCCAGATTGGTTACCTCCATCTCGCCATAATCAACATATGTCAGGCCCAAGCCGAGCGTGCCAATATTGGGTATTACTAGACCCACGGCTGTAAATGAAGTCGCAATGTCCGCGATCCATGGCTGCATGGTGAACATGGCTGCGGTCTGTTCCAGATTAGCCAGACCGGCAGGATTCCAATAGATCGCGGAGACATCATTGGTCATGCTCACGTAGGCATCTCCCATGGCGTTGCCCGCAGCGCCGTAACCGACTTCCAGAAAGCTGGCGGCGGTGGTACCGACGCGTGTTGGTTTTTGAGCATAAGCCTGGGCACACAGAATGGCTGCCAGAGCATGGACGACGGCGATTGTCGTGATACTTGTACGATTCACAAGTCCACCTCTTCTGTCTGGGAAAATCAGAGGCAAAAATTGATTTCTAGTACAATCATTGAAAGGCCTTCATCATTATTTTGTCTTCAATGATTTTGCCTATATCGCCTCTGTAGGCCAAGTGGTCACTGCGCCAGTCGAGCCGACTGCGTTACTTGATCACCGCGAACTTGCCGATCTTTACGTCGCGGGTTTGCTTTGCTTGCACGTGATAAACGTAAATCCCCGCCGCAATCTCCAATCCCTCCTTCGTCAGCATATCCCAATGCACGGTCCCGTTGTCAGCAGGATTTGTCACCTCTAACTCGTCCACCAACACGCCGCTGGAGGAGAAAATCTTGATGGAGCACTCCGCCGGGAGATGCGTGAACAGCAAGCGCCGGCGCTGATTTAAAAACGGATTCGAGATCGCCGGCTCCATGGCGTTGGCGGCAACATAGGGATTGGGTACAACCTTAATGCTCGCCATACCTCCGGCAATTTGCTCCACCACATTCTCCACCGCTGGATTCACCTTGAACACGACGGAATCGCTTTCGGCAAACGGTCGCTTAAAGCTCACGCGGTACACATCATTGGTCTGGGGCATGGCGTCGGGCGCCTTCACGCCATGGAAATCGATGCTTAACACCGTTCCCGCCCACCGGACATTGCCTCCAATCGCAACGGCGTGGCCTGCGAGCACGTAATCAATCGCCGGATCAAATACTCGATTGATGTTGACATCCTCGACCATCAAATCCAGTTTCTCATACCCGCCTTCGTCATCTTGGAAAGCCTTGTTGATGACCTGAAAGTTGAAGCTTTGTCCGAGCAGCACCAATGGCCCGTTGAGCACATTGCCGCTGTGACCAGTGATTTGAACCGGCGTTGTTGTGCGCGTGGTGTAAGGCTGCGCGGTGAAAATAACCTCATACTCCCATGGAAAAAATCTCGACTCGTTCGGGCTGGGCGTGACCCGAATCTGCGCCTGGCCTTTCACCCACCCCGATTGCTCCGGATCAAAATGGGCCAACAGCGTCGAGGGCGCGATCAACAACTGCATGCCATCAAAGATATCGGTGGTCAGCCCGGCCTCGTTGAAGTGCCAGTTGGGATTGCCCACCACGGCGATTTCGCCAAAAAGTATGTTATCGCCTTGCACCTGATTGGGATTTTCCTCATAGACCAGCGCCGTACCGGCGCTGGCATCATAAACCGAAAAGCCGGTCGTGGTGTAGAGTCGATCCGCGCGATGCCGCAGAGTGGGCGGTCGCACATAGCCTAATGGGGCAGTCTGAAACTTGATTTTGTAAGTATGCCCAACCCTCAGCTGAGCACCGCTAAACACGATGGGAGTGATTGCTCCCGAGCGCTGCAAGACCTCCGCGCCGTGCTCAATGGGAAAGCTGGGCGGAATGTAACCGAGGGCCGGCGGATGCGGCGCGATGACCTGCACATTTTTGCCGACGTAACGGATCTCTTCATTTTCATCCAGCTCAATGACAATATTATTCTCCGAAGGCAGAATTCCGGCCACTTCGGTGCCAAATTGCGCAATGCCGTGGTCATAAGCCGCCAAAGCATAGTAATACGTGCGGCCATTCTGTACGTTTTCATCGACGAGGTAATGTTGGAGGCCGGTATCATCGCCAAGATAAAAGGCCAGTCCATTGAACACGGCAAAATCCGCAAAGCCCTTCTTGCCATTTATCAGATCGCATTCGAAGATTGGCTTCTTACCCGCGGGATTGCCATAGCCATCGAACAGCAATTCGGCATCGGCGAAGAATTTATCGGTGGCACGATATAATTTGTAGCCTTCAAAATCATTGGCGCCGCGCAGCAACGGCTCGCGCGTGAATCGATCTGAAGCATTGTCCCAAGACAAGAAAATCCTGCCATCGCCGGCCTTGGCGGTGAGCGTTGGCATCAGCGGCGACTGGGCAAAACGATAATCACCCTCGTAGATGGCCTGCGTCACGATTTTTTTGGCGTAGAGCGAAGGCGCAGGATGGCCGGCCGCGTTCAGTCCCGAAAGATCTTCGTATGAATGGATCTCGGCCATCGAGAAGCGTTCGGTGGTTCCTTTAAACAAACGAAATTGCCCGGATCCGAAAACTTCAATCAGGTTCGTCGGAATGCCAAAGTATTCGGCGAGAACATCACCGGCAAAAATCTCCCATTGCTCGTGATCTTTGCCATCATATGCGATGCCCGCATGCACGAACATTTGAAACGCGGTCAGCCCGATCATGTCGGCTTCGGAGATATCCGTGGCGGCAAAGTTGGGCTCACACCCGAAGCCCTCCAAAAAATCAGGCCGGTGATTACCCTCGCCCTGGTCCGGCCCGTTGTAGTTGAGATCAGTCGGACCCACACCATCCAATCCAACGTCGTCGCCGGCGTCTTCGCCCGAGTCATACACGCCGTTGCCGTTGGCATCGTTGCCATCGAGCCAGTCTTGATCTTCATCCGCATCCCAGTGCTCGCGCAAATCGGATTCCCGCAATCCGTACCAGCTCATAAATTTTTGCAAGTCGGTTATGCCTTCATATTTGCCAATGATGGCCACGGCCTGGTTGTCGCGCTTTTCATCGGTGAGTCCGTCATCGTCGTTATCGATGGCATCATTGAAAATGCCGGGGCTTTCCAGGAACGCAAAGCCCATGATGCCGGGCCGCTTGCCATCCAGACCGGTACCGTTCGAATCCCACCCATAGGCCAAATCCTGCAGCTTGTCATAGAAGGCCCTGTCATCGCCGTCGTCGCTACCGAAGCCGCCGCCGATGCCGTTGTCCAACCAAACGCCAAAGGCCGTGCGGGGAATATCGTAATTCGAAATGTTGGAGATGTTGTATTCCCAAAACAGTGCATCGCGCGTCTGGGGATTGTTCCACTGATAGCCACGCACCTCGACCCGCAGCCCAAGTCCACCCCAGGGCAGCCCGCGCTGCACCGAGGCCTCCGGTTGAATCCGTGCCTCACTGCCACGCGGATAGTACCGCACCCGACTGCGCGGCTGGACGTATTCCTGATCCTGCGCATCATTGGCCGTAAAGTACGTTTCCAGCGCCGCATACTTGACGCCCCGTCCGAATCTGCCGTTCCATTCACCCGGCCACTTCTTCTCCTTGCCGCGAGACGGCCAGCCTTCCTTCGGCCAGGAGTTTTCGCGATTGCTGATTGCGATATAATCTTGCAGCGGATTGAAATAGCCGAACACCGGCGCCAGTCCCCAGGTCACAGTGCCGTCAGGGCTGCGATCGACCAAGGCCGTCGCCAACGGTCCGGTCCATTCCGTTTCAACGAACCACAGCGTGTCCAAATCCGTGCGCGTCGCAATCGCCCCTAGGTCGGTGACGGGTACGGTATCCTGTTCCAGAAAGACCATCGCGCCCAAAAGGACTGCCAATCCATCAATCATGTACGAGCCGGTCTCGTCATTGGGCCAGCGCGAGGCATCAGGTTGCGGCCAGTTGCCCAGTTGCGTGGTGTTCTTATAATAGAGTTTGATGCGATTGCCGTCCATAAATCCTTCACGAATGGCGGCCGGGTCTGCGGCCGGATCATCCGCGCCTTCATACACCCGACCTTGGGCGCGTAAATTTGCCGCTGTGCCGAGGAGCAAGATGAGCAAATAGTCCTTTAACCGCCGAGTCACCATATGCATCTTCAAGATCAAAAATTCAATGGCAAAACGATCACGTCTAAAACTACTCAAATTCCCGATATGCTCCAAAAACCGCCAACCGGTCTTCCCCCAATTCTTTGGGTATCGGCAAACAGGGAATGTTCAGCTTTTCACAAATCTGTTTCCAGAGGCCGGTACGGGTGTAGGTTTGATGCACTTTTTGGAATGGAACGGATAAAAGCAATTTTTTGGCATCTTCGATTTGCCCTCGATCGATTAGGAGCTGCACTCTTCTTTCAATCACCCATTCATCCCGCAGCGCATCAACCCGGGTCAGCCATCGTTCACGCTCGGCAATGGTTTGAATGCCCAGGCTTCGGAGCACTTTATCCCGTTCAATGATAACCTGAGGATGCAACTGCAGCCACCGTTCCGTGATATCTTCAAACGCTTTTCTGGCACCGGCAAAGTCCCCTTTTGATTTCAGTAATCTCGCCAACAGCGCCTTCGCTACGCCATTGCTATTGTCTGATAGTATTTGTATGGCATGATCAGTCTTTTCCCTGCCCGCCAGCCATGTTCCATAATAGAATCCCCATAAATCTGTTTTTGCGCCGCTGGTATGTTCCATGGCCCATTGAAAAGCTGCCTCCAAATGCTCCATACCGGAAGGAGCCCAACAAAATTGATGAATCGGTGGTGGCTCGGCTAGTTTACCTTTTGCCTGATAGGCATTCTGAAGTTCTTGCCATACTTTTACTTCATCAAGTCTTGCCCATTCAAATAACGGAATGTCTTTAGCAGGTCTCAGTTTCACCTCGGGCACTTTCAAGGCGTAAATATCCAGTGCTTTGTCCGTGGGGATCCAGAATTCCGTGTGCCCTCGAGTTTCTTTGGGCTGCAGTTCTAATTTAATGGATTGGTCATCAATGGGCCCTCCCTGTATCTCGATATAATGATTCCGCTTTGCGGTGCTCAGTACAGACCATTCGCTGTCCTCTCCTACGCCGTAACTCCATAGCTTAATGCCCGGCGCCACTGCACTGTCTGCGACATGATACAGCCCTGTGCCTAGGGAAGGCGTATAGGCGCCAAATGCATTGACGTCTTTGGTTTTCCAGAAATATCCCGTCATCTCTTGAATATCTGATTCGCTTTCAGGCCCCTGTTTTTCCCAATCAATGGTATCAATCGTGGAAGAATGCGATAGGACCTTTCCTTTCGGGAAATAATACCTGGTATCGGGCGCCGAGGGCAGTGCTGCATTTGACCATGACATCCACGGATACGCTGCCGTACCGGGATTGTGATAAATGACCCGTTGCGTCAGAAACTCATCGCTGGCACCCAACGAAAATTCTAAAGACCATTGCATACCAAAGCGCAGTTCCCGCTCACCACAAGTGACATACACCCGGTCGCTGGTCCTGTCAATTTTGTAGAGCACCTTCTCATTTTGAACCGGAGTATGCGAAATAGGGAAGCTGACTTCAATGCCTCCGGCAACGAAATAAAAGCGGGGCAAAATTCTGGTATGACGAATCACCTCGGGAGCATATAATACTTCTTTCCCGGAGTTTTTATGGATCATGGAAGTTACCTTTCCGCCGAGATCCGGACATAGGGTAACTTTGAGCTGGCTGTTTTCCAATACAATAAAATGATATTCTTTCGGCACCGGCCTGCTGGAGGTTTCACAAAAACTGACATAGGGATAAACCCCGTCAGGATCGAGAGCCGTGGGCACGGGTCCGAAAGGGGTTAACATATGCGTCAACACATAGGAATCATACTCGGTGCAGATAACCTTGTCCGCAGGAGTGTCTCCCATGCAGGCGATCACCGCAATGTTCGTCAGAAAAAAAATAAAAAACTTGCTCATCATCACGTAGATTTGATCCTTCCTATTGAAAAGCAAAACGATTAAGGGCAAGACTATTAGCTTCAAATAAAGCTTCCAATCATTTGCCTTCTGCTCAGAACGCCACCTCCAGCCCCAATTTCACGGACCGTGGCGCACCGAACATAGAAGGATCTTGAATGATGTCAGAGTACTCATTGAAATTGCTGCGGTGCGTCGCAACCCGTACCTCGCGGATGACATCAGTGTAGGCTCTGCCGGTATGGCCGTATACGACTGCTTCATTCATCGTGTCGAGGAGATTATAACCGAGAAGAGACAATCTCAGCTTCAGATCACCTGCGGACAACAGCGTATAAAAGGCGGCAAGATCGACGCTCACCTGCGCAGGTTTGGGCGCATTATTCGCGAGCAGATTCACTCGAAACAGGTGACTTTCCTCGAGCGGCTGCCAGGTATAAGGGGTCCCGGAATTGAAATAGGAGGTCACCGTGGCGCCATAATTCGCGGTATGATATCCGACCGAAGCATTCAGCGTGTGCCGTTGGTCCCAACTCATCGGGATCAAAACATTCACTGGATCCATATTGGCGCCGGCGCGAGTGAAACCGAAAGTTGGGTTGTCCGCATTGCCACGCGTGTATTGGAGGGTATAGTTCAGATTCGCAAAAAAAGGGCCGGAACCATAATCAAACTTGAGCTCCAGGCCTTTTGCGTTGCCATAATCCTTGTTGCTGTAAAGCCCGTACCGAATCTGGTTGAACGTCGTGATGATCCTTGTGCTCAAGAGCTCATAAATATCACGGTAGTAAACGGCTACTTCCAGGCTCATACCCTCCCGCAGTTTCTGCCACAGACCGACTTCGTACTGGATCGTTTTTTGGGGCTTGAGCAAGGGGTCGCCCATGGTGGTGCCGTAATTGGTCGGCGGCACCAGGAGGCGATAATTGGTGTAAAGCGCGTAAAGGGGAGGCATTTGAAAGAAATGCCCGTACGAAAATCGCAGCAACGCTGCTCCGCCCAATTGATACGAAAGACCGAAACGCGGACTGAGCTGGGCATGCGAGGGCGCGCGCGGGTACGTGCTCGTAAACTCGGGATTATCCGGGAAGCTCAACTGATTCGCGGGATTGCGAAGCTGCGAAGGATAGCGGGTATTGGGATCAAACCAATCATAGCGCAAACCCACGTTGATTACCATGTAATCATATTCCAGCTTGTCCTGCAGGTAGGCTGAAAATTCACGGGGTTTCACGCGATAGATGTCGGAATAGACAGAATTGGGTAGGATGATTGGTTCATAATAGAGATACACTCTTTTCTGTGCCAGAGAGTCATAAACAAATTGCAATTCCTCCGTTGTGCCGAAATATGCATTCCGAATGAATGCGCTAAACTGATCGATGTCATGCTGCACATAGGACATTCCGTTTTTCAACGTATTGTGCTTGTTGACCTGCCAGGTGATATCGTACTTGGCATTATAATCCTGGCTGGTGCGCTTGAGATATCCCTTATCCTGTCCCCCGGTCGAGAAACCCGGCCCGGTGCTATTGGAATATACATCATGGAGGTAGCGTTCATCATTGGGATTCTCAAAAACGTAACTGCCGGTGAAATCGTAAACGTACGAGGCCTTGAGCTCATAAAAAAGTGATTGCGACAAAGTATGATTGAGCTGCGCTGCAAACATGTGGGAGCGATCATAATTGGAGCTGCGCCCGTCCGGATTATATTTCATCCAATGGCTGTACCATTTTGACTCCGCATCATTCAAGGTATACGTGAGCGAAGTTCTGAGCGAAGCCAGCGGCTTATAGGAGAGTTTTGCAAATGCAGAATAAAGCTTGCTGGTATTCATGGGGACCATGGCATTGTCGCCGGTATGCTCGGAATACCATTGCGAGGAATCCGGGTTGTTGAAGTCACTCTTGTTGTCCGGCTCGAAGCGGCGAATGCCGTTCAAATGACCGTTGAAATCCTGATAGCGTCCGTTCAGGAGAAATGTCAAACGGTCCCCCACCACCGGCCCTTCCAAAAGCATTTTATAATCTTGCGAGCGAAAAGGATCATCATTTTTTAGCCCAATAAAGATATCCTTATGTGAAGTATAATGATTTGCTGCGTAGCCTGAAATCGTGGCGTGAAATGTCTTGCTCCCATCCTTGGTCACCGCATTCACAATGCCGCTCATGGCATTGCCATATTCGGCATTGAATGTTCCGGTAATGATCTCGACTTCGGAGACCACTTCTTTTTCGACCGTCACGGCGCGCTCACGGCCAAAAGATTCGTCAACCTGCAAGCCATCCACGAGATAGGCCACCTCGTCCAGGCGCCCGCCGCGAATGTGACCCGCCACCACGCCCGCCTGCAAGTTCACGACGGCGTCGATATTCTCCACCGGCAAGGCTTCGATTTGCTCCGAAGACACATTGCGGATGGAATTGGTTTGGTCCTTTTTGGTGGCGATTTCGTCGGCGGTAACCACAACCTCCGCACCCTCGATGATCGCTTCCTTCATCTTGACATCGACGAAGCTGGTTCTATTCACTGATACGCCGAGGTTTTGCACATGCACCGTTTCATACCCGATCGCGGTCACCCGCAGCTTGTAACTTCCGGGCGGAATGTTGAGAATGTAGAAATCACCATTGAGATCCGTCGCTGCACCTCTGCTTGTACCCTCGATGATCACGTTCACTCCAACCAGTGGTTCTCCGGTCTTGGCATCGGTAATTTTGCCAGCAATCTTGCCTGTTGTTTGTGCAAAGCTCGCGGTCGTGAATACCAATAAGAGGATGAGCTGCGGCGAAAACAAAAAAGATACACACGACACGAGCTTCACTACGCCATTGTTGTCATGCGGTTTTCGGTAAGACATAACGTCGCTCCGGAGAGTTGGTTTGTCGGGCCGATCAAGCCATTTAAAGATTCTACGCCAGTTTTCAGGCAAGCCATATAGGGGCTTTCGGGCTGAAAACTGTAGCCGCGTGGGCAGCACAAAATCCTTAGGCGATTAGCGCATCAAACGTAGAACAAAATTCTAAA
>JBOHQX010000355.1:0-2425 GCA_050732395.1 bacterium
CCCAACTGGTTAAGAACTTCATCAGTTGGGTTTTTCTATCCACTGGTCGCTTCTTATCCGTGGTGAGGAAATTCTCAGAGTATTACTCTGCGTTTCAAGAGCTAAGCGTCTGACCGCTAAAACTCCAGAACCCAAAAACTCAAGGCAAAAAACCAATCCAAATGAGGGTCTACAACTTCAAATATTGGCTAATGTCATTGGTGGGATTTCGAATTTCGAATTCTGCATTTTGGATTTTGGTCCTTGGGTTGCTGTTCACCACTTGCTCCAGCAACAAACTGGTTCTGCACACATGGAAAGATTTGCCCAAGATGAACTATACCATTCCTCCGTACGCTTCCTACCTTGCACCTTTCAAAATCGCGCTCGATCCCGGGCACGGCGGATTGTCGCATTTGCCCGGTTACAAGCGTGGCCCGACGGGAAAAGAAGAGGCGGTCATGAATTTGAGCGTCGCGCGCCAGCTCAAGGAATTCCTGGAGCTGGCGGGAGCGCGGGTCGTGATGACGCGGGAGGATGATCGCTTCGTTTCTTTGCAAGCACGTGCCGACCGCGCCGCGCAAACGGGCAGCGATTTCATGATCTCACTGCATCACAACGCCGGCGCGAATCCGGAGGCAAATTACGCCGCGGTGTTCTATCATTCGCACCCCGACTATTCGCCCATGAGCATGGATCTGGCCCGGCAAGTCTATTTCGGCCTCGTCGAAGCGCTGCGCCTGCCACAAATGTCGCCGGAAGGCCTGCTGTCCGACAAGCTGATTTATCCCGCCGGCTTCGGCTTGCTGCGCGTGTCACGCATTCCGGCAATTCTGTTGGAATCCTCTTTTTATTCCAATCCTGCTGAAGAAAAACGGCTGATGAAGCTGGAATACAATCGGCGTGAGGCGTATGGCATTTTTCTCGGCCTTGCGCGTTGGGCCGCGGGCGGCATTCCGAGCGCGCGTATGATCAAGCCCTCCGGAGTGGTTAGTGAGAAAACGCCTGAGATCGTCTATGCACTGGCCGACGGCGTCTCGCCACGCGCCAACCGGCCGAATTCACAGTTGCTGATCTATTCTTCTTCGGTGACCATGCGCCTCGACGGCGAAGTTGTTCCGGCGAGACTGGAACCGGCACAAAAGCGGCTTTTCTATCGTCCGGCACTGCCGCTGAAGAACGGTCCCCACGTGGTACAAGTCGATGTACAGAATCTTTTCAAAAATCACAATCTACCGCGCGCCGATACGCTCATCGTCGCTTCGCCAGCCGCTACAATTCAATTCGCCGCGCCTGCTGTGCGCTTGCCTGGTGATGGGGTCGCGTTTATGCCGATTCAAATGATTTTGCAGGATGCCGGCGGCGAACCCGCGTGGGAAGGCACCGGCATCAAAATGTTTGCGGAGCGCGGCAAAATCAGCCTGTCGCAGGCGCGTTTGAAGAATGGGCGCGCACGGGCATATTTTCAAGCGCCCGCCGACACCGGCGCCGCGCGCATTATCGCCGAAGCCGACGGCCATCGCGATACTCTTCTACTTGCGCTAGTGCCGCCGGGCAAGCTGCGGGTATTGAGCGGCATCGTAAGCGACGATTCCTCCAGGGCACGCGTGGTTTCGGCGCAAATCTTTCTCGATGATTCGCTGGCAGCGGTGACCGATGACGACGGCAGCTTTTTTGTCGCCACGCTGACCGCAGGCGAGCATCACCTGGAGGTGCGGGCGCGCGGTTATGCGACGGATCAGCGCACCATTTTCATGAAGGCTGATCAAAGCCAAATCCTCGCCGTGCAATTGCAGCCGCATTGCCAAGGCGTGTTGCACGATCAAACCATCATTCTTGATGCCGCCCTCGGTGGTCTTGAGACCGGCGATCGCTTCGCTTCCGATTTGACGGCCGCACAAGCCGGCCTGAATTTGGCCAGGCTGCTGGGAGATTCGCTACGCTGGGGAGGCGCTGAAGTGATTCTGATCCGCGCGCACGACAGCACCATGGCCGCGCCCACACGCATTGGGAGAGTCAACCAGATTGCAAAAGGCTGGTACTTGAAACTCGGCTATCGCCGGAGCAGCACGGATTCGCTGCTGGTGCAATGCACGAACTACCCCGGCAATCAAGCCGGCCAGCGTCTGGCCGCGGCGATCAATGCTGCGTTTGCAGAATTGCCGCGCACGCGCGTGAGCCTGCAACAGAATACCAGTGTGCCGGAAGTCACTTTGACCAACAAGATGGCGGTAGAGGTGATCATCGCCTGCCGCGAGCCGAGGATTGTTGCACGTGAGTTACCCGTGTTGTTTGCTAGCATTGTTCGATTTTGTCATGAAGAAAAGCAAAATCAGGTACGCGCGAGCATGAGTGATCAATAGTGTCAAAAGTTCTATGAAAAACAGGAGTGACTATTCAGCTCAAAAAAAGCAGAGTAAACGGATGAAGCAGATTGAACAGATAG
>JBOHQX010000356.1:0-21590 GCA_050732395.1 bacterium
GGCGGCTCCAACGGATAGATTAAGTCCAACGGATAGAACACTCAATCTTTCCATCCGTTGGTCTTAATCTATCCGTTGGAAAAAAAGTTAGAATTTTATTCTATGTTTGATTCTTTAAACGCTTAAAGCAAACGGATGCATGCTACAAAACCCGCGACTCACTCGCAAGCTAATTTTCAATTGACTTTGGCTGGCTCATCGGTTATATTTTGCGGTCTTTTTGAGATTCGATCTCATCCGCACAGCATAACCGTCATTTGGCATACTGAGGAAGGAAGATTACGAGGCATTGCGAATGCCTCACGGCGGCGCGAAATCCAACCTCTACGTGCGATCATCGTCACTCCCACCAGTTCATGAGGACATATTGACCGACGCGATCATCGTTCGTGCTCACGAGGATATTGCCATGGCGGGAACGATTCAAAATACAATAAGGATACACCCGCAGCGCTCAATTCGAATTTGTATTGGACACGCCTGATTGTTCCGATCAGGGCAAGTGGAGGCGGCATGAACCTCGAAGAAATTCGGCAACTGGTCCAAATCGTTGCCGAAAGTGAGATTGCAGATCTGGAGATTACGCGGTGGGGAAATAAAGTCAGAATTTCAAAATATCCCAGACAGGTACAGCCTGCAGCGCCAGTGCCGGGTGGTGCGATGCATCTCAAAGACCCGGCTCATCCCGCCATGACGGTATCGGTACCCGCGGCTTCGGCGGCGGTGAACCAGTCCGTGCCCACGCCTCCCGCCAGGGAGGTCTCCCCTCCGCCCGTTGAGAGCAAGAATTGGTCTGAAATTAAGTCCCCAATGGTAGGCACATTTTATCGGGCGCCGGCCCCGGATGCCGAGCCGTACGTCAGCGAAGGCAGTGCCGTGGCGAAAGGCCAGGTGCTGTGCATCATTGAAGCCATGAAGTTGATGAACGAAATTGAAGCAGATTTTTCCTGCCGCATTCTTGAAGTGCTCGTGCAAAACGCGCAACCGGTCGAATACAACCAACCTCTATTTCGAGTCGAAAAAACTTGAAAAAAGTCCTGATTGCCAATCGCGGTGAAATTGCGCTGCGCGTCATACGTGCGTGCAAGGAATTGGGCATCAAAACGGTAGGCGTCTACTCCGAAGCCGACGGTGATTCTTTGCACGTGCGTTTCGCGGATGAGGTCGTGTGCATCGGCGCCGGACCGAGCAAGGACAGTTATCTCAACATTCCGCGTATCGTCAGTGCCGCCGAAGTCACGAACGCCGACGCGATCCATCCGGGATATGGTTTTCTTTCTGAGAATGCACATTTTGCTGAAGTGTGCGAATCCTGCGACATTACGTTCATCGGGCCGACGCCGGACATGATACGCGCGATGGGCGATAAGTCCTTTGCGAAAGACACGATGCGCAAAGCGGGTGTACCCACAATTCCGGGCAGCGACGGCCTGATTCCAGATCTGAAAACGGCGCATGAAATTGCGGAAGCGATCGGCTTTCCGATCATTATCAAAGCAACGGCTGGTGGCGGCGGCCGTGGCATGCGCATCGTGCGCGAAAGCAGTGAGTTGATGAACGCCTTCAATCAAGCGCAGACGGAAGCGGGTGCGGCATTCGGTAATTCTGCGGTTTATATAGAGAAATATTTCGAACATCCGCGGCATATCGAAGTGCAGTTGATTGGCGACGTGCACGGCAATATCATTGCTCTGGGGGAACGGGAGTGTTCAATTCAAAGAAAGCATCAAAAATTAGTGGAAGAAGCGCCCTCGGCTGCCATCACGCCGGAGATACGCCAAAAACTGTGTGAAGCCGCAGTGCGCGGCGCGCGGAGTGTTGAGTATGTCAACGCCGGCACCATCGAGTTTTTGTTTCAAGACGGCGAGTTCTACTTTATGGAAATGAACACGCGCATTCAGGTCGAGCATCCGGTGACCGAAAGCGTGTACGGCCTCGATTTGGTCAAGGAACAAATTCGCGTGGCACGTGGGGAAAAGCTGCAAATCAATCCCAATTTCAAGATGCGCGGGCATGCCATCGAATGCCGCATCAATGCCGAAGATCCCGGTCACGAATTCCGCCCTTCTCCCGGAAAAATCAAAACCTGGCACATGCCCGGAGGCATTGGCATCCGCGTGGACACGCATGCCTATGCCGGCTACGTGATCCCGCAGTTTTATGATTCTTTGATCGCCAAGTTGATCGCACACGGCAAAAATCGCGCGGAGGCGATCGAAAGAATGGAGCGTGCTTTGGATGAGTTCGTGGTCGAAGGTATTCACACCACGATTCCGTTTCATAAAAAAGTCATGGCCGATCCCGATTTCCAGTCGGGAAACTTCGATGTGAAATTCGTGGAGCATTTCCTCAGAAAGACATCCTTGACGCCGGAAGCACTGGTGCCGGCGTGAAGGAGGGATTGAAGTGTGACTTGTGAATTGTCAATGGGGATTGGTGAATTCACCATTGAGAATGCTCAAAAAGCACCGGAATATCAGAAATTGATCAGGAGCCTGGGTCATGAACGTTCCGAGCAATTTGCTGTACACGAAAGAGCACGAGTGGGTCAAGATCGAGAAAGATGTCGCCACCATCGGCATAACCGATTATGCTCAAGGTGAGTTGGGCGATATTGTGTTTGTTGAATTGCCCAAGGTGGGTGATCCAACCACTCAAATGCAACCGTTCGGTACGATCGAGGCTGTGAAAGCTGTTTCCGAATTGTTTGCCCCGCTTTCCGGCACGGTTTTAGAAGTTAACGCCGGTCTCGCCGATCATGCTGAATCCATCAATCAGGACCCCTATGGCGCGGGTTGGATGATCAAAATCAAACTTTCTGCCGGCGTGACGGCGGCGTCCGCTGGGTTGCTTTCTGCGGATCAATATCAAGCGTTGATCGGGGCAAAATGACTGCGTTGTTCATGGGGAGGGGCTCAGGATCTATTTGATTGCTGTTCTCGCCTGGGGTTGCTCGTTCACGAGGCCGTTGTGCCGGGGAATGTTTTTTCGGCCACGCGAAATTGTATGCAGCGCGATCGGCGAGCAATAATCTGGCTTGATTGGAGCCCTGCCATCCTTTATCTTCTTTTCGTAGCGGTGCCGCGTTCTTCTCTTCGAGCGAATTCCAAAATTGATCGAAAAATCTTTCCTTCAGGAGACGACCACGATGCCAATTGATTTGAAACGAGCGGATCTATTTTTGCACCGGCACATTGGGCCCGACGCGGACGACGTTCACGCAATGTTGAAAACAGTCGAGGCGGCCTCACTGGACGCTTTCATAGGTTCGGCCCTCCCCGAAGCGATTCGCACTTCGGGATCTTTGCAGCTGGAACCGCAACGCAGCGAAGCGGAATTGCTGGTCGAATTGCGCGATCTTGCTGCGAAGAATAGGATTTTTCGCTCGTTCATTGGCATGGGCTATTGTGACACGATTACGCCGGCCGTGATTCAGCGCAATATTTTGGAGAATCCCGGCTGGTATACACAATACACACCGTATCAAGCCGAGATTTCACAAGGCCGGTTGGAAGCATTGTTGAATTTTCAAACGATGGTCATCGACTTGACCGGCTTGCCAGTTGCGAACGCTTCTCTGCTCGACGAAGGTACGGCCGCGGCGGAAGCGATGGCGATGTTCCGCAACCTCCATGTTTCGTCAACGGCAAAGCGTTTTTTTGTGGCGAATGATTGCCACCCACAAACCGTCGAAGTCGTACGCACGCGTGCACAGACCTTGGGCCTTGAAATCGTGATGGGTGAGCATCATTCATTCAAGTTTTCCGAAGATGTTTTTGGTGCCCTCGTGCAATATCCGGCAACCGATGGCGCGATTTACGATTATCGTGCCTTCTGCGAACGTGCGCATGCGTCAGGTGCGTACCTCGCGGTTGCCGCGGATTTGCTGAGCTTGGTGTTGCTTACCGCGCCTGGCGAATTTGGCGCGGATGCCGCAATTGGCAACACGCAGCGCTTCGGGGTGCCCATGGGTTATGGCGGTCCGCATGCGGCGTATTTCGCCACACGTGAAGAATTCAAAAGACAAATGCCCGGACGAATCATCGGCGTATCCGTTGATGCACAAGGCCAGCCTGCGCTACGCATGGCCTTGCAAACACGCGAGCAACACATTCGTCGTGAGAAGGCGACTTCGAACATCTGCACCGCACAGGTGTTACTGGCAGTGATGGCCGGTATGTATGCCGTGTATCATGGCCCCGATGCTCTGATCAAAATCGCCAAACGCATTCACCATCTCGCCAAAATTCTAGCGCGTGGAGTACAGAAACTGGGACATCGTGTCTGGCATGCGGATTATTTCGATACGCTGCGTATTTCTTTGCGCGGTCTCTCCATGAATGAAGTCAAACAAGCGGCAGAAGCCCGGAAAATCAATTTGCGCTTTTTTGACGACGGCACCGTTGGCATAGCGCTGGACGAAACTTCCGGTCCGGAAGAAGTTGCAGCGTTAATGGCGGTTCTCGCGCCAGCGGGGAAAACCAATTTTACGGTGGCGGAGCTGGCCTCGGCCGAAGCCTCGGGTTACGGAGGCGCCATGAAACGCGAGTCGGAATTCCTACAACATGCCGTCTTCAATCGGTATCATTCCGAAACCGAGATGCTGCGTTACATGCGTCTGCTGGAGAGCAAGGATTTGTCATTAACCACCAGCATGATTCCGCTGGGCTCCTGCACGATGAAGCTCAATGCCACCACTGAGATGTTCCCGATCACCTGGCCGGAATTCTGCCGGTTGCACCCTTTCGCGCCGGTTGAGCAGACGCAAGGGTATCAAGAAATATTCCGTCAGCTTGAGAAATGGCTTGCGGAAATGACCGGCTTTGCGGCGATCTCGTTGCAGCCTAATGCCGGCGCGCAGGGTGAATTTACGGGGCTGCTGGTGATTCGCGCCTATCATGAGCAGCGCCGGCAAAAGCAACGCAACGTGTGCCTGATTCCGTCGTCCGCGCACGGCACGAATCCTGCCAGCGCGGTCATGGCGGGCATGGAGGTGGTAGTGGTGCGCTGCGACGAACGGGGCAATATCGAGATATCGGATCTGCATGCGAAAGCCCAAAAGCATCGCGATCGCCTCGCCGCACTGATGGTGACTTATCCCTCGACCCACGGTGTATTCGAAGAAGGTATAAAGGAAATCTGTGCGATCGTGCACGAAAACGGCGGGCAGGTTTACATGGACGGTGCGAACTTGAATGCGCAAGTCGGGCTGTGCCGGCCGGCGGAATTGGGTGCAGACGTAGGCCATCTCAATCTGCACAAAACGTTCTGCATTCCTCACGGTGGCGGCGGTCCGGGCATGGGGCCTATCGGCGTAGCCGCGCATCTCGCGCCATTTTTGCCATCGCATCCTATTGTGAAAGTGGGAGGGAAGCATGCGGTCGGACCCGTTTCCGCGGCGCCGTGGGGCAGCGCGGATATTCTTCTGATTTCGTGGGCGTACATCGCGATGATGGGCGGTGAAGGCTTGACCAGGGCCACGAAGATTGCGATTCTCAATGCCAATTACATGGCCAAGCGCCTGGAGAAATATTATCCCGTGCTTTACACAGGTGCCAATAGCCGCGTCGCACATGAATTTATTTTGGACACGAGACCGTTGAAGGCCACCTCCGGGGTCGAGGTCGAAGACATCGCCAAGCGCCTGATGGATTACGGCTTTCATGCCCCTACCGTATCCTTCCCGGTGCCAGGCACGTTGATGATCGAGCCCACGGAGAGTGAATCCAAAGCGGAGTTGGATCGTTTCTGTGAGGCGTTAATAGCGATCCGCGAGGAGATTCGCGAGATCGAAGCAGGAAAGATGGATCGCCAAGACAACGTGCTCAAGAACGCGCCGCACACGGCACACCTGGTGATGGCGGACAACTGGCCCCATCCTTATTCGCGGGAGAAGGCTGCCTTCCCCAATCGCGCGACGCGCGCCCGCAAATTCTGGCCGGCAGTCGGACGGGTCAATAATGCCTATGGTGATCGCAATTTGGTTTGCGCGTGCCCGCCGATGGAAGCATATGAAGAGAAAAAGCCCTGACGAAAAAGGCCGCACTTTTGCCTAGAGTGGCTGCATTTAAGCAGCCAACCGCTATAATGCCTCAGTGAAGGGGGGTAACACAGACCGCCGGTCTGTCCAGCCGCGCCGACTGGGTTACTCTTCCCCTTATCGTTGAGGCATTACCAACCGCTATAAAAAGGCTTGACTTTTGAAATTGAATTCCTAACATTTGACTATAGGATTGGACATTTTTCGACGCATCTCTCGTCGGCTGTCTCATTCTGATTCAGAAATCCCCCCCGACAATTTTTCTTTATTTTCGCTACTTGCCCAGCAAGGGGAGATTTGAAGCAAGCAGGTGCACGCGAAAAATTTTTCCAAGGACCCGCCTTTCTGCGAGTAAAATCGTCTTTTCAGTGTCTATGATCGAAGGATGCCACGTATCGAGTTAATCCGCTGGAAGCATTTTTGTTTTGAGCGGTAGCCATTAGCTTCAGGCTAGTTCTCGGGGAGGCAGTCGTGGCTGAAATGAAGTACCTGGATTTCGATCTGCTGTTAGAGCGCTCCAACAACCGGTACAAGGCGCGAGTATTGAATTCGCCTGCCGGTCAGGCTGAGGGCGATTTCGACGTGCCGCTCTCTGAGATCGAGATCGAGAATTTTCTATTGAAAATCGGCCGGCCGCTACGCAAAGTGCGCCGTGTGGAAGCGCCGGAAATGGAAGCGGCAAAAAACTTCGGCGGTCGTCTCTTCGAAGCGGTTTTCACTAACGAAGTACGGGCTTGTTTTCGCAGTAGCTTAGATGAGGCCGAACACCAAGGCATGGGCTTGCGCTTGCGTTTGCGCATGACCAATGCGCCGGAATTGACCGACCTTCCTTGGGAGTATCTTTACAATCCTTCCCTAAATCGTTTTTTCTCTCTTGCCAAAGAAACCCCGATCGTACGGTACTTAGAGCTCTCGGAGCGTGTGCGGCCCATTGAGGTCATTCCGCCTCTGCACGTGCTGGTGATGATTTCGAGTCCTCATGACTACCCCAAACTCGACGTTGAGCGCGAGTGGATAAGGCTGAAAGAAGTGTTAGCTCCGTTGGAGCAACAAGGCCTGGTGACCCTCGAGCGTCAGGACCGGGCTACGCTCTCCATGCTGCAACGCTTGCTACGTCAGAAAGAATATCACGTCTTTCATTTCATCGGCCATGGCGGCTTCGACAAGCAGTCGCAGGACGGCGTTTTGCTACTGGAAGATGAACATGAGCGTGGTCGCGCCGTAAGCGGCCAGTACCTTGGCACCCTGCTCCACAATCATCATCCACTGCGCTTGGCTATCCTCAACGCGTGCGAAGGAGGGCGAACATCGCGTACCGACCCCTTCGCCGGCACCGCGCAAAGCCTGGTGCAGCAAGGGATTCCGGCGGTGATTGCCATGCAATTTGAAATCAGTGATGAGGCCGCCATCACCTTCGCGCAAGAGTTTTACACCGCATTGACCGACAACTATCCGGTCGATGCCGCTCTTGTTGAGGCGCGTATGGCGATCTATGCGCATGGCAATAGTGTGGAGTGGGGAACTCCCGTTTTGTACATGCGCTCGAGTTATGGGCAGATCTTCAAAATTACGCACGCTGAAAGAGATATCTCTACTACAGCGGCTCCTCGCCTCAACACAATCCCATCAGGCACACAAGAATTACCACAGGAACTGTTGCAAGCGATCAGTCATCCTATTTCTGAAGTGCGCGAAGGCGCGGTCCATGTGTTGGAAGGATTACTGCACGGTGTTCACAAGGAGCTGGCAAGGCACGCGGAAACGGCGCTCAAGAAACTCGCCGGAGACGACAGCCGGAAAGTGGCTGCGGCGGCTCAGCAGTGTTTGGCGCGATACTCCGAAGTCGCAAGCCCACAGCAGGACCCGAATTCCGGTGCTGCGCTCGCGGTGAGTGCCGACGGCATGATTACAATTGACGAACGCGGCGCCATCGAGCACTTCAATGCCGTTGCGGAGCGGATGTTTGGATACTCGACACAAGAGCTGCTCAATCAAAGTGTATCGATCCTTATGCCTTCGCCCTATCGCGAATTGCATGATAGATACATCGGGAATTACGTCAAAACCGGTCAGAAAAAGATCATCGGCATCCGCCGCGAGGTGTATGGCCGGCGCAAGGATGGTACGACCTTCCCGATGGATATTGCGGTGAATGAAGTTTTTGTGGATAAGCGCCGGACTTTTACAGCGATTGTGCAGGATATAACCGCGCGCAAGCAGGCGGAAGAGCTCTTGCGCAAAACCAAGGAAGCAGCAGAAGCGGCTAAGTACAAGGAAGAATTCCAAACCGAGAAAACTGAAACCGAAGCCATTACGACTGCCGGAACGAAAGTTGAATCCTCTAAATTATCGCCGAAAGCTCTACGCTTAGGCCTGGAGATACTCGCAATTTTCATGCTCGCGGTCAGCGCATATCTCTTACTAAGGTACAAAGCTAAAGTTGCCGAACCTCTTGGCGGAGCAAGACCTGCGGAGCAATCAACTTCAGATTCGCTCAAAGTCAAACTCCCCCTTACGGAGATAGATACCGCGAAGCAAAGCGATGAGCCAGTAGTAGAAAAGCCCGCCGAGGTGGTTGAGCAACCAAATGTGCAACCCCCAACCGCCAAGACTGAAGGCGAGAAAGCTACTACCCACGTCGCGCCTGACAATGAAAGTGCGCGACGCGTCGAGGAGTCTAAGGCGGCTGCTGCACGAGAGGCGATGAAAAAGACCAAACAAGGCGTCCCCGGCAGCGATCAAGATAAAACCAATAACTCCAAGTATCAGGAGGCGGAAGTACTCGCGGCCGCCGGAGATGCACAATTTCAAAATGAAGATTTTCGGAGGGCCCAGGTTTCATTCGATCAGGCAAAGGCCTTCTATGTTCAGGCAGCAGGGGAAGTGACAAGTATGCTAAAGGGCAAGGCCGAAGTTGCCAGAAAATCCATGCTTGAAGCTAAAGCAAAAATCGACAGGCAAAGTTATGTAGAACCCAAATATCAAGAGGCAAGAAGGATCGAAACAGAAGCAGATAAGGCATATAGTGAAAGCGACCTTGATCAAGCTACAAAGCTCTACAACGACGCCCGCGATTTCTACAATGCCGCAGCGAGGGAGATAGCGGCAAAGGTCAGCGAGGAGCAAAGAAGAATGGAAGCGGCCCAATACGAAATTCAAAGCCTTATAGACGGATTCAAGCAGACGTTTGAAAGCAAAAGGCAGCCGGTTTTGGAAACATCTTTTAAAGAAGTCGCAGGAATGTGGTCAGACTTTTTTAAGCATGCAGAAAAAATAAACATGACTATAACGACGCAACATATTCAGATAGACAGAGGCAGTGCTCAAGTCGTTTTAACTTTTCAAATAAGCTACGAGCAAAGAGGCTTAAAGCAGAGGACCCCAGCGTTCAACCGCATTTGGGTATTGGAAGAGAGAACCCGCCAGTGGGTAATCATCTCAATGACAGAGAAAGAATAGAGTGTTGAATAATTTACAACGATTTGCTCACCCTAACAAAAGGGAGCATGCATCATGAATAAAAAAACTGTTTTGCTTGCCCTTGCCGGTATTCTGGCTTCTGCGAGTGCCACGCAGGCTCAACTTAAGCTCGACAAGGTTTTCGAGAACATTTTTAATAAGGTTTTGAATCAAGATTTGATACTAAGTCCGGGGGATCACGCCAGACATTACCTTGATGCTGCAGCGGATGCAAATCGTGTGCTAACCCCTGCTTTAAATGCACTTATCGCTAGCAATGTTTCCTCGTTTCCGCTTACGGCGACCACAGCAGGAGTAACTTTTGATTGGTCGACAGGGCGACCTGTGAGCATAACTCAGAGTTTGGGTCCAATCTTCGCGGAAACCGCAGAAACCTTGGGAAAGGGTAAGATTAATGCCGAGGTAAATTTCACCTACCTGAACTTGGCGCAGCTCAGGGGACTGGCAACAAAAGATACTCGCTTCGCGTTCTTCCACGAAGATGTCGACCAAACTGGGATTCTTGGTGACACCAACTTTGAATCCGACATCCTAAATTTAACTTTGGGGTTTGACGTGAATGCCAGCATTTTTGTGTCTTCGGCAACAGTCGGTGTAACGAACAATTTAGACATTGGCTTGGCTATTCCTATTGTCAATGTGAGGCTAAGCGGAGAAGCACATGCCGTGCTCGAAGGCCCAACATCTGATATATTCCACATTTTAGGAGCGAATGATGTCATAGACGTCGTTCCTTACGATGAAAGTGCTACAGGATTAGGCGATGTCGCTCTCAGGCTAAAGTATAGCTTTGTGCGGGGAGCAGGAATAAATCTGGCTGCGTTTATTGACGCTAGGTTTCCCACCGGTGAAAAAGAGAATTTTTTGGGAACTGGCAAAACCAACACCAGGTTCTCCATGATTGGGTCGAAAAAGATGCGGAATTTTTCTCCGCATATCAACCTTGGTTACAACTATAGACCGGCGGAGTTTGATAGCGACGAATTGGAATTGGCGGTCGGTTTTGACCAAAAAGTGGCAGAAGGCGTAACCGTCGCGGTGGACCTTTTGGGCGAACTTAAGGATGCGATTCAGTTTCTTCCAGAAGAAACAGTGACGATTGTGTATCAGCAGCAAACCAACTTCGTACCAAGAAAGGTTGACTTAACTAACATACCCCAGAAGGATTATGACAACACATTGAACGCAGCTTTTGGCTTCAGAATTGCCCCCTCTGAACGCGCTTTGTTCTTGGGGAATATTCTGGTTCCTCTAAACGATGGCGGATTAAGGCCTGAGATCACGCCGACAATTGGAATGACGTTGAGCTTCTGAGTGCGCTTGACATCGCGTCATTTGTTTATAAATGAATTTATGATGGTTAATAGGCTGCAGGTAATCCACATACATCATCTATTAACTAGTGGATTTCAAAGGGTGCGTGTAAATTGCCTTAATCACTCAATCTCGAGTGGAAAGAATCATGAAGAGAGTTATCAACAATGATAATATCCTAAACGTCCCCATTGGATTCCAATTTGCCTCGTCGGAGTACTTTTTATTGCTCGGTAATATTATTGAGCAGACGAATGATGGTGGATCGAGCTCAAGTGTTGCTCCTACTTTCGGACTAACACTTACTTTTTAGCAATGGGACGCGACAGTCGTTTCCCCCAAGCCATTCAACCCGCGGTTTGCTTTTAGAGTGAGGATTGTTGAAATGCACTAGGCTTTTTTAGGGAGGGACAAAAAGTGTTTAACTTATATCAACTTTTCGGTTCGAACAGTCTGCGAAATCGAACCAATATCTTTGGACCATCTGGTCTGAGCCTAATTCTTCTGATGCTCACCGCAAACCTCTGCGCACAAAACGCCGTGAGCTTCACCCAGGTTGCCTCTTTCTTCTCTAGCACCGGATGCACGGGTTGCCATTTTGGCAACCCTAACCCTATGACAAACGGCAATCTGATACTGACAGGAACCCCGGATTTCATCTACAGCCAACTTGTTCCAGCGCGAGTGAATATTGGCGATCCATCCAATAGTTTGATTCTTACAAAACCGTCATCGGGCCCACCCTCTACGGAGCATTTAGGCGGAAAGGATTCTGAATGGGCTGTTAGCCAACTTGCCTATAATACGACTTTGCAGTGGATTCAGCAAGGCGCACACAGAAACCCGCCAATGATATCGAGAAATCCGTCCAGCATGCCTTTTACTGCGATGGTAGGCGGTTCAAATCCTCCGAGTCAAACCCTGCAGATCACGCACAATGGGACGGGAACACTCCATTGGAGCGTGAGCGATAATCAACCCTGGTTAAGCCTGTCTCCGACCAGCGGTAACGTAGCGCAGGGAGGCACGGCCAATGTCACCGCGGGTGTAAACATCTCCACACTTTCAGCAGGTAACTATTCAGCGACAATCACTATCTCCGGTTTGGGGGCAACGAACACACCCCAAACTTCTGTGACGCTTACAGTGACGGAGCGAGCACCCGCACTATTTGTGAGCCCGACAGATATTGATTTGGGCACGCACCTTGCCGGTTTTGCGTTTTCTTTCAACTTTACCGTGCGCAATGACGGCGGGCAGACGTTGACCGGCAACGTCTCCGAAAACGCTCCGTGGATCACCAATCTGAGCCCGACTTCTTTCAGCCGCACTGCCGGGCAGCAAACGACAATCAATTTTTCGGGCAGTTTTCCTTCCGCGCCTGGTTCGTTCAGCACGACGATCAATGTTACTTCCAACGGCGGTAATCAGAACGTCACAGTGCGTGGCGTGGTGCAGGAAGCCGCCCCTACGCTGTTTGTGAGCCCAACAGATATTGATTTGGGCACGCACCTGACCGGTTTTGCGTTTTCTTTCAACTTTACCGTGCGCAATGACGGCGGGCAGACGTTGACCGGCAACGTCTCCGAAAACGTTCCGTGGATCACCAATCTGAGCCCGACTTCTTTCAGCCGCACTGCGGGGCAGCAAACGACAATCAATTTTTCGGGCAGTTTTCCTTCCGCGCCTGGTTCGTTCAGCACGACGATCAATGTTACTTCCAACGGCGGTATTCAGAACGTCACAGTGCGTGGCGTGGTGCAGGAAGCCGCCCCCGCGCTGTTCGTGAGCCCGGCAAATATTGATTTGGGCACGCATCCGGCCGGTTTTGCGTTTTCTTCCAACTTCACGGTGCGCAATGACGGCGGGCAGACGTTGACCGGCAACGTCTCCGAAAACGTTCCGTGGATCACCAATCTGAGCCCGACTTCTTTCAGCCGCACTGCGGGGCAACAAACGACAATCAATTTTTCGGGCAGTTTTCCTTCCGCGCCTGGTTCGTTCAGCACGACGATCAATGTTACTTCCAACGGCGGTAATCAGAACGTCACTGTGCTCGGGGTGGTACAGGAGGAAGCCGCTCCCATACTGTTTGTGAGCCCGTCAGATATTAACTTGGGCACGCATCCGGCCGGTTTTGCCTTTTCTTCCAGCTTTATTGTGCGCAATGACGGCGGCCAGACCCTGACCGGCAATGTTTCCGAAAGCGCCCCGTGGATTGCTAGCCTGAGTCCAGCTTCCTTCAACCTTACTACTGGGCAGCAATCGGTAGCCAGTTTTTCCGGAAATTTTCCCTCCTCGCCCGGGCCGTTTAGCACCACCATCAACGTCACTTCAAACGGCGGCAATCAGAGTGTTAATGTGCACGGTGTCGTGGAAGAAGCAGCATGCACGCCGACGGTGTGCACCGGCCCAGCTCTTTATCCTGCTCCCAGAGGAGGGGCACTGGGCAATCCCATTCGCGGTCGCAACGGCGATACGGTTTACGTGGAAATTCGCATGCAGGAGAATCCGCAGCCGGTCGGCACATTTGGGTTTCGTGTGCTAGTGGACGCGGCTCATCTCCGCTTCGTACGATCTCAGAAAGGTGAGCTAACTACGACATTCGCAATGGTCGAGGGGCGAGAAAGCCCACCAGGCTCCGGCTCAATCGCTTGTAGTGGCGTTGGCGCTACTCCAATCCCGGCCAGTCGAACTGGCGTTCTCCTTCAGCTTGTATTTGTGGCCGCATGTGCGCAAAACCCAACCAGCGAGATCACGATCGGCAATCTCTCAGATAACGTTGCTGGCTTCGCTGGTTGTTGCAACACGTTCGAATGCTCCATCTGCCTGAGCGATGGCGATGTCAATGGCGATCACGGATTGACGCCCGGCGATGCACTCTGCGCGTTCAATATCTATCTCAACTTCAATAACTTGCCAGCCGATTGTGACGTTCCAAACTTTGAATGCGAGGAGGCGGCCGCGGATGTGACTTGTGATGGCATAGTCACCTCGGGCGACGCTCTGGCGATTTACCGCCGGTTTCTCGCAGGCCTAGCCCCGGCAGAGTGTTTCGGAAAGCCAATAGCCGCGAGAACCTCGCTTACTGCGCGCGCACTGAAGTGGCATACCAGCACGATGGCTGCGCCGAGTGAAAATAATGCCCAGGAATTGCTCAAACTCACACTGGCTCTTGATCAGTCCGCAGATCTGAGTGCATTCGGCTTGCAACTTTTGTATCCAAGCGATCGGCTTGAATATCGGGGTGTGAAGCGTGGCACGTTGACGGCCGACTGGATTCAACTTGATGCCCTCTCGAGGCGGCCCGGCATGATGATGGTTGGCGGGTTTCATCCACATTCAGCAACACCGACCGCTGGCGGCGAGTTGTTGGAAGTCCTGTTCGCGGTAAAAACACCAGGTGTCGAGGCCTCGGATTTTGTTATTTCGAATCTGGCTGATGATTTGCGTGGCGCTGTGGCGCAGGTTTTTCATGGCGACCAGTCTCAGTCGACGGCCAAGCCTGATGAATACAAACTCTATCAAAACTTTCCCAATCCTCTTCAGACAAGGGACGGTGATACTCGGACGGTCATCCGCTTCGACTTGCCCGACACTCGAACACAAACAATTGAGATCGCCATTTACAACGTTGCTGGCCAGTTGGTTCGGCGCCTGCAAGCCGATGGGCGCGCCTCGAGCTCTTTTGAATTATCGTGGGACGCCAAGGATGAAGACGGTAATCCCGTTCCCACAGGTACTTACTGGTATCGTGTGCAAGCCGGCGAGTTCGTGGCGAGCAAGCAGTTGCTCGTGGTGAGGTGAAGAGCTGGGTTCATGTCGTCGTGGGAGAATGATATTAAATTGGGAAACGAATCGCGACGGATCATCGGCGTCGATGGATGCCGTTAGCAGTCGCTCGTGTAAGATCAGTACGCCCTTCCTACCCTACGTCATCTCTTTTCTCGCAACTCTTAAATATGGAGGAGCAAAATGAGGATTCTCAAGTCGCCTTTGTTAGTCGTTTGGTACCTGGCTACGACCGGCATCATCGTTCATGCGCAGGTTCCGCAAATGATCAACTACCAAGGCCAGTTGACGGACAATAATGGCACCCCAATTAATGGCACGGTCACGATGGTCTTCAAGATTTTTGACGCTGCAACCGGAGGGCTCGAGCTGTACAGTGAGACCCAGGCCGTCACGGTGACGAGCGGCATTTTCAACGTACTCATTGGCAGCACCAATGCCATTCCGTTGACGCTATTCGATTCCAGCACTTCACGCTTTCTGCAAATCTCCGTGAACGGCGCGGTATTGACGCCGCGACGCCAATTTGGGAGTGTGCCCTATGCTTTTAGCTCGAGATCTGCCGGCGGCGGCATTCAGCAGATCGACGCCGGCAACGCCATCAGCGTCACCAATCCCAACGGGCCAGCCACCACGATTAACGTCTCGAACAATTCGATCAACGACGACGAAGTACAAAACGAGAGTCTCACCGCCTCGAGTTTGGCGCCGGGCTCGGTGGGCAATAGTGAGATCGCGGATAATGCGGTCACCGGAGCCAAGATTCAATCCGGGCAGGTCGTCAAAAGCCTGAATTCGCTCACGGACAACGTGAGCTTGGTTGCGGGCTCGAATGTTTCCATTACTCCGAGCGGGAGCACTTTGACCATATCGGCAACACCTGGCACTAGCGGAGGAGACATTACGGCAGTCCGGTCCGGAGCCGGGTTGATCGGGGGGCAAGAGACCGGAGATGTGGAGCTGAGCGTCGGTGCGGGAATCGGCATTAGCGTTTCCAATGATGCCGTTGAACTCAACGCGAGCTTTACCGATGGTTTATACGTGAATGAGGGGCAGCTCAATTCGGTCACGAGCGGTATGATTCAAGATGGCGCTATTCAGCAAGCGGACATGGGATTTAGCGCTGGGGACGTAACAGCCCTAAATGCCGGAATTGGCCTGACCGGTGGCGGATCATCTGGAGAATTGACATTAAACCTCAACACCAGCTTTACGGACGGCCAATATGTGAATGAAGGTCAGGCCAATTCGATTTCGAGCAACATGATTCAGGACGAGCAGGTCAGGAATTCTGATCTTGCCAATAACTCAGTGACCAGCGCTAAGATTGCCGATGGCACCATTCAGCAATCAGACCTGGGATTCTCTTCAGGCGATATCACGGCGGTCAATGCCACTGGCGGCTTGGTAGGTGGTGGAACTTCCGGCGATGTGACCCTTTCGATAGCTGACAACGGCGTGACCGCGGTGAAACTTTCGACAAACTCGGTGGGGAGCGATGAAATTGCCGCTGACGCAGTTGGCACCAGCGAATTACAGGCCAGTGTTGCCTATACTCCTAGTGGCCGCGTGGAAATCGGTAATGCTGCGGGCGTAACCATAGCTTCTTTAACGTTTAACACGGCTGGCGGTGGCGGGCTGTTTACAAATGCGAACGATGGCAGTGAAGCCGTTCGAATAAGTACCACAGGCAGCGGTGCCGCCCAAGCAGGTTTCGTAGGTGTGAATGATGGGGAGGGTGCCTCTAGAGCATCTCTACAGCTCAATGCGGTCGGTGGTGGCGGGCTGTTCACAAAAGCAAATGATGGCAGTGATGCCGTTAGCATAAATACCACCGGTGCTGGCGCAGCGGGTTTTGTTAGTGTACATGACGCGAACGGAGCTTCCACCATCACACTTAACGGAACCAACGGGGAAATCCGTGCGCGAGCATTCACTGTCATTACTGCCTTGAGCCTTCTTGTTGAGCACCCACTTGATCCCAACAAAGAGATCTATTATGGCTCGCTGGAAGGGCCGGAAGCCGGTGTATATGCCCGAGGTACGGCGCAGCTCGTCAATGGCGAAACCAGAATTCAACTGCCGGAACACTTTTCGCTGGTTGCTGCAGACCAGGGTCTGACGGTTCAACTCACGGCACTTTCCACCGCTTCCCAAGGCCTTGCCGTCGTCAGCAAGTCGACCCGTGAAATTGTGGTCAGAGAGCTCCGCGATGGCACGGGTAACTACGCGCTGGATTATATCGTTCATGCCGTCCGTAAAGGGTTTGAGAATTTCGAGGTTGTCAAAGAAAAGACTGCTTCCGCGGCGCAGGTTGACGACGTTTTGCCTCCAAATTCTGCGGTGAACGCCATCCATGCTGCCTCTCCCGCTGTTGGAGCTGGGGCACCGAGAAACTGAGTTCTTCCTCGCGAGGGAAATCGGTAACAGCTACGCCCTTTTCAGTCGAGCTGAGAACAGAAGCCGCCGTAGCGGCCGCTTTTTTCGACAAGATTGACAAGATTTGCAGGATCGATCTTCATCCTGTAAATCTTGTTAATCCTGTCAAAAAATGAGGATTTTATTCTAGTTTTGCCTGACTAATCGCGTATGTCGCCCGGGGGTGAGTTGAATAGTCGCAACTCATGGTCCATTAACAAGGCATAAACAGTATGAAAAGAATTACGATCCGGGAAAGAGGGATTCTACCACTCGTGCCGCTGTTATTTCTGCTTCTTGTCAACGGGAAGGCGCTATCACAATTCCAACTGCGTAGCGCTGGATTTAGCTCCACAGGTGGCACAGCATCAGCACCGGGTACGAATTTGCTCGGAGTCGCAGCGCAGCCGCATCCGATTGGAAACTCCTTGAACGCCACTCATGTTTTGAATCCGGGTTTCGTTCCGTCTCTGAGCACAGGGTCGGGTGTGTCATGCGATCCCTCCGTGTGCAATGGTGCAGCAATCTTCCCGACGCCAAGAGGCGGCAATGCCGGCCAGCAGATTTTCGGCCGCGACCGCACAGCGATTGAGATCGATATACGACTCAAGCAGAATCCCAATGTCATCGATGCTTTCAGCTTCTTGGCGCAAGTCAATCCAAGCCACTTGCAGTTTGTGAGCGCCTCCGCAGGCGATCTTACTACAAACTTCATTGCAGTGAATGGCCAGGAGAATCCTGCGGTCCCGGGTATGATTAGCTGCGGCGGTTTTGGCACTACACCGATTCCAGTGAATAGCGCAGGTGTGCTCATACGTCTGCGTTTCAATGTCTTGTGCGCAAGCGGTGAACGCAGCGAGATCAGGCTGAGCGATTTGCGAGATGGCATTGCCGGGTTCTCGGCTTGCTGCAATATTTTTTCATGTGTCAGTTGTCTCAGCGATGGCGATATCAATGGTGATAGCGCGCTTACGCCCGGCGACGCCCTGTGCGCCTTCGAAATTTTTCTGCAAGGCGGCCAAGTTTCACCCGGTTGCGATCTTCCCAACTTCGAGTGCGAGTTGACGGCAGCAGACGTCAATTGCGATGGCAGCGTGACTCCTGGCGACGCTCTCGCGATCTTCCAACGTTTCTTGCTAAGATTGCCGCCAGCAGACTGCTTCGCGCGTACGGCTGGGCGGGTTGCCGAGCAAGATCACGAAATCGCGGTAGAGCCGGGGATGGTATCTTCCTCTCCGCGACTGTTGCGACTGGGCCTGAAAGCTACTAACCCGCTAGGCGTGAGCTCATTTGGTTTGAAGCTAGGCTATCCCGCTCATCGGCTGCAGTTTCTTGGCGTTGAGCGCGGCGGATTGACAGCATCTTGGCTGCAGCTCGAAGGCAGAATGCAGAATTCGGGTGAGGTGCTCCTTGGTGGCTATCACCTCGAACCAATTGCGGTCACGAAACCAGACGTCGTCATGTATGCCCTTTTTGCGATATTGGCCGAACCCACAACAACCGATGAATTTGTCGTCTTGGAATCCTTTGACGATTTGCGCGGGGCAAGAGTACGAGCTGCGACGCAAGCGCCCTCACTCAAAACAGTGATGCCTTCGGCTTTCAAGATTCACCAGAGCTTTCCGAATCCCTTTGGCAGCCCCATCAGCGGTGAGCGCACGATGATTCGCTTCGAGCTGCCTGGAAATGAAGTAATAAAAGTCGAATTGATCATTTATAATGTTGCTGGACAACTCGTACGCGAGTTGATCTCTGGTGAAAAAGCCCCAGGCAAACACGAGATCACTTGGAATGGGAAGGACGAACAAGGTCGTGAGGTCCCATCTGGGATTTATTTGTATCGTCTCACCGCGGGCAGATGGAAGGAGACGAAACGAATCGTAGTGATGCGATAAGAGGTTCGCAAGCTAGAATATCAACCCTAAGTCGACGAATCCCCGGACAAACCTCATCGTCTGCCCATGATAACTCTCCAACGTGCTGCTCAAATGGAAACGGCGGGCGAGATTGATAACCAGCCGGAGGCGTTCCCAGGGATTGGTTTGGGAGGATCCGGAATTTCCCATGCGATACACGTAGGCACCGCCGCCTAGCCTTGCATAAACCACTCCGATAAAATTGCGCGACAAATCGAAGGCGGGATAATAGCCTGACGACACGGAATTGCCGAAATACGACAAACGCGCGTTGAGGCTGAAGCCATAGATGAAATTTGCCGCGCTCGCAGATATACCGGAGGAATAAACATCTGGCGAGTTTTTTTGTCCTTGCCAGCCGCCATCCACCGCAAAGCGCGTCATGGAGGTGGGTTGCACTGCGAAGTTGGCGCGCCAGCCTTGTCGCAGGTTGTAATCGAAAAGGCTGTCAGCCAGCGCGCGCGTCTCCCAAGTCCGCAGCAGGCGGCGAGCGTCGTAGGAAAGACCGAACAAGAACAATGACGAAGGGTAGTAGTTGGTGTTGAAATACGCATTGCTCATGGTCACGGCGCTCGCACTCGCCGCCAAGATCGGTTCAGGTCGATTTCAAGATACTGCGTCGCGAACCATTGCCGCTCGAAATTAAAGTCGAGCTCAGTTTCCAGATGCTCACGACTGATTTGCCCGCGCACGTAGTGGCCGATATTGTCTGCTAACAGCATGAACTCCGCTTTTTTTCCGATCACAGGCCTCGTCTGTACAAAAGCACCGACCTTTCTCTCTTCCAAACGCAGGCTGTAGTCGTAAAGGTCCAGCTGTGTGCCGTAAGAAATGCCGGCCTTCCACGAGGGCTTCGAATGACAGCCCAGCGTGACTCCGTCGAGACAACCTACACCACACAGTTCATTGCGGAGCATGCGACCGACGGCGAATTCCAACAGTGCGCTTGGCGCGTAATATTCCAGAGCCATTTCATAAATGCGCTGACGCGACGTTTGCTTTAACAGGGTTCCACTGGCAGCCCCGTGATAGTTTTGGGAAGCCCGCATGCGCGAGAACAGGCGTACGGGTAGACCGCCCGGGCGTTCAAAATCCAGACGGAGGTAAGCCGTCGATTCGAGGAAGTCAAACTGTTGATGGTTGCGATCATTCTGCCCAAATGATTGGAAACTCAATTGGCCGTTCAGTTGATTGTCCATGGAACGCCGGGTTGAAAAGATTCGCTTCGGCACTGAGGTGGTGAGTGGTACTTTACTTCTTACCGGCGCCCGTGCGTTGGCTGCGGGTTCTGTCACCGTGCGCGTGCGTTTTAGGAGTTCCGGCATCGCCGGCCCTTTGCTCGCGACTTTGCACACGACGTTCAAATTCGGCGGATTGGCTTCCATCAGCTACTGGTCGATGATGTTGGTCATGGCGAGCGGATTTATTGGACGATTTCTCTTCGCGCAATTGCCGCGCAACCGACGCGGTGTATTCCTTTCTTTGAAGGAGATTGAAGCCGAAATCTGCGTGGTGCAATGCGCATTGGCAACGGCCGGCTTGCACGATGCACGCCTTATGCCAGCGGAAGGCGTCGACTCGGGCTGGTGCAGGTTGTTTCGTTTGATTTTCATGCGGCGCCGGGAGCTACGCACTTGGTGTCGAAAACTGCGCGCGCGCCGCTTGCCGGTCTCGATCACCCGGCGCATTCTGTCGCTCCTCTCCCGCAAGTTTTTTCTTGAAAGCAGCCGTCTGACGCTGGAGCTAACCACGCGCGCATTCTCCTATTGGCACACCATGCACCTGCCCTTCACCTATTTGATGTTTATCACGCTGCTCGTGCATGTCGGCTTGGCGACTTTTTTGGGCTATACCTGGATTTTCTAAATGAAAAAGGCTTCGCCATGCTCGTGTAATTCGCCTGAAAACAGGAAGTGGGGGCAAGCCGCCTCTGCACTGGCGGATTGCTCGTCAATGCCCGTCCTGGCTTGCTTTCCTCCTCCGTCCCTCCAAGTCGCCGATTTCGTGTTGCGTCCGGCCACCCACCGTAGCCTCCAAACCGCGAATCAAAGCGCTTTTTCCATGGTAGAAAGCTTTGCTT
This sequence comes from bacterium, assembly GCA_050732395.1. Lineage (GTDB taxonomy): Bacteria > Zhuqueibacterota > Zhuqueibacteria > Zhuqueibacterales > Zhuqueibacteraceae > JBIOXB01. The sequence goes on from JBOHQX010000356.1 coordinate 21,041, forward strand.
GAGGATGCAGTGGCACGTAGAACCACAAAGGCATCTTGCCTTTGTGCACTTGTTCAGCCGCTTCCTCGGCATCTTTTTGAGGACGGTTCCAATCTGAAAAATTAAGCTTGCTGCGCGCTTCTTGCACATCGTTAAACACCAGCCAGGATGCGGGCGCGATGTGGCTGTACCATGGCCATTCGATTTCATTGCTGTGGCAATCAAAGCAAGCTCGTTTGGCGAGAGCGCGGGTCGCCGGGGAGTCCCATGCCGGTTCCGCACTTACTAACGGATTGGTGTGATCGCGGCCAAAGGGAATGAATTGCAGAAATACAAAGCACACAATCACCACAATTGCCGCGCGACGGAGCACGATCCTTGAAGACATGTTCAATTCACCCTAGGTATGAGAATCTGCGCAGTGACTTGTCACCACCACAGCCCGCCGTCGGCATACTCCTATAACAGGAAACCGAGTAGGCGATAATCGAATGATTTCTCACCCGCAACTGGAATTTGTCCGCCGAGCGAGAAGGCAACATGTCCGCGTTTCACCAGGCCGAAGTAGAGC
>JBOHQX010000357.1:0-8582 GCA_050732395.1 bacterium
GGCAATATACTCGTCTGCCATTTTGACAATTTATTTCGTTTGAATTACAGGACGGGAGCTGGATTGAATAAACTGATTCCTAATCCAGCTTTTTCTTTGACTGCTCCAGGTGTTGATGCGGTGGGAAATATCTTCGTTGCGCATGTTGCGTCGAATTCAAAGCCGATCCAAATTTACGATAAAGATTTCAATTTTCTTGGCGTGGCTGTGGACACTTCTCGCGGTTTTTCCCGCAGCTTTGAAGTCTCACCTGATGGCAATACGATTTATTGGGCCGGTTACACCAATCATGCGGTGTACAAATACACTCGACCGGATGAGTTTTCGTCATTCGCACTGACCGATACTATTTTGAAGGGATTTGATTCTGAATCTTTCGCGTGGAATCCCAGAACCGGTTACCTTTGGTTGAGCGCCGGCAGCTATAACGATTTGCCCAACCGCTTTCCGGGGGCAACAACTTCGTGGAGTCCAAATGCGTGGTATGCTTATGATCCGGCTACCAATCAAGTGGTTGACAGCCTAAAATGGGTTTTTAATACGCCGAACAACATCAACGAAAGACCGCGCGCAATCGCCTTCAGCGTGGGCGGTGACACAGCCTATGTCGGCTGCTTCGGCGGCAACTATCCCGCCGTCCAAATGTTCGTGCGAGCAACGGTTGGCGTCGCTGAACGGCCTGGGAAAAGCATTCCGGAAGGCTACAGCCTCTCGCAAAACTATCCCAACCCCTTCAATCCGGCCACGGAGATCATTTTCGCAATCGGCAAAGCCGGTTTCACCACGGTGAAAGTCTATGACATGCTCGGCAAGGAAGCGGCGACATTGATGAGCCGGAATCTGCCCGCGGGCAATCACAAAGTCACGTTCGAGGCTTCGCGGTTGGCGGGTGGCAACTACATTTACGAGTTGAAATCCGGCGAGGTGCGCATTACCAAAAAGATGAGTTTCTTGAAATAGGGCCCAATGACACTGACCGGTCACTAGAGCCAGTTTACAAAACAACAATTCGGTGCACAGGTGACCGGTCTTTTGATCTAAAATTTGGCACCCATACGACGGCATGACTCTTGATCACAGCGCTTTCGATGGAAATCTCGTGTCATAATCACTAGCTGCAACCACTTTTCCAAATCAACGGTGTGAACTTCACGAGAGGAGATTCAAAACATGAGAAACAAAATTTTGCTTTGCGAGCTGGGGTTGCTTTTGGTGTTCGTACTTGGTTGCAACAAACAGCAACCGACGCAAATGAAAGATAACGTTTCATTGGAAACGAATTTCTCAAAATGGCTTGGTGAAGGGCAACGTTTCGACAAAGACGGAAATCTCCGTGTGCCCACATTTTTAGTGCGCAATCACAATGATACAACGCTGCTTTCATTCGAAAATTGGGGAATCGCGAAAAGATCGTTGGCGAAAACTTCAGATTATACGTGGGATTACACTGTTGGCATTTATAATTTGAATGAAGGTGTCGAGGGGGGGTCAAATGACGTATGTTTATATTGCACCAAGGTTCTCGCCTGGCTCTTATGATAGTCAAACGTGTAAAGCAGAAGCCCGGCTTTATGCATTCGACTTAGATGCCTATCCATTGTATCTTGGTAATGTACGATACGACTCTGATTCCGGAGACTGCCCTTTTACTTATTTACAAGACTCGTATAGTGGTGCGTTAACCATATCAGATGATGGATATGCCTGGTATTATACGCCTTGGACGAGCTACAATGTTGCAACTTACAGCAATTGTTTCGGCGCCCAAAACAGTCTCCATCGCCTGAACATTGATAATACCTACGCATCCTATGGCGTTGCGGTTGATGACGTTATTTTCTATGTCCAATATTAAGTTGTGAGGCTGCTGTATGAAACACGAACGTCATTTTTCTGCAGGCCCGCTTTTTCCCGCTTTGCTTAATATGGCCGACCGCGACCAGTACTTGGCGACTTTCGTGGAAATGATTTTGGGCCGGCGAGTTGCTTTTCGACAAAGATCTTAATTTGATCGCCGTGGGTGTGGACAGTGCGTATGGATTCTCGCGCAGCATTGCCGTTTCACCCGACGGCAACACGATTTATGATACTGGTTACACCACCCACGTTGTCTCGGTTTATACGCGGCCCGATGAGTTTTCGCCATTTGCCAAAACCAGTGAAATCCTGAAAGGTTTTGATTCTGAATCGATGCTCTATCGAGCAGACACGGGTTACCTGTGGGCGAGTGCGGGATCGTACAACGACCTGCCCAATCGCTATCCCGGCGTCGTGACTGACTGGAAGCCGAATAGCTGGTATGCCTACGACGTCGCCAACAAAAAGGTTGTCGATCGCATTGATTGGCAATTCAACACGCCGAACAACATCAACGAACGCCCGCGTGGCATCGCTTTCAGCCCTGATGGCAATACAGCTTATGTGACGTGCTTTGGCGCGAGCGATTATCCAATTGTGCAAAAGTTCGTCAAAGTTGGCACTGGCGTTGATGACAAAGAAAGCGGCTGGGTGCATGTCGAAACTTTCCAGCTCTTCCAAAACTACCCCAATCCATTCAACCCGCAAACCACGATTCCGTTTGAGCTGAAGAACCCCGGACAAGTGCAGGTGAAAGTTTTTGATATGACGGGCCGTGAAGTCATGACACTTGTCGACCATTTAATGCCATCGGGCAGCCACAATTTGGTATTTGATGCCAAAGGCCTGGCCTCTGGCACGTACTACTATCGGCTGATTTTCAGCGGCCAGACACTGACCAAGCGTATGCTTTTTGTGAAATGAGGTCAAATGCGTAATGCGCAAGATTTACGTTTTAAATTTTACAAATTACGTAGAGGCCACTTGACCTGATCCGATAGCAGGTAGATGGGCTTGTCAGAAATCATCTGCAGTCGTACGGGCTGAATGGTAAGCAGTTGTCACGCAGGGCATCCGAGCCACTCACCAGGATGCCCTATTTGTTTCTTGACCATAAGTGAGCTCATCATGCAATTCGCGCTCTCCAAAGGCAGTATTTGCCTGTTATTGTTGCTCATCACTGGTGTGCATTCCCAAGCGGATGCTCAGACAACCGGGATGACTCAAGACAATGCCGAATGGTTCCTCCTTGCCAAAGAAGATTTAGCCGGCGGCGTGCATCACGCCCGCCACGCTGAGATTTTCGGCAAATACGTTAGCGGCTACAATGATTATGTCCTGCTGGGAATCGACAAAGTCCAGGCGACGGCGCCGGATGGTGGTGGATATTTCATCGGTGTTAAAGCAGTACCCGCGGAATCGCCGGTCGGATACCCGCTGCAGCTTTTTGGCCGCCCGCTGTTGGCTCCTCCACGAGCCACCAGCTATTGCAGTGGCGCCACTTACGCCGCTTTCGTCGAGCAATTGAATCTCCTTTTTCAAGGACACCACGACAGCCTCAACTATGCGCGCTATGAAGCGTTCCGCATGCAGGAAGAGAATGGCGGGCGCCGGGAAGATACCGTCAAATTCTGGGGCAAATGGAACGATGACGGCTTTGGCAGCCATTTTGCTCTGGTGCAATATGCCCAAATGGGCCAAGAGCTCAAACCTCGCAACGCCCGTCCCGGCGATTTCATGAATATCTCCTGGAAGAAGGGAGGAGGGCATTCCGTGATTTTTCTTGGTTGGCACAAAGATGAACGTGGACAGAAGAATATTGTTTACTGGGCCAGCCAAACTCGCACCAACGGCTTTGGTGATGAGGTCGTTCCGCTGGACCGAATAACAGGGATCAAAGTGGTTCGTTTGACAAACCCGGAAAATCTTTTTAAGTTTGATGTGACCACGCAGGTGAGGCGGGATATTCCCGGCGATGCGATAGACTGGTGACTTGGTAGCGCCAGAATTTCTATGAAATGGCTTTTATCAGCGGTTTCGTGTGGGCGTTTGGAGATTTTCACTCGAGGCCCTTTTTCGTTTCAACCTTGCTGGATTTTCAAAGCCGACAAGCGCTCTGCTTGCTTTTGCGCAAAGTTCTGCCTATCTTTATTTAAAAAATAACATGCCTGTGCTGAAACAAAACGGTTGTAACAGTATTCTGAAATGTATCAGATTGAATTCACGGCAGAAGCCATTGACGATTTACGAGCACTCGGAAAATTTGAACAGAAGAAAGTGCTGGAAGGAATCGAGTCGCAGTTACAACACGAGCCGACGGTTGAAACTCGTAATCGAAAAAAACTGCGATACAATGATGTAGCCGAACGGGAGCTTCGTATCGGCAGATTTCGAGTGTTTTACAACGTTGAGCAAGACATGCGGATTGTAGGCATCGAAGCAATCGGCTTCAAGGTTGGGAACCAGTTATTTATTCGCGGTGAAGAGACAGAACTATGAAAACAGTAACCGTATCTCCAAGCGCCAAAACGCTTCACAGCCTTCTCCGAAAGGCACGGCGAAACGGCGTGATTCTGCAATCGCCAGAGGGTGAGCGTTTTGTCCTGACTCCCATCGGAAACTGGATAGGATTCGATGTTGGCGAGAGTGATGACTTCGCCAAAGAAGCCACCAAGACGGTGCAGAACAAAAAATTGATGAAGTATTTGGTTGAGCGTCGCAGTCACGGCAAGAGGATACCGATTGAAAAGGTTAGAAAGCAACTTGGTCTTAACGCAAACCTGTGAGCACGCAAAGCACAAGGATTTTCCCACATACTTTCGAGCAAAAGAACGCACAACTCGTGACTGAATTCGATCGTTATGTCATGGAGCATCCCGGTTTCGCCGACACCATTTCTCAAGGCGCGCTGCTGGCGACGGAAGTCGAGGATGGTCATGCTTTCAACCAATGGAGCCGGCGTTTGGCGCAGCAGCAAGCGGACCCCGGACAGCAAGTCGTCTTTGTTAGAATTAAAAAGCTTCGTCCAGTGCAATCACGTATCGAAGAGCTTGCGATCACTGCGTGATTTCTTGGTCAAGCCGGGCATGGCTTTGAGCGGCGTTTTGGTGTGGGCGTTCGGGTATTTATCCGGCGCCCACTTTTCGTTTCAATCTTTCCGGATTTTCAAAATCCGGAAAGCCGTGTGCTTGCTTTTGCGCAGTGTTCTGACTATTTTTACTCAACCTATTGAGCAAATTTTGACGGTACCCCCGGCGCGGCTACTCTAATTTCCGATGAAATTCGCTGGGCGCCGGCATGAAACTTTCGTGTTCGAATCTGAAATTGGATTCGCGATGAAAAGAGCGCTACTGTGGTTTTTTCTTTCCATGATACCGGGTACACTTCTGTCGCAAATCTCCCCTCCCAAGCGCGAATTTCGTGGCGCGTGGATCGCCACCGTCATCAATCTCGACTGGCCTTCTTCGCCGTTCATCTCGCCGGAAGCGCAACGCGCGGAGCTCGTACGCATTTTCGACGAGCTGCAAGCCGCGGGCGTCAATGCCGCGCTCTTCCAAGTTCGCTCGGAAGCGGACGCCATGTATGCTTCAGCGCTCGAACCGTGGTCGTATTGGCTCACCGGCGCACAGGGCAAGCCGCCCGCGCCGTTTTACGATCCTTTGGAGGTTGCCGTTCAAGAAGCGCACCGCCGGGGCATGGAGCTGCATGCCTGGTTCAATCCCTATCGCGTATCACGGCAGGTTGGGAATTACGCCAATGATCCTCTGCATGTCTCGGTGCAACATCCCGATTGGGTGATTCAAATCAGTACCATCAAGATTCTCGATCCGGGTTTACCGCAAGCACGCGGGCACATTACGAACGTGGTGATGGACGTGGTCAATCGCTACGACGTCGATGGCGTGCATTTCGATGATTATTTTTATCCTTATCCGCCCACTCAAATCTCCAATCAAGACGCTGCTACTTTCGCCAACTACAACCGCGGCTTCACCAACATCGGCGACTGGCGCCGGGACAACGTCAATTTGCTCATCCAGGCCGTTCACGACAGCATTCAAGCGGTCAAGCCGTACGTGAAACTCGGCATGAGCCCGTTCGGTATTTGGAAGAACGGCGTGCCGCCGGGTATCACGGGCCTCGACGCGTACAGCACAATTTATTGCGACGCGGTGGCATGGTTGAACCGGCAAATCATTGATTACGTCACGCCCCAGTTGTACTGGCGCTACGGCGGCGGGCAGGATTACGGCAAGCTCATGCCCTGGTGGGCAACCCAAACTAACGGCCGCCATTATTATCCCGGTCTGGCGCCGTTCAACATTTCGGCGCAAAACTGGGCGGCCAACGAGTTGCCGCGACAAATTCGCGCCAATCGCGGTAATGCCAACGTGCAAGGCAATGTCTTCTTTCGCACGCTCATATTGCGTGAAAATCCCAAAGGCTTCACCGACAGTCTGAAAACGGATTTGCACCGTGATCTGGCATTCGCACCCGTTATGGCGTGGAAGGACGCAACGGCGCCACAGGCACCGACGAACTTGCGCCATTCCCGCCTGCATGATCAGCCCATCGCGGCGCTGCAATGGGATTTGCCTCCTGCGGCTGCAGACGGCGACACGGCCTCGCGCTACGCCATTTATAATCTAAATCGCGACAATATTCAACCTGGAGACTTGGAGGACGCGCGCAACCTCGCCCAACTCGCTGGCGACCGCAGCGCGCAGATCATAAGCGCCCGCAACTTCCATTTTGCCGTTACCGCCCTCGACCGCAATTGGAACGAAAGCAACGCGAGCAGCGTGCTTACCATCATGCCGCCGGCCGTACCGGTGCTCGTGGCGCCAGAGGATAAGATCTTCGACCAACCCAATCGGGTGGTTCTGCAATGGCGTTATGCGGAAGGCGCTGCCGGATATAATTTACAAGTGTCCGCGGACTCTACCTTCAGCAGTGGCCTTCTCTTCAAGCCTATCGGTCTGTCGGATACTGCTTTCGCTGTCACAGGCATGGAAGGGCAATCGCAATACTACTGGCGCGTGCAGTCTCAGAATGTTGCGGGTGTGAGCAGCTATGCTACACCCCGGAGTTTTGCCACCGGCTTTCCAGCAACACCGGCCTTGGTTTCACCGAGCAATAATACCGGCAATATCGTCCTCCAACCAACTCTGCATTGGCGGCGCACTACCGGAGCGTTAGTCTATCGCTTACAATTATCAAAGAGCCTGTCATTTGATTCCACAGCTATTGTTGCGGAGCTGAGTGATTACCCTGACACCGTATATGCTTCTCCCTCGTTGGAGCCGGACCGCTTTTACTTCTGGCGTGTGCTCGCCAGAAATCAAATCGGGGACAGCAAATGGTCGGAAGTTTTCCGCTTCAAAACCGGCGCCGGAACCGCCGTTGCAGAGAACCTTGCGGTTCCCAAAGAGTTTCATTTATATCAGAATCATCCCAATCCCTTCAATCCGGTGACGACAATTCGCTTCGACTTGCCTAGAGCCGGCGCGGTGAGATTGAGAATCTTTGACGCCCTGGGCAGGGAGGTGCTCGCGCTGTTGGATCAAGAGATGCCGGCCGGTCAACATGAGGTGCCGTTCGATGGACGGCACGTGAGCTCGGGCGTGTACTATTATCGCCTTGAATTTCAAGGCGTGTTTCGCACCCGCCGGATGTTGTTGACGAAGTGAGGGTGGAGGGTTGGCTGCGGCTTTTGGCTATACTTATACGCATATTCATAGCTCATACTCTTACTCCTACTCTTACTCCTACTCTTACTCTTACTCGCCTTTCAAACCTATAGAGCGAGTAAGAGTAAGAGTAAGAGTAGGAGTAAGAGTAGGAGTATCAGTAAGAGCATGAGATCAACACATATCCCAAGCAACCACGGTTCAACACTCAACCCATGATGAATATCGACATCGCACAAATGCGCAAAGAGTATCTGCAGCGCGCTTTGCTCGAGAATGAGGTAGATCTCGATCCGATCGTGCAATTTCAAAAATGGTTTGCGGACGCGGTGGCGGCCAACCTTCCGGAGCCGGAAGCAATGACGTTGGCGACGTGTACGACCGCTGGCAAACCTTCCGCACGTATCGTGCTGCTCAAGGGATGCGATCAGCAAGGCTTCATCTTCTTCACGAATTACAACAGTCGCAAAGGCCATGAACTGTCGCAAAACGCCTTTGCGGCATTGGTTTTTTGGTGGGTCGCTCTGGAACGGCAAATTCGAATCGAAGGCCGCGTGGAAGAAATCTCAGCAGAGGAATCGGACAGATATTTTCGTACACGACCACGCGGCAGTCAGCTCGGCGCATGGGTTTCCCAGCAAAGCCAGGTAGCGGAGGGACGGGAGATCATCGAAGCGCGTTTGCGGGAATTGGAGAAGGAATTCGACAACCGCGAAGTGCCGCGACCGCCGCATTGGGGTGGATTTCGCTTAATTCCTGAAGCCATCGAATTCTGGCAGGGCCGGCCAAATCGTTTGCATGACCGGCTGCGATATCACAAGGGCGAAAACGGCGAGTGGACGATCAAGCGGCTTTGGCCTTGAGCACCGAGGCCATCGTGAGTATCGATACCAGGCGCTTAGTGCTCTGTTACCTTAAATTCTACACGTGAAGACTGGGGGCTGCAGCGAATCGCAATAAACTTTAAGCGTTTTTCCTAGTACTACGCCGAAGGCGTTTCACTCCACAGCCCAGGGCGCCCATCCCATGGGCGCC
>JBOHQX010000358.1:0-11829 GCA_050732395.1 bacterium
GCCGATTTCAGGCCTAGGTGCCGAATCTACCAAGATGCCTTCTGCATGACAGAATGAGGTTTCCGGATAGGCTCTAAGCTTGGTTGCGGTAAATGAATATCTGCTCGTTTATCATTCCAGTTTCTGCAGCGTGAATCTCATGCGCACGGGTTGCTCGATGTTCTCTTCCAGTGTGAGGTTCTGAGGATCGCCGGCGAGCCGGTAACCCTCGCGCCGAACCTCGATTTTATGCTCACCAACTCGAACGCGAAGCTCTTGCAGCGTTTGTCCAACGTGCTTGCCGTCGACAAAAACCTCGCCCAACACCCGCTGGCCGGCAGAATTAAAAGCCGTGACGATAAGCGTCACCATTTTGCTGAAATCGACCGTCCATTCCTGCAGGCGATCTGCCTGTATGCTTATTGTCTTTTCCAAAAAATCGTGTTCCGGACCTACCGCCTTGATCCGATAGGAACCAACCGGGAGACTGGTTTCATATGGAACAGAAACATTGGGCCGCTCTTGCACACCCTCAATATAGACTGCCCCGGAAGGTTTGACAAGCACTCGAAGCCTGCCCTTCAATGGCACCAATGTCGCGTCAATATTTTCGCTTTCGCCGCCTGCAATCGTAATCGAGAGGGAAGCTTCACGGTAATCCGTTTTCTTGAGCACAATGCCATGCTCACCCACCGCTACGTTTGTGATGGTTTGCGGCGTCTTCCCTCGGAGTTTGCCATCGAAGACGATCGCAGCGCCGCTAGGCTTGGAATCGATCCGGACTTCACCTAGGGTAGGTGGAGTGGCGCGGGATTGGGGCAAAGTTTGTTTTAAGGAGTCGCCTGCGGCCGCCAAAGTTTGGCGTGCGTCCGTATTTATGGCCTCCAAACGGAAAGAGATGGTCGTATCTCTGGAGGCGGTAACGGTGGTGACGGTAACGATCGGTGAGTAGTTCTGTTTTTGAATGCGCAACGCAAGGCTGCCGGGCGTGACGGAAAAGTCTTGGATCGGCGTCATCCCGATCGAATCGCCATTCAAAAACACCGTCGCATTTGCAGGCTCAGTGAGTATTGACATCCTCGCCTCCAAAAGTGGAGCTGGATGGGCGAGGCCACCAGGAGGAGCATCCCGTGATCCTGGCCATATCCGCAGTGTCAGCAAAGTGAGCACGATGGCCGCGACCACGCTGCTGAGCCCAAATACGAGACGTTTGGATTTGCCCGCAAAGCCCCAGGAGCGGCCGGCCCGTGGCCAGGCTGCGCTTGGACCGGCCATTGCCGAAATGCTCTCGCGGCCGCCATCATTTTTTGCTGTGGGCGCGTCACTCAACGGCCCATGCCTCAGGCCGTGACCGAAAACGTCGAATACATCCTCCGTCGATAGCTTCACGGTCTTATCGTGTGCGGCTCGATGCTCGAGCAGAACGATGGCCTTCAACATTTCATCCGCGGTTTGATACCGCTTCGACGGGTTTTTGGCGAGCGCCTTCATCACAATCTCGCCCAGTGGCTTGGGCACGGAGGTGAATATGCGACTCGGCGATGGAAATTGCTCTTCTAGAATCGCGTTCATAATATCGATCGGAGCGGAGCCGGGGGGAAACGGCGTTCGTCCGGTCAGCATCTCATACAAGGTCATGCCGATGGCATAGAGATCACTGCGGTGATCAACATTCGCCAGGTTTTTGACCTGCTCGGGCGACATATAGTAGGGCGTGCCGGCCACACTCGATGACTGGGTGAGCGCGGGGCTGCGTTCGTATTTGGCTAGACCGAAATCTGCAACCTTGACCGCACCCTCGAGAGTGAGGATTACGTTACCCGGCTTGATATCGCGATGAATGACGCCGGCGCGATGGGCATAACCCAGGGCGGATAAAATCTGTTTGCAAATGGTCGAGACTCGCTGGTAAGGCAATGGCCCTTCGCGCTCGATGACTTGTGCCAGCGTCAAGCCCTCGACAAATTGCATAACAATGAACCAGGTCCCTTCGTGTTCCAACAAATCATGCACCTGCACGATATTCGGATGTTCCAGCCTGGCAAGAATTCTGGCCTCCACCCAAAAACGCTGGAAAGAAATTTCATTCGGCGTGTATTCCCGGTGTATCATTTTCAATGCCACCTGCCGCTCCAGCACCATATCCCGGGCGCGATAGACGACCCCCATGCCGCCCTCGCCCAAAACAGCTTCGATACGAAATTTGTTGACGATTTTGCCAAGCATTACACAATTCTAATTCATATTTAAGGAATAAGCAGAGCGTCAGACGATAGGAGAGACAGATGATGCATTCAAATCTTGTGCCTCGTGGAGGAGAGTTTCTATTCATCTGCGAGCGGCGACCGGAAGCAATATAAACAATCCGGAGAAAAATGCAAGCCTCGAATACCCGGAGTATGCCAATATGACATTGTTGGCAACGGTATTGGCAGCGCTATAAAAATCTCTTGACATGTTGCGAAATATTCATTACCTACTTACCACACAATTTGTTATTCCTTCCTGACTTGCCCAGACTGAACGATCTCAAATCTGAAATGAACGTATCCATAATATATGAATCAGGATATGAGCAAGGGATTGAGAGATAATGTCATGGACCTTCGAATCTGTCTCACCACGCACTGCTCACGAGTGACAAATTCAAAAAACTTGCTCTGTCCCGCTCTCTAACTAAACTAAACACGAAGTCCTTCCATATATTTGATTCGAGTACGCTGAGCTTCATTTCCAAGATTGTAGGCATCAACGTGGCGTAGGATATGTTCATCCAAGTTTGAGCTTATTGAAGAAGCCTTGACAAATCGGAAGACGTTGAGTCTTTCAAACCGCCGATTTTTGCCTTGCGCCATCCCGGATGTGACTACTTCGAGCATACGAAGTGAGACAAGTCCAATCACCAAATTGCGGAGGTGTGGAATGAAAGCCAGAATCTTGCTACCAGGTGTAATGTTGTGCTTGTTTTTTGTAGGGCAGGTAGTTGGTCAGGGAATTGGAATTAAGGGGAAAGTTATTTCGGGAGAGGACAGGTCGGGGATGCTGGGAGTAAACATCCTGGTAAAGCACACCGCTCGTGGAACCACAACTGACAATAACGGTCACTTTGAGCTCGACAATGTTTCCTCGCAGGATACATTGGTATTCACATTTATCGGGTTCCAGAGAACGGAAATGCCCATCCGCGGCCGTGATGTAATCAATGTCACCCTGACACCCCAGGCGCTTGCCGGCGAAGCAGTGGTGGTTATTGGGTATGGGACCCAGCAACGGAGAGAAGTGACCAGTGCTATTGCCACATTGAGTGATTTTGGTTTTACACAAGGTGCTATTAGGGATCATCAGTTCCTGCTTCAGGGCCGGGTACCGGGCGTTGTAGTCACGCAGAGCAGTGGGGACTTGGGAGCAGCACCCCTGATCCGTATCCGCGGAGGAACGTCGGTGTCGGCTAGTAACGAGCCGATGATTGTGATCGATGGTGTGCCCGTCGATAATAGCTCTTCGACGCCCGGCGGCGAAGGGATCACCGATGGCGTGCGAGATAACCCACTAGCTATGGTAAGCCCGGCCGATATTGCTTCCATTGATATTTTAAAAGATGCTTCGGCGGCAGCTATATATGGAGCGCGAGGTGGAAACGGTGTGATTCAGATCACCACCAGGCAAGGGCGAGCCGGCGGCTTTTCTCTGACCTACGATGGATATGCCAGCACTTCGAGCCAATCCAAAAAATTGGACCTTTTGAATGCCCAGGAATATCAGAATTTTGCGGCGCAAGTTGGCGCTTCCCTGCCAGATCCGAGTTTAACAACCAGCACCGATTGGCAGGATGAGGCTGTCAGAACGGGATTTTCTCAATCGCATAATCTGTCATTCAGCTCCGGAAGCGAACTAACCCAGTATATAGTCTCGTTGAACTATCTGGATGAGCAGGGCATTGTGTTGGGCTCCGAACGGTCGCGGGTTTCAGCTCGCCTGAATCTCAACCATAGCGCCTTCGATCGAAAATTGCGCTTGGGCGTGCGCTTCAACCCCACCTACATCAGGCGCAATAATACCCCGTATCAACAAACCGCGGGCTTCGAAGGCGGCCTGTTCACGAATATCTACAAGATGAGTCCCACCCTGCCGGTATATTTGAGCGATGGGTCGTACTATGAGTATCCCAGCACAGGTATCCGAAATCCCGTTGCTCTGGCAAAGGAAATCGATGATATCTCCAAGTCCATGCGCCTCTTTCTCAATACCACTGCAGAGTATGACGTCTTTCCGTCCTTGACCGGGAAGATCAACCTGGGATTCGATCGCACCGAAGCCTCACGGGATATTTATCAACCGGGGAGTTTGCCGTATGCCTCCGGCTTTGGCGGACTTGGCGGACGCGCGGATGTCAAAGACAATACCAGGCAAAACGTGCTGTTCGAAGCCACCGGAAATTATCGCAGGAATATCGGCGCTTCTCAGAAACTGGAGGCTACAGGCGGATATACCTTTCAGGAGTTCCAGAATCGGGATGTCGGCGCAACAGCGCAAGGCTTTGTCACCGACGCCTGGTCTTTCAATAACCTCGAGGGCGGATCCGACTTTTCCGTGCGTCCGAGTTCCTTACAGTCGAAGAACCGACTGATTTCATTCCTTGGGCGTGTCAATTATAACGTCTCGGAGAAGTATCTGTTCAGCGCCGCCCTCCGCTATGAAGGGTCCTCTCGCTTCGGCGTGGGCAATAAGTGGGGTACATTTCCCGCATTGTCTGCCGGATGGCGTCTCTCTCAAGAACCGTTTATGGAATCCTTTGGAAGCCTGAGTGACATGAAATTGAGGCTCAGTTACGGCGTCACTGGAAATCAGGATATTGGAGATTACAAATCATTGCTTATTCTTGGCCCGGGCGCCAATGCCGTTATCGGCGATGCAGTGCGAACGGGAGTCGCCCCGACACAGTTGGCCAATCCGGATCTCAAATGGGAGGAAACCAGCCAGTTGAATTTTGGAATAGATTTCGGCTTTCTTGATGACAGAATCTCAGGTACTATCGATGTGTATAACAAGACCACAACCGATCTGTTGCTCGAGTATGATGTGCCACAGCCGGCGGTAGTCGCAACCAGGCTGGAGAATGCCGGAAAGGTGACAAACAAAGGAATTGAGCTAGGCTTGAATACGGTGAATATCTCTTCCCCGGGATTCTTCTGGCGAACCAGCCTGAATTTTGCCTATAACAAAAATGAAGTGGTCGATTTGGGCGATCGGGAGAGTATTATCACCGGTATTGTCAGCGGCGCCGGGTTGAGCGGTGTGCGCGCACAGATTGTCTTACCCGGTAATCCGTTGGGAACATTCTTCGGCCCTCGTTTTCTCGGCTATGATTCTGAGGGCAATGAAATATTGTCAAGCGATGCCGGAAGACCTGAGGCCACCACCGGCCCCTTAGGCGATGGCAGGCAAATTTTAGGCGACGCTCAGCCGGACTTCAACCTTGGCTTATCGAGCACCATGATTTATAAGAAGTGGGATTTTCGCTTCTTCTTCCAGGGCGTGACGGGATTCTCACTTTTTAATAATACCCGTCTGGAATACCAGCGACCTTCTAATGTCACTAATGGTATCAATCTTCTTAGAGGGGCCTTGGAGGATGTAGCAAACGGTATGAATCCTGCAAGAGAGTCCCGCTATTCCGATCGCTTCATCGAAGACGGATCGTTTATACGGTTGCAGAACGTAACCCTTGGGTATACTTTCGATGCGTTTAGCAATGTACGCAGCCTGCGAGCCTACGTGAGCGCTGATAACCTGTTCATCCTCACCGATTATCAGGGTTACGACCCGGAAGTGAACAATTTTGCAGTTGACCCAAATGATCCCACAGCCAGGGTCCAGACTCTGGGGATCGACTATGCCAACTATCCTCGGTCTCGAACCTTTACTTTTGGGTTCAGTATTGGGATGTAATCGTAACGGGGCATGGTAAGGCAGCATAAAAGTTGCGCTGCCACGCCACACATGGTTGAAATCTTCCCTCGCGAACTCAATAAAGGAGGCATGCGATGAAAAACCGTAAGCTTCGCTTAATCATGCCAGTGGTCTCTCTCTTATTGGCATTTTTGAGCTGCACGAACCTGGATGAGACGCCGCTCAGCCAGGTCACCCCGGATAACTTCTATCAAACGGAGACAGAGTTGGTCTCGGCAGTGATCCCGGTCTACAATACTCTCCTGAGTTATTCCTGGGGAGACTATTCGCAGTTGCAGGAAGTCACCTCGGATGAAATCTTCGTCCCTGAACGCGGCGGAGACTGGGGCGACGGAGGTACCTGGCGGGAGCTGCACGAACATACATGGAGGGCCACCCACCCCACTGTGAACGGTGCATGGGTGTCCGCCTATACCGGCATCGCACGAGCAAACTCTGTATTGGAGAATCTGGAAAGATCGCCCAGCCAGTCTCCGCTTAAGCCCGTCTTCACAGCCGAAGTGCGCGTTCTGCGAGCGTTTTATTATTGGTGGCTGGCGGACCTGTACGGCGGTGTGCCCATAGTCACCGCAGCGATTATCGATCCGAAAAACCCTCCGCAGCCAGGCACCCGGCAACAAGTGTTCGATTTCATTGTGAGCGAAATCAACGCTGCGCTGCCGAATCTCGAGGCATCCTTCGGAGGATCAAATCACGGGCGCGTAACCAGAGGGGCGGCCCAGACTCTGCTTGCTACAGTATACTTGAACGCCCAGGTTTATGCCGGCGTACCAAAGTGGAACGAATGTGTGGCAGCCTGTGAAGCCGTCATGAACGCCGGTTTGTACAATCTGCTTGACAGTTATTCGGAATTCTTCAATTTGGCCAATGACGGACCCAGCAATGCAGAGAGCATCTGGGTGGTTGGCCATAAGCCAGAAGATGTTGTCGGATTCGTGCGCTTCATGGCGACCCTGCATTACAGGCAATTTCACGACCAGGAACCGTGGAATGGATTCTCCGTCTGTGCCGACTTCTATAATAAATTCGACACTAGCGATGTCCGCTACCGCCACATGCTGGTCGGACCACAGTTTATTTTAACCGGCCCGAATGCAGGCCAACCAGCATTTGATCGCGATGGCAATCGCTTGAACTTTACTCCGGACTCCCCTATTTTTGGCGCCGGCGAAGGAAATGGCGTCCGCATCCTCAAGTGGCACATCGATCCCGACCGGAGCGGTGGCAACTCCGGCAATGATTTCGCCATCTTCCGTTATTCGCACATTCTGCTCACTAAGGCGGAAGCTTTGAACGAGCTGCAAGGCCCCAATGACGAAAGCATCTCGCTGATCAATGAGGTCAGGGCACGCTGCTTTGAGCCCGATGAGCCAATCGCTCCTGCGGCGGCTTGGACCAAAGAAACGTTGCGAAACCGTATTCTGGATGAGCGCGGCTTCGAGTTCTTGTGGGAAAATTTCCGCCGCCAGGACCTTATTCGCACCGGACGCTATCTCGAAGCATGGACGTTAAAACAGGCAAGCGATGGCCCGCATAGACAACTTTATCCCATCCCGCAGATTCAGTTGGATGCCAATCCCAATTTGAGGCAGAATCCGGGATATTGAGGTTTGTAGCCAATGAAGTCGGACTTTCTCGCAAAGTTCGACTTCTGCTTTTCGTAAGGAAATTTTTGGAAGTAAAGGAGGTTGTTATGAAAAAGGCATTGAAAGTTCTATTTGCGATGGGGTTACTCCTTGCGCTCGCGACATGTGAAAGGACACCTATGCGCTCCGACAACCATGCTGAGGAATTGAAAGAAACGGAGATCATGCAAGACCCCAATATTCTCTACATTAAAGTTTATCGCGGTAGAGTTACTTTGCAAAATGGCCTTGTTTTTGAGTCGGATGGGAAAAGACCACGCATTTTCAGAATACCCGAGGAATTCAGTCCCTTCCACTCGTCATTTGAGAAAGTGGATAGCGTATTATTGCCTGGCAACGAATCATTATCCAAAGTAACGGCTTCTTGCTCACCCTCTTGGCTTAGTTTTACAGGTTGCGTGTTATTCATGGGCTGTTGTTCCATGACCATATATGGACACACAACATTTTCCTATTTCAGGTATAATCTTCTTATCGATGGTACAGAAGATTACCATCGCCAAAAAACTCGTCTGCAGAATTTTACTGTCAACGCAGGGACAACAATTCGATTGACTAATTACATGGAAGACGTTTTGCCGAGCGGGCAATACATATATGCTTCATCCTCATCGCTATATCAACAGTACTCGCCCGGCACTCATACTCTTGAAACTCCGCTCACTTCTTGTCAGCATCACCCTATCTCGAACGATAATGATTACGACTATGTTGAGGGCAAGATTGAGAATACAGGCACCGGTTCAATTACTGTATCATTTAATTTCGTCAGTTGCGGAAACGGACATTGGTTCAATTACTATCGGTACCCGTTCTAATCGTGGATGTCATCTATCTGTCCACATTCGTGAAATAGTTCAGATACTGACACCGAAAGAATTTCTCGCTGAAACGGAAGCCTTGAACGAGCGCGTTGTTTCGAGCCTGACAAGCCGATTGCACTGCCAGAGTTCAGCACCAAAGAAGCCCTGCGGAATCGCATTTTGGACGAGCGCGATTTTGAGTTTTTGTGGGAGAATTTCCGCCGTCAAGACCAGATTCGCGCTGGACGCTGGCTCGAAGCTTGGACATTAAAACCGGCAAGTGATGGCCCGCATAGACAACTTTTTCCCATTCCGCAGGTTCAACTGGATGCCAATCCCAACTTGCGGCAGAATCCGGGATATTAACCCCGTGACGCAACATTCATGTTGCGAGTGAAGCGCGACCTAAATGTTGTATGATGATTTTCGTGAGCGGCCCCGACGGTTCGAGACCGCTCACGTGTTTTATCTCCCAAATTATTTTGTCTTCTGGGTTGCCGCCATATCCGCACTGGGCATAGCACGCATAGCCTCGTCATGGCCACCTATTTTCTTAGCAAGGCGAAAAAACTTCTACCCTTACAATTGGTGCTTGCCACGTTGCTGGCGCCAGCATGGGCCATCACGCGGCAACAACAAGCTGTTTCGATGCCCAAGCAGAAAGAGAAGTGGATTCGCGTACAATCTGAGCATTTCATCATCAAAAGCAATGCGGATGAAAAAGTCGCAAAACTTGCCGCCGCGAATCTGGAACGGCTGCGGCGAACACTGGCGTTGCTGAACAATGCCGCGGCCGTCAACGCACCCGTGCCGACTTCGATTTTCCTGTTCAAAAACAAGAACTCCTTCAAGCCGTACACTTTGCCCGCTCACCAGAAGGTTCCTTCCGTCGCCGGATACTTTTTGGCTCGACCTGACCGAAACTACATAGCCATCAATGCCGAAGCGCGAGCTGCGCAAATCATTTACCATGAATACCTCCACTTTTTTGTGAATAATAACCTGCCGGATGCGCCATTGTGGTTCAATGAAGGCCTGGCCGAGTATTACAGCACCTTTGAATCCAATGAAGACAAAACAAGAATTGGTCTTCCGGTAGCACACCACATGGCCTTTTTGAAACAGCATGCGACTTCTTTGAAACCGACGGCCTTGATATCTTTAGATCAACTTCTAGAAAAAGGCGATATCTTGCACGAAGAGGAAACCAAGATAGGGAGTTTCTATGCACAATCGTGGCTTCTGGTGCACTACCTCATGCAAGGCCAGCAGCGCAAATTGCGTCCGCAGCTCTCGCGATACCTGATGCTGCTCGCACACGGATTTCCCCAAAGCAATGCCTTTCGCGAAGCGTTTGAGAAGGAAGAGGGGGAACTGCAAAAAGAGCTCGAGTATTATTTGCGCCAGTTTCTCTTTAATTATACGGAGATCAATTCCTCGGACCTGGCCGTCGCGGCTCAAGCCCAAGTGGCGCCGCTTCCATATGAAGAAGTTCTTTTTTATTTGGGTGACCTGCTGGCTCATCAGGGTAAAGAACGATTGCACGAAGCCGAAGCCCATTTTAGCCATGCGATTTCAGTCAATCCGAATTACGCGCTCGGATATGCCGGTCTGGGTTTTGTTGAAATGAACAGAGGAAGCATAACCGAAGCGCGGCGATATTTCGCGCAGGCCATTGCGTTCGTCCCTCCCCATGCGGAGATCTATTATCATTACGGCAACTGTCTTATGGACGGTATCAAAAGCCGCGCCCAGGTGAATCGCCGAGATCCTGCAGTTCAACAAAATCTCCGCGAGGCCCGGGGTGCTTTTCGGACCGCGATCGATCTTGACAATGACCTCGTGGAGGCATACGCAGCTTTGGGTGAGACCTTTGTTTTTGACATTGAGAGCTCGCATGATGAAGGCATTGCGGCACTGGATTTCGCTCTGGAACGGTTGCCTGTGCGCCGGGATATTGCCCTGAATTTGCTGTTTCTTTGCGCGCAAAACGGAGACTCAACGAGGGTACAAACTCTGCTCGATAGAGTGTTCCCGCCGCACGGGAACTCCAGTCCCCTTGCCGAGGCGCAACTGGCAACGACGGCGTTGGAAGGAGCCACGCAGTTGTTCGAGCAGAATAAGACTCGAGAAGCGCTGCGGATTCTTGACCGCGTGGAAAGTATCACCAAAGACTTGCGCCAATTGCGGCAAATTGACCAGATGCGGCAGATCGCCCGATACAACCATTTTGTCAGTCTCTACAAAGGCGCCGCGGAACGCGCCGCAAATAAAGAGTATGACGAAGCTCTGGAGCTCTTGAACCGCATCATCGCAACCTGCGAGGACACGAAATTGAAGGAATCAGCCGGCCATACGGCAAAGCAGGTGCGGCACAATCAACAGGTGGCGTGGTACAACCAGGCAATCGCGCTGCTGAAGAACAGACACTATGACCAGGCCGAGCAATTGCTGCATCGCATTCTTGCCACGCCTGGCGATCCCAAGTTGGCAAAGACGACGCAAGACGCGCTGACACATATTCGACGAATCCAAAGGCAAAAGAAAAACTTCTCGGACGAGCTTCACCGCAGCCACCGAGATACGATGAAAGAAAATTCTGCTTAGGAGGCAACATGCCGCGAAGTACTTTGAGAATGTTTGCACTACTTCTGCTTCCTTTGACTTGGATCAGTATGGTTGCAAACGGCAACATTTCCCAGGCCGAACGCCCGTGGCGCTCCCTGCCGCTCATCACAAACGGCAAAGTGGATGAAAGCTGGACCCAGATCGGATACGGGAGCATGGTGATCGACGACAACAGCTTGCGCACCGAATGCGACAGCTGGGGGATGGGACTGTTTTTGTACACAAAGGAACGTTTCGGAAATTGTCAGATTCGTGTCGTTTATCGCAGTAAGGATTCCAAATCGAATGCGGGCGTGTACATCCGCATCGATGAAGGCATTCTTGCGCGCCTCAATGAGAAGGCCCCGGCCTTGCAAAGGAACGAAAAAGGTGAGCTCACTCCGAAATCTTTGCAGGAGGCGCAGGCGGCGTCTGAGGAACTCAAGGGTCCGTGGTACGCCGTGCATCGCGGCTTCGAAGTTCAGATTTGCGATGAAGTCGATGAATATCACCGCACTGGTGCGATCTATTCGCTCGCCAACGCGGCACCCGTTCCCAATCTGCAAGCCGCCGATTGGAAAACCATGGTGATCACTCTCCAAGGGAACATTGTACTGGTGGATGTTGATGGCAAGCGTATCACCACATTCGATTCCGACGGCAAAGATCCTCGCCGTGAGAGAAAATGGTACGAGCCCAAATATGAAGCGAAACGGCCTGCGTCCGGATATATCGGCCTGCAAACGCACGACCCCGGAGACGTGGTTTACTTCAAAGAGGTCAGCGTCCGCCCGCTGGAGTAGACGGCGTGAGCACTACCTTAC
>JBOHQX010000359.1:0-19636 GCA_050732395.1 bacterium
GGCTGTTTCTCGGCGTCTCGCTGCTGTATTTTTTTACCTCGCTCGGCCTGGGCATTTTTATATCGACGCTGGCGGAAACGCAGCAACAGGCCATGTTCATCGCGTGGTTTTTCATGATCTTTCTCATGCTGATGTCCGGCTTTCTCTCGCCGATTGAGAACATGCCGGAGGGCTGGCAAAAAGTGACGTATCTCAATCCACTGCGCTATTACATCAATCTGCTGCGTGAGATCTTTCTAAAAGCGACGCCGCTCAAATTTTTGTGGAATGAAATCGTGCCGCTGGCGTTTTTCGGAGTGGCAATTCTTTCGGCGAGCGCAATGAAGTTTCAGAAGCGGATCAGTTGAGTGCAAAGGCAAACCACCTTTGTCAATATGAAAGAATCTTCCCACGCACTGGGCACAATTCAAAATGAGGCTTTATCCAAGCGCTTGGGAAGATTCCTACGGATGACATACAAAGAAGTGATTGCTTCTACAACTGCGCATCCAATTGAAAATGCCGTAATGAGACTAGAATATATTGCGGCGGCAAGGGGCGATTTTTCGCCTGGGCGAGAAAGTGGTTTCCGTGGAGAAAGTTGAGCACGAGGAGGTGACGGCCGTTTTAGAAAGCGGCAAACAAGTCTACGCGGATTGTCTGCTCTATGCCGTTGGCCGGCAACCGAACACCGATCTCCTCAACTTGGAGGCCGCCGGCCTCTCGGTTGATGTCCGGGGCCGCCTCGCTGTCAACCTGCACTATCAAACCGCCGTGCCTCATATTTATGCTGCCGGTGACGTCATCGGTTTTCCCTCGCTCGCGGCTTCTTCCATGGAGCAGGGACGGCTTGCCGGCTGTCACATGTTCGGCGATCGCGCCGCCGAAATCATTCACATCGGGCAGGCCGTCATGGCGCTGGGGGGAACGATCGAATATTTTCGCGACACCGTATTCAATTATCCGACCATGGCGGAGGCCTACAAGATTGCCGCATTGAATGGCTTGAACAAGCTTTGAGCCGCTGTTTGGCCCAACTTCCGCCGCGGCTTGCTGAAGCGTTCACCCTGTGCGAGATCGAAGGCTTGAGCAGCCGTGAAATCTGTGACCTGCTCAGCCTCACGCCGAACAATCTCTGGGCGATGCTCCATAAAACTAAGAGTCAGTCCGAAAACCTCATCCTGTCATGCTGAAAGCATCTTGGTGGGTTCGGCACCCACACCTGAAATTGATATTGTGCCCAAATCAACCAAGATCCCTTCTGGATGACATTTCGGGGTTATCGGATAGGCTCTAAAGTAACAGTGCACTAAGCTGGCGATTACACCCGCAAATTACACCTTTTGGTGCATGACGCTACACCCGTTCGTTTCGTATATTGATCTTGTAAAATGCTAGATACAACCACTCAATTGAGAGTATGATCATGAACCAGAACAAAACACAGGAAGTTTATCAAATCCGGGTCAAAGGACGCCTCGATCAAAGCTGGTCGTCCTGGTTTGATAATATGGCTTTGACTTTTGAAAACGGCGTTACAACTATATCTGGCGCCGTTACCGACCAAGCTGCGCTGCACGGCCTGCTCGCAAAAGTACGTGATCTAGGCCTAACTTTGATTGATGTCAGGCATATTGACCCTGGCAAGGATGATGAGCGTGCTGTCGAATAAATCACAGGCAAATGCCATGATCAACAAAATGAAGTTCGTTTCGAAAAAAAACTTGGCGATCGCAACGCTCTGCTTGGCGATCGCGCCGCTCGCGGCTCAGCCGCGCACGGTTCGTATCGGGATGATCCTCGATGGGCCTTTACTGCGCGGGGAACACATCCTTCCCCTCTTTCACAGCGAGATCACATCCTTGCTGTCGGGCGAATTTAAGGTAGAGTTTCCGGAGAGCAAGACTGTGGTGTGCGATCTAACCGCCCCGGTGATTCGGCAGGCGCTGGATCGGCTCTTGGCGGATCCCCAAGTCGATTTGATCCTGTTGCTGGGCGGTATCGCCTCGCATGAAGTGGCTCAACGCGGGCCATTGCCGAAGCCGGTGATCGCCATATTTGTGGCAGATCCCAAGTTGCAGGGATTGCCACAGCAAGAGGGCACGAGCGGCGTGAAGAATCTCAACTATCTCAATGATGCCGATGCCGACGCCGTGTATGTCACTCCGCTCCTGCAAATTTCTCAAGCGGAATTCGAGCTTTTAGTTGCCGGGATCAATCAGCGCCGCTTGCCGAGCTTTTCCTATCTCGGCCGCACGGAAGTGGAAGCAGGTCTATTGGCCGCCTATGCGCCGAATGATGATATGCTGCGGCGCGCGAGGCGTGTGGCGATCAACATTCAGCGTATTCTCAAGGGCGAAAATGCCGGCGATATTCCGGTAGATTTTGCTTCTGCCACCCAACTCACCATCAACATGGCCACGGCGCGCGCCATCGGATTTTATCCCAACTGGCGCACGCTCACCGAGGCGGAGTTGATTCATCAAGCAAGAGCAGAGACGGGACGCACGCTTTCACTCATTGCCAGTGTCGAGGAAGCCGTGCGTGTCAATCTGGATTTGTTGGCGGCGAACAAGCAAGTCGAAGTCGCTTACATTGCCATGAATCGGATTTTGAACCGGCCGCTGGAAGAGCCTTTCAATACCGAGGAGACGGCGATCGATGATTCCAGTCTGCTCACCGGCGAGCAACGCTTGTTTGGTTATTTCGCGAATGCCCAAACCTTCGGCACCTTTCGCGATTTTATGGTGGAGGAGGGCCTGAGAGCTGCACACGAATTACAGCAGCTTGATGCCGCTCTCGCCGCGCAAAAGCGCGCAAAGTCCGCGAGCAGCAGGGCGTTTTGGATGCCGAGCATCGCCCTGCAAGCGGGCTTGACAAATGTCTTCCATCGCGGCGGCGCCGGCGCAACGGCGCTTCAGCTTCCGGCTTCTGTGCCGATCACCTTGCCGGAGCAGCAGGATTTATTTTGGAACGCGGGCGTGCAGGTTTCACTGCCATTATTCACGGGGTTGGACCGGATCGCCGTCAACCAACAGGCCGCCGTGGAGCTCGAGCGGCTGGAGTTGGAACGGCAATCCACGGCATTGGCGCTCAGCCAGCGTATTCGTTCTGCCCTGCACGTTGCCGGTGCTTCTTATGCTGGCATCGAACAAGCGCGCGCCGCGGCGGAGGCCGCGCGTAAAAACCTGGAGCTGGTCACGGAAGCGTATTCCAGCGGCGCGGTATCGATCATCACCCTCATCGATGCACAGAGCTCCACGTTGGTGGCGTATGAGGCCGCGGCGAACGCCGTATACGGCTTCCTGATCGACTTGATGAGCGTCGAGCGCGGCATCGGGCAGTTTTATTTCCTCCGGACGGAGCAGGAGAAGCAGGCATACTTCAACCGGCTGGAGGATTTTTATCGTAAGGCCGGCGTTCGATTGTAGCCCGTAGTAGCGCCTTCAGGCGCAGGAAGCCCGGCCTGAATACTAAGGCTCTTTCGAAAATCGCAAATCTTCAATCGGAAATCAGTGAGAGAAGTATTTTATGACGTCAACGACACGACAACGGATTCTCCGTGCAAACGCGCTGTACCTCATGATCGCCGCGTTCGGCGGCCTGTTGACGGATATAGCCGGCGCCTTCTTTGCAGCCGGCCCTGAGAGTCAAATTCTTGCCATTCAACCGGTTGCGGCGTTCGGCTATCTCGAAGCACACGGGCTTGCGCTGATTATCGGTGTCCTGTTTTGGCGCGCAGCGCCCTTGCGCTCTTGGCACCTTGGCGCGGTAGCAGTCCACGTCCTGCCGGCACGGCTAATCTCATCTTTTGGGAATTCTTCGCCGCTGTGGATAACTTGGCTGCGGGCTACATCACGACCTCTCTGCACTGGCTCTTCGTCGTGCTTCAGCTTTTCGCGGCCAGTTCAGCAGAACGTTCGCATCAGGTTCGAGGTGATTCTGGCTTCGCTAAAGGTCATGGTCCCAACCAACCGCCAAAGCCAATTGCGCAACCGCGTTCGCAATGACACCTTATCCCCACGAATAAGAAAAAGAAAATGAAGGCTATCTAAAACCAGGCAACCGGGAAATGGTTCGTACAGATCGAGTAAGTGCCGATCGTTGCTTACAATATAAGTTGCCTTTCCGGCGACCGCACAAGCCACAATAATATCGTCGTCAGGATCGTCTTTCACATATCGCCGAATTTCAGAAGCGGGCACATCTATCCAAATGGCTAAGCTCGTGATTTCAGCAATAAACTCAGCAACGCGCTCGACAGTCAGGCCGCGCACCAACAATTTCTCAGTAAGCTCGACGCGGATTTCCTGGCACCAAATGAGAAAATACTCGTCGTCTTGCAAAAGCGCGAAAAGCTCTGCATTCGGGCTGCGAGGATTCTTTGACAAAGCCTTCGCAACATACACGTTGCTATCGAAGACTGCGCGAAGTTTTGACCTAGCTCTCGACGGTTGCTTCCTTGTCATCATCAATTGCTACCCCCTTGGCAATAGCCTCCCGGCGCAATTCCTCCGCAACCTCCAAAAGCCGTTTGACGTGCTGCTCACGTGTCCACGATTTGCGATCGGCAGCAATGGACTCCGCGTGCGCCAGTACCTGTTCTATGGATAGCTTTTGCTCCCGGAAATCATTTAAGAGGCGATGAATCTGGGGCAGCAGCTCGACAGGCAGCGTATCAATCTCCCGCATGATGGCTTGCTTATAGTCCATTGATTTCACCTTTAAGGAGTTTTCTAATTTGAGGCAACAGATTTCAATCGCAGAAATACAGCTCGAACATAATTTAACTTATCCCCGCTTCAATCGCAAACAAATCTTAATCCCATTTGGAGAGGGTAACAATGAAGAGAGCCAAAGCTTTACGATCGCCCAGCCTCGTGATGCTGACGCTGCTTGCGATCATCGCCTGCGGCAAGCATGAAGAAATCGTAACTCCGCCTACACCGGTCAAAGTGCAGGTGGTAGCAGGCTCTGCCGCAAACGGTGGGTTGCGCTATTCGGCCAACGTCGCACCGGACGTGCAGGTCGAGCTGGCGTTCAAAGTGAGCGGATATATCGACAATATCTTACAAGTACGCGGAGCAGACGGCCGCATGCGCAACGTGCAGGATGGGGATTTCATAAAAAGAGGTACCGTGCTGGCACACGTGCGGGACAATGAGTACCGCGACCGCGTGGCCGACGCGCAAGCCAGCCTGACACAAGCCAAAGCCGACTACGAGCGCGCCGCCAAACTTTACGAAACCAAAAGCGCTTCCAAAGCCGACTATGACGGCGCCTATGCCCGATTGAGCTCGAGCCAGGCGCGCTATGCTCAGGCGGCGCAGTCGCTTGACGACTGCGCTCTGCGCGCGCCCATGGACGGCTTCGTGCTGCGGCGCTCCATCGAAGTGGGAAATCTGGCCGGCCCCGGCGGCCTGGGATTCATTCTGGCCGATACTCGTTCGGTCAAGGTGGTGTTCGGCGTTCCAGATGTACTCGTGGAGCAAATGAAAATGGGAGATTTCCAGAACGTCACCACCGAAGCCCTTCCCGGTGCGGAATTTCGTGGGCGCATCACGCGGGTCGCGCCCTCGGCCGATCCCAGCAGCCGCGTATTCGAAATCGAGTGCACCGTACCCAATCCGGAGAATCGCCTCAAAGTTGGAATGATTGCAGCGCTGCAAGTATCCACCTCCGCCTTGCCGAATCCAGAAATGCTGGTGCCGTTGAATGCCATTATACGTCCGGTCGATGATCCTCAGGGCTATGCCGTATTTGTTGTGGAAGATCAAAACAGTAAACAATGGGCGCACAGCGCCGCGTGAAGCTGGGAACGGTGTCGGGTAACGCCATAGCAGTAAAGGAAGGACTGCAAGGCGGCGAGCGCCTCATCATTCGCGGGGCGACGATCGTGGTGGATTCGCAGGAGGTGAGGGTTATCCCGTAGGTGTGCGCTGGATTGGTGGATTGGTGGATTGGTGGATTGATGGATTGATGGATTGATGGATTGATGGATTGTTGGATAATTGAATTACGGAATTCTAGTACTCCAACAATCCATCGATCCAACAATCCAGCGATCCAGTAATCCAGAATAATTGCACAACGATAATATGCATGGAGACAGGTAGAAATGGCACACAAATCTGACGACTGGCTCATCCAAAACACCCACAACACCGCTCGTTTCTTCACCGAAAATCGGCACATCTCATGGGCGGTGCTGGTAGCGACGGTGGCTTGGGGGATTTTTGGATATTTCAACATGCCGCAGCGCAAAGACCCGGACATCCCGGTGCGCGTGGCAGTGGCGATTTGTTCCTGGCCCGGTGTGAAAACCGAGAAAGTCGAGCAGCTCGTCTCGCGGAAAATTGAAGAAAAAATGGCGGAAAACAACACGGTTAAGCGAATCGAATCCACAACGCGCGTCGGAGTTTCATTCGTCTATGTGACCTTGCAGGATAACATCGAGGAGACCGGCAAACAATTTGACGACATCAAGCTCAAGCTGGACGATTTGCAAGCCCAGTTGCCGGATGGCGTCGGACCGATCAATTTCATCAAGGACTTTGGCAGCACTGCGGCGCTCATGCTCACGGTCGCCAGCCCCAAGATCGGTGAAGTGAAAATCTCTTTGCGTGCGAAAGCCGTGCAGCAGGCGATCGTGCAAGCGCGGGCGCAAGCGGCCCTGAATGGCGCCGTTGAGCGCATGACCATCATTTATTGGTTTCCGCCTTCCGTCCACCCCCAACAGGTGCGGCAGCAATTTGAGAGTTTCGTGCGCCATGCCAGCGCCGAAAGGGTTATTCGTGATCCGCGCATGCTTGGTGGCTCCGGCTTCATCGGCGTGGATGGCGTGTCGGATTATGACGAGGCGCACATGCTGGCTTACGGCCAACAGTATATGAAGGATCACCTCCGCGTTGCGGAGCTGCATCCGGATACCTGGCCGCCGGTTTTGATCCGCAATGTCAATGACACGGCCGCGAAACTGGCAGAGGCCGCCGGCGACAAATACACTTATCGCGAGCTGAACGATTTCACCGAACTCATCAAGAGAACGTTTCAAACCGTGCCCCAGGCCTCGAAGATCGATCGCGCCGGCGTGTTGGATGAGGCCGTGTACCTTTCCTATTCCCAGGAGCGGCTGGCGGCTTATGGTGCTGCACCGGTGAATCTTGAGAATGTTCTGAGCGCGCGCAATACCAGCGTTCCGGGTGGCATCGTGGAATATGAAGGAAAAAATTTGGCCATTGCGCCCACGGGCGAATTCCAAAGCGAGAGGGAAATTGGCGAAGTCATTATCAGCACTTCGGCGAGCGGTTCGCCCGTATACCTGCGCGATCTGGTGGAGATCAATCGCGGCTACGAAAGCCCGGCGCGTTATCTCAATTATTATACGTGGCGCGATGCCAGCGGCAAATGGCAACGTTCGCGTGCCATCACCCTGGCGGTACAAATGCGGCCCGGCGA
Organism: bacterium; assembly: GCA_050732395.1. Classification (GTDB taxonomy): domain Bacteria; phylum Zhuqueibacterota; class Zhuqueibacteria; order Zhuqueibacterales; family Zhuqueibacteraceae; genus JBIOXB01. The sequence goes on from JBOHQX010000359.1 coordinate 7,438, forward strand.
ACAAATCGGCGTATTTGGCGAAGCCATCGACGCAGCGCTGGCGACGGTCAAACAGCGCCTGCCCGAGGACTTGATTTTTGCACGCACCTCCGACCAGCCGCTGCAAGTGCGCGAAAACATCGACTTGTTCATGAACAGTCTATACGAAGCGATTGTTCTCGTGGTGTTGACCGCGCTCATCGGCTTCTGGGAATGGCGCTCGGCCGTGCTCATGGCATTTTCCATCCCGCTCACTCTGGCCATGACCTTCGGCATGATGTATGCACTCGGCGTCGATTTGCAACAAGTTTCTATCGCCTCATTGATCATTGCGCTGGGACTCTTGGTGGATGATCCGGTGGTGGCGGGCGACGCGATCAAACGCGATCTCGCCCTCGGACACAAACCCATTATCGCCGCGTGGCTGGGGCCGACGATACTCGCGACCGCCATCTTGTATGCCACCATCACCAATATCGTGGCTTATCTGCCCTTCCTCATGCTCACCGGCGACATGGGCCGCTTTCTCGCCAGCCTGCCGGTGGTGATGACGTGCTCGCTGGAGGCATCGCGTTTGGTTTCGATGACGTTCATACCATTGCTGGGATATTATTTACTTCGCCCTGCTAAAAAAGCAGAGCTTCCGATAGCGGAAAGGCGCAAGCGCGGCTTTGCAGGCTGGTATTATAAAGTTGGACATTGGGCAATCGAGCACCGCTGGAAAGTATTTGCTGCCTCGCTGCTGTTCCTGGGGCTGGGAGGATTTTTCGCGTCGCGATTGAAGTCGCAATTTACGCCCAAAGATCTTTCCTATCTTTCTTACATCGATGTTTGGCTGCCGGAAGATGCGCCGCTCTCGGCCACGCGCGAGGTGGCCCAGCGCGCTGAAGAGATAGCACGCAGAGTCATCCATGAGTACAGCAAAGCACATGCAGAAAATAGCTCCCACGCCTCCGGGCGCGAGTTGCTGGAATCGCTCACCGCTTTTGTGGGGGGCGGCGGTCCGAGATTCTGGTTTTCAGTTTCACCTGAACCGCGGCAATCAAACTATGCGCAAATCATCATACAATTGAACGATAAGCATGCGACGCAGCATCTCGTCGAGCCGCTGCAGGCAGCGCTTTCCGCAGAAGTGCCGGGCGCGAGCATAAACATGCGACAGCTCGAGACCGGCGCGGTCGGCATTCCCGTCGCGATTCGCATTTCCGGCGAGGACATTCCCACCCTGCGGGTCGAAGCCGAAAAGGTGAAAGAGATATTTCGCAAGATTCCGATGGCCGATCGCGTGCAGGACAACTGGGGGGCGGAAAGCTTCGCGGTGAATTTGGAAATCGATCCTGATCGCGCCAACCTGGCGGGCGTGACCAATGTCGACGTCGCCATTTCCTCAGCCGTCGGCATGAACGGCTACACTGTAGCAGTGTTGCGCGAAGGCGACAAACAGATTCCAGTGATGGCGCGGCTGAGAATGGAAGAACGCGCACAGCTATCCGACCTGCAGAATCTTTATGTATATTCTTCGAAAGGGTCACAAAAGATTCCGCTGCGGCAGATCTCGTCGACCAGTTACAGCATGCAGAATGAAAAAATCGTACGGCGCGATCAATTCCGTACGGTTTCAGTGACTTGCTTCCCGGCTGGCAAAGCCCTGGCTTCGGAGGTGTTGAATGCTGCCATGCCGCAGTTGCAGGCGTTCGAAAAAGCACTGCCGCCGGGCTTCAAAATGGAAATTGGCGGCGAACAGGAAGAACAGGTCAAAAGCTTCAAAAACATGGCGGTGGTGATGTTGATATCCGTCTTGATGATCTTCATGGCGCTTGTGCTGCAATTCAAAAATGCCGTAAAACCTTTCATCGTGTTCGCGGCCATTCCTTATGGTATGGTCGGTGCTTTCGCCGCGCTTTGGATCATGGGGTTGCCCTTCGGCTTCATGTCCTTTTTGGGCGTCGCCAGCCTCGTCGGTGTCATTGTGAGCCACGTGATCGTCTTATTTGATTTCATCGAAGAGGCACATGAGCGCGGCGAGTCCTTGATCGAATCCTTGCTTGACGCCGGCATCATGCGCTTGCGCCCGGTTCTCATCACAGTCGGCGCCACGGTGTTCGCCCTCTTCCCGCTGGCCGCGCACGGCGGCCCGCTGTGGGAGCCGCTGTGCTATACGCAAATCGGCGGGCTGAGCGTGGCGACGTTCATTACGCTACTGCTGGTGCCGGTGTTGTATGCGATTTTTGTTTTGGATTTGAAGATTGTGAAGTGGGAGACGAAGGAGGAACATCATGAGTAAGTAGGCAACAAGCAGCGCTATGATTTTGATCATACCGGTACCTTCATGGTAACCTGCGTGTCGTCGACCAATTCAATGGCGTAGGCAATCGCAGCTTCGATATCTTCATAAGTCAGTTCAGGATAATTCTGCAAGATATCGCTGATGGAGTCTCCACCGGCAAGCGATCCCAGAATATTGCGCACCATAATCCGAGTGCCCCGGATGACCGGCTTGCCATGACACACTTCAGGATTGATTTCAATGTGATTTTCCATGATAAACCTCGTTAAAAAGTGACGTCCTGCATACTTATCAATTTGTATTTTTTCTCAAAAGTTGAAGAGCTTGTTCCCAAGGCAGGCATACAACCTCGCCTCGTTCAACTTCATCGACACGTCGCTGGACTTCTGGTTGCCAAGCGATTTCGACGTCCCGGTCTGTTTCAGGATCGAGGCTGGAGATCAGGCGCTCCGCTATGGCAGCCCGGTCCCGCGCGGGCTGTTGCATAGCTTGGGCTATGATGTTTTCAACTGCTGTTTTCATGATTTCACTTCTCTAGTTTTGAGGCGGAATTCCAGCCACATACTGTCCGAATGCATTGCGTTCGGCAACAATCCTTTTCATGAGAGAAGATTTCAGATTCGGTCATATTCTTCAGGCTCCGCATCAGAAACTTTTGCCAGCGCTTGTTGGAATTTTTCCTTGCTAGCCCGTTTCGCTCGTTCATCCAAATAATCTTTGGTCATAAAAGCGGAAACTTTTTCGGCGATAGCAGAAATAACAAATTGATCAATCGAAACCTGATCTTTAATTGCCAATTCCTGAATCTGCTTATGAAGGGATTCAGGCAGTCTGAGACTAATCGTGTTCATAATATTTCTCCAACAAGCTGCAAAAACTCTTTTGGAGTTAGGGCCTTTAGTCCAAGCGACTCAATACCTGTATATTGAGTTGGAAAATTCCAGCATCCATCCGGGATAGTAGTTTATATGATGCACCCTTCTTCGATCTCAATGCCGCAACCAAAACGTTGGTGTCCATCACTATTTGATATCGTGTCATGGAAATAAATTATGAAATAACACTACGATTGTCAATATTCCGCAATCCTTCTTTTTCTTGAATTGTTCCAACTAAAGATACGCAAAGTATTTTAATAATCAAGACGACAATATTTAGGAGCCTAAATCCTCCTAATCTTAAAAAGAGAAAGGCAACATATTTTGAGCAATCATTACCGGAGAATTGGATAAAATGGCATCCTCAAGCATAGTCATCATCGGCGGCGGCTTCGCCGGCGTCAAGTGTGCAAAAATTTTGCGGAGCAAGCTCCCACGCGACAAATATGAAATCTTGATCTTCAATCGCGAAAATCACATGGTGTTTCATCCCCTCTTGGCGGAGGTTGCCGGCGCTTCCATCGACCCCGATGCCGTAGCTGCGCCACTGCGGCAGATGCTGCCGCACGTGCGCTGCAGTACCGAGATTGATACAAGGGAAGATTGAGCAACAGAATTCAATAAAATTTTGAACGCTCTATGGCAAGATGATTTAATGGCAAAATGATTTGAAATTATTTTGCCATTGAATCATCTTGCCTAAGGCTTTTTCAATAGTTTTGCCCGCAATCGTTTTGCCTGCTTGAAAGACATCTGAATGCTTTGCCAATGTAAGGATTTGACACGGCAAATCTGAAAGATGCGAAAGCGCTGCTGGAACAATTAAGGGGGTGAGATAAAATAACTTACTCATCGCCGTTTTGATGGGGCGCGATCAATTTCGCGCGATCACTGGGTCGTGCTTCCCAATCGCCAATGCCCCGCCCTCGGAAGTGTTGAATGTCGCCATTCTGCAATTGCGGGAGCTCCAAAAACACTGCCATGAAGGCGAGTGAAAATAAAAATTGCCTGTCATCTTGCTTTTCTCTATTTTCCAACATTGTCGTGTTCATGTGTATGCACTTCACAGCACAGAGTTTTCATTAAAACAGCGCCCCAAAAGAAACTGTCACGGAAGAAGTTCTTATCGCCAGGAAAAAATTGCTCAGAGGCAGATATCGCGACCAGTACCTCAAAAACCCCGAAGTCTTCCGCTACGACAATTATCCTAAGCACCCTGGGGTTTCTCCTCCTTATTCATCATAAGCATACCACCACTGGTACTATCCAGCTCGACGCCGCTCCCAAATTGTTCGACATCATCAAAGAAGCCGTACGCCATATATTCTAAACACAAGCGTGATGATCGGTGATATGAACGAGCGTGCCGTGACGATCAAAGACATGAAACAAAATCATCACATCATCATTGTCGGGGGTGGGTTCGGCGGCTTGTATGCTGCGCAGGCCTTGCGACACGCTCCGGTCAAAGTCACCTTGGTGGACAAACGCAATTTTCATCTTTTTCAACCGCTATTGTATCAAGTGGCGACAGGCGGGTTGTCGCCCGGGGAAATTGCCTCACCTCTGCGCGCTGTGTTGCATCGGCAAAAGAATACCTGGGTGCTGACGGCAGAAGTGGTTGACATCGATCCGCATCAGCAAAAAGTCGTGTTGCGTGACGGTGAGATTTTTTATGATACGCTGGTCGTGGCCACCGGTGTGCGCCATCATTATTTTGGCCACGAGGAATGGGCCGAGGAGGCGCCCGGGTTAAAAACCGTCGAAGATGCGCTGGATATCCGCCGCCGCATTTTGCTTGCGTTTGAAGCCGCTGAACGCGAGGCTGATCCGGAGCATCGTCGCGCCTGGATGACTTTTGTGGTGGTAGGCGGCGGCCCAACCGGTGTGGAGCTGGCAGGCGCGCTAGGGGAGCTTGCACACAATACCATGAAAAACGATTTTCGCAACTTTAATCCGGCGGAGGCGAGGATTTTGTTGATCGAAGGAACGGATCGTGTCTTGCCTACCTATGCGCCAGAATTGTCGGCAGCAGCGGAGCCGGCGCTCAAGCGTCTAGGAGTGACGGTAAGAACACGAACGCTTACCACCGATATACAAAATCATGCCGTAACGATTCGTGAGGGTGAACGGACCGAGAAGATTGCCGCGCGAACGATTTTGTGGGCGGCGGGAATGAAAGCCTCGCGATTGGGGCAGGTGTTGGCCGAACGCATCGGTGTGGAGTTGGATCGTGCCGGTCGTGTCGTGGTGGCGCCGGATCTCACCATCCCCGGCTATGCGAATATTTTTGTCATTGGTGATTTGGCGAATGTTGTGCAAGATGGTAAGCCGCTACCTGGTGTGGCGCCGGTGGCCATGCAGCAAGGTCGATATGTTGCGACTCAGATTCAGCAGCGGCTCAAAGGACGCCGCGTGCCGGCGTTTCGTTATCGCGACAAAGGCAGCTTGGCGGTGATCGGGCGCAACGCGGCGGTCGCGGAATTCGGTACACTGCGCCTGCGCGGCTTTCCGGCGTGGCTGATTTGGATATTTGTGCACATTAGGTATTTGATCGAATTCGATAACAAACTTCTGGTGCTGATTCAATGGTCGTGGAATTATTTCACGCGCAAACGCGGCGCGCGGCTGATTACCGGAGAAGGTTCGCTGCCGGCGATGAAAGCATTTCAGAATCAGAGCGAGGGCGACTAACTTGACTTTAAGCGAGACGGATTGACACTTTTTGTGAGGTGCAAACAGCCATGACCTGGTTAGAGTGGTTCGAGCTGCTCAGCTACGTGGTGACCATTATTGGCTTCCCGCTGGCCATCTGGGTTTTTCTTTACGAGCAAAGAAAAGAGCGTCAAAACGATGAAGAAGAGCTGTACCAAAGGCTGTCGGACGAGTACACGAATTTTCTCAAACTGGTGCTGGAGAACGCAGATCTACAGCTCTTACGCGTACAGGGTAATGACCAAAGTTTAACTGATGAACAGCGTGAAAGAAAATTCGTGATTTTTGGCATTCTGGTGTCGATATTCGAGCGCGCTTATATTCTGGTCTACGAAGACAAAATGAACAAACAAACCCAGCGTTTATGGTCGTCGTGGGAGGATTACATGCGCGAGTGGAGCCGGCGCGAAGATTTCCGAGCTGTGCTGCCCAGATTGTTAGAGGGCGAAGACCAAGACTTTCAAAGACATATTCAAAAGGTGGCATTGCAACCGCATCAAGAATAAGAACGCAGAACAAACCGGAAGTACATAAATCAATTGTGGCGGAACAACAGGCGCGTGAATGATAGCGATTGAATACCTGCTCTTGATCGGCTCAGCGCTCATTCTCATCAGTATCGGCATTGCGAAATTTTCCGAAAATCTCGGCGTTCCAGTGTTGCTGCTCTTCCTCGCCATCGGCATGCTTGCCGGCTCGGAAGGTCCGGGTGGCATCTATTTCGACGACGCCGGCATGGCGCAGTCGCTCGGCATTATCGCCCTCGTTTTCATTCTTTTCGCCGGCGGGCTGGAGACCAACTGGCGCTCCGTTCGTCCGGTGCTTTGGCAAGCGATAAGCCTGGCAACTCTCGGCGTTTTGCTCACGGCATTTTTGGTTGGCCTGATTGCACACCTTTTCTTCAAGTTCTCCCTGCTCGAAGGTTTGCTGCTCGGAGCGGTGATCTCCTCCACCGACGCGGCTGCGGTGTTCTCGGTGCTGCGGGCGCGTAACGTGAGCCTGCGTGGCGGTTTGCAACCTCTGCTGGAACTGGAATCAGGCAGTAATGATCCCATGGCGGTTTTTCTGACTGTCAGCCTGATCCAGTTGCTGACTTCCACCAAGTCTTCGTTCTATGAAATTGGCCAGTTGTTCATCTTGCAAATGGGGCTGGGTGCGCTCCTAGGTTTCGGCTTGGGGAAATTATTGGCGGTGTTGCTCAATCGCTTGAAGTTCGCTTACGAAGGTTTCTATCCGGTTTTCGCGCTCGCGTTCGCTGCCTTCGTTTACAGCGCCACGGCTCTGATGGGCGGTAGTGGATTCCTTGCCGCTTATATCGCCGGTGTTGTGGCCGGCAATAGTGATTTTGTCCATAAAAAAAGCTTGCTGCGTTTTTTTGACGGTCTCGCCTGGCTGAGTCAAATCGCCATGTTTTTAACACTGGGTCTGCTGGTGTTTCCTTCTCGCATCGTTCCAATCATGAGTGCGGGCCTGGTGATTTCGGCGTTTCTCATCGTGGCGGCGCGGCCGTTGGGCGTGTTTATTTCCCTCGCGTTGAGCAAGCTCGACTGGCGCGAGAAAACTTTCATCTCCTGGGTCGGGCTGCGCGGAGCGGTACCGATTATTTTGGCAACTTTTCCGCTCCTGGCCAATCTACCCAAAGCCGAGCTGCTGTTCAATCTCGTTTTCTTTATCGTACTCACTTCGGCGCTTTCACAGGGCTGGTCGATTCCGGCGGTGGCGCGGTTGCTCAAAGTTGAAGCGCCGTTGGCGCGCAAGCGGCAGTATCCCATTGAGTTTGCACCCGCCGCAGGAATGGATACGGATTTGGTGGAGTTTATCGTACCTGCCCATGCAGAAGTCGCCGGCAAGTCGCTGGTCGAGCTCGGCATGCCGCGCGACAGCTTGATCGTGCTCATCAGTCAGAATGAGGAATTTCTCGTGCCCAGCGGCGGCACCGTCATCAACGAAGGCGACGTAATCTTGGCCTTGGTCAACAAAAGCAATTTGCCGGAAGTGCGGGCGATATTCTCAAAATCTGATTTCATCATTTCTCGAGAGGTAAATCCATGAACGAAAACCAATACGACCTGGCCGTCATCGGCTCCGGCCCGGCCGGACAAAAGGGCGCGATTGCCGCGGCAAAGCTCGGCAAAAAAGTGGCGATCGTCGATCGGAAGGAAATGATCGGCGGCGTCTCGCTGAATACCGGCACGATTCCGAGCAAAACGTTGCGTGAAGCGATTCTCTATTTTTCCGGATTCCGCCAGCGCTCTTTTTATGGCAAGGACTACAGCCTCAAAGAGAAAATCTCAGTCGCCGATTTGTCTTTCCGTGTGCAGATGGTCTTGGCGCGTGAGCTGGCCGTCGTGCGTGCGCAGCTCCAACGCAACGGCGTAACGACAATTTATGGCACGGCGCGGTTTGTCGATCCGCATACCATTACCGTCGAAACCGTTGATGGTCCCGACGTGTTGCATTCTGATTACGCCCTCATCGCCTGCGGCACGCGGCCGGCCCGCAGCCTAGACATTCCTTTTGATGGCAAACGGGTTATAGATTCCGATCAGTTGCGTCTCGTACAAGAGATTCCACGAGAAGTCATTGTCGTGGGCGCAGGAATCATTGGCTTGGAATACGCTTCGATGCTGACCGCGCTACACATCGAAGTCACGATCATCGACCAGCGCCCCACGCTTTTGGATTTTGTCGATGAAGAAATCATCAGCGCGTTGTGCTGTCACATGCGGCAGCAGGGCGCAACTTTCCGTCTCGGCGAAAAAGTGGTTTCAGTGGGAGAAGATGAAAAAAAAGAGTACGTGGAAGCGGTGTTGGAAAGCGGCAAGAAGGTGCATGGCGATATTCTCCTCTATACGGTTGCCCGCCAGGCGAACACGGATTTATTGAATCTGGAAGCGGTGGGAATTCCAGTGGATGCGCGCGGCCGCATCAGCGTCAATGCGCACTATCAAACCAATCTGCCGCACATCTACGCAGCCGGCGATGTCATCGGCTTTCCTTCACTTGCAGCTTCTTCCATGGAGCAGGGCCGTCTCGCCGGTTCACACATGTTCGGCGTGCGCACGAAAACCTTCCCGAAGCTTTTACCGTACGGCATCTACTCGATTCCTGAAATCTCCATGATCGGCAAAAGCGAGCAGGAGCTCACCGCCGCCAAAATTCCCTATGAAGTCGGCGTTGCGAAATATGAAGAGCTGGCCAAAGCGCAGATGCTTGGAGACGAAACCGGGCTTTTGAAGATTCTATTCGATCCTTCAAGCTTGAAAATTTTAGGCGTGCATGCGTTGGGCGATCGCGCCGCAGAGATCATTCACATCGGGCAAGCCGTCATGGCTTTTGGCGGAACGCTCGAGTACTTTCGCGACACCGTCTTCAATTATCCTACGTTGGCGGAAGCTTACAAAGTGGCGGCACTCAATGGGTTAAATAAACTATGATTCTCTAAGTTGGTTGCGGTACAAACTCTGTAAAACATAAGAGGCGATCCGAACACCTCATGCTGTCATGCTGAAAGCATCTTGTCGGGTCCGGCATCTAGGCCTGAAATAGGCACTGTACTCGAGTCAACCAAGATCCCTTGCGGGATGACATTTCAATGAGCGACATGCTTGAGAAGTCCCTCGGCGTAGCGATCGAGCAGTCGTGCCAAATGAGTGTCAGCATGAGGGTTGGTAACGGCAGGCACGGCGGAGTGCCTCGCGCAAAGTCGAACTGGACAGCATCGCATAGGCGTGAACTTCGAACGATCGCATGGGTGCGGCTTCGGCGAGATGAATGCCGAGATGCTCATCACCTGTCAACAGCAACGCACGGCTCCAAAACGTCATCATCGCACTGTGCGGAACGCGCCCGTCGGCATCCTGCAGCAGCGTGCGGGAAATTCAAATGCAAATTTTCGGATTCAACCTTGTTCAGCAAGATTTGATTGCAACCCGGCCGGTGCCTGCCAAAGGTTTTTTGGCATTCGAGATTTCTTTTGCGTAGATTTGACCTTAAACAGGGTTCTTTCTGAGGCGTAAAGAGGGCGAATCATTGTAATTTTCAAAGACCAGAGACTTCCATTGAGGAAAAACGTAGAACGGCGCGCACGTGCCAAATTGCCGATTATAATACTCGGACTCACCATAGCGTTCATGGTCGTGGCAGCCGCAGCTTGGTGGTGGGCCCAAAATTTGTCTTTTCCATTGCCCGTTTATCGCACGGCGCAACCTGCCACTGGTCCAGAGCCGAGCCCAGCACTGCCCGTAAAGCCCGCCATTGACTGGCAGCAAGTGGATCAACAAATCATCACCGCGCTGCTACAGGCGGAATCGGCAGCCGAGACGACGGCGACGCAAAAACTCGACGCCTGGATCACCGTTTTGATGCGCCGCGTCGACGAGGATTTTTTGGAATGGTACTTCAGCTATTGGACACAACAAAAACTGGGAATCAAAGGCGCCTGGCGCTGGACGCTCGATCAAGTCATCGGCATAGACTCGGAATTCGCCGAACAAATCACCGAACAGATTCAAGAAGAATTTGCCTGGCGCGTGTTGCGGCCGGAAGAGGCGCAGCTCGAACTGGAACAAATTGCGCACGCGGTGTTGGAAACATATAGCCGGAAGCTGCAGGCACAATTGCTCGATATTCCGGATCACTATCAAATTCCCCAACCCGAGTGGGAAGGCTACCTGCAAGATATTGCGGTATTGACTGCCACCAGCGAAGGCAACCGTCGCGTTTCGCTCTCATTAAAAGCAGTCACCGCCGGCTCCGTAGGTGGCGGCGTAATGCTGGCGACGGCGTTCGCGACGCCGCTGCAGAATCTTGGCAGCAAAACTTCCGCAAAATTGGCGGTGAAGGCAGCGGCCCAAGTCGCGAGCAAGACCGGTGCGCAAGTGGCGAGCCGGACCGGCGGCAAATTGTTGGGACTCATTATCGGCATCGGTATTGTTATCTGGGAAGCTTGGGATCACGAGCATACCAAAAACCTCGAGCAGCCCAAGTTGCGGCAGACGATTGTGGACTATTTCGAGGAAGTGAAGAAGAGTTTATTGTATGATCCGGGTTCGGGCATAATTGCGATGCTCGATATCATGGAGGAAAACATTGTCGCGTCCCTGCGCACGCGGCCCGTGAAAACGATTGCGGAGAAAAGAACGGACTAGGCCCTGCCCAACAAGCGCTCGCGATAGCGCCGGCTCACGGTGAGCTTGACGCCGTTTTTCAGAATCGCGAGGCAATCGCCGTGCGACCCGGGCTGGATCTCTTGTATGTAATCGACATTGACGAGGTGCGAACGATGAATGCGAGCGAATTTTGTTGGATCCAGGCGCTGTTCCATCTCATTCATTGTTTCGCGCAACAGATAGCCGCCTTTCTCCGTGTGGAGCTTGACGTATTTTTCTTCCGCAGAGATAAACTGAAGGTCGCCGATTTTGACAAAAAAATAACGCGTTCCGGAATTCACCAGGATTCTGTGCAAATACTTTTGTTCTTTGTTGATTTCTGCCAGCAGCCGTTGCAGGATACTCGTATGCTCGCTCTTCAGGTGCACCTGCTCGACCGCGTGCCTGAAGGATTTATGAAAACGGTCCTGATCAAATGGCTTCAACAAATAATCGACGGCATGCACCTCAAACGCCGCGAGCGCGTATTGATCGTACGCCGTGACGAAGATCACTGCCGGCATATTTTCCGCACCAATGGCCTCGATGACTTCAATGCCGGTCATGCCCGGCATTTGTATGTCCAATAATACCACGTCCGGCTCTATCTCGCGAATGAATTTGGCGGCTTCGACCCCGTTGGTCGCTTCGAAAATGGCGGCAATGCCGGTCTCCTCCTTCAGGAAGGCGCGAATCTTTTTGCGCGCGGGTTGCTCGTCATCGACGATGAGGATTTTCATACCTTGCATGATTTCATTCCTGAGCCCATGGATTGTCATGCCGCCGTGGCGGGGCCTTGTAAGGTGATAAACTCACCAAATAAAAGCAAAACTCTAGATGTTTTTTCTCCAAACGGATGAAAAGCGACTAACGGGTCTAAAACTATATCAGTTGGTCGCTTTTAGATCCGTTGGGCAATGCCTGAATTCCACGTTGCCCAAGACTTCATGTTGCCCGCGAGGGTTCTACTTTTCAACCTCACTAAAATCTGAACTAGTGCTTCTGTAGGGCGATGAGCACCATCTTAAGCGCTTGGCGAAATAAACTCAGAATAAAATTCTAAAAGTTTTTGACCTAAAACCTGGCTTCGACAGTCATAGGTTAAAAAATAATAGGCAAACGCCTATTTATTAAATAGCTACACTACTTTGCGTAGATGGGGTCGTGTTACTACAGGGTTAAGCATCCTG
>JBOHQX010000360.1:0-5949 GCA_050732395.1 bacterium
AAAGCGAGCCGGAAAGTCCGGTTTTAGGCATTCCTTTCAACACCGTCGCCGGCTGGAAAGAGGATAAAAAGAAAGCCGGATAAGCTCCCGCCACAATGCCAACAAGCAAAGTCATGCATATCAATCCGAAAGCGAGCGCCGGATTATTCCCATAATCAAGGCGCAATTCCTTGCCGGAAAGATTATTGAACGCAGGCAGGAATAACTCAACCAAGCCAATCGTGAGAAAGAGCGCAAGAAAATTTAGCAGACTGGATTCACCCAGAAACTGTCGTATCAACTGCCAACGCTGCGCGCCGACGACTTTACGCAATCCGACTTCTTGCGCACGGCGCGCCGATCTTGCGGTGGCCAGATTGACAAAATTGACGCAGGCGATGAGCAGCACGAAGAGGGCGATGGCCGCGAAGATATACACATAAGCCACGCTGCTATTTGCCTCAAACTCTCCGAACAAATGCGAATGAAGATGAATCGTGGTGAGGGGTTGCAGATGCACGGTGAAGGCGGATGGCGCGTCCAGGTGCTTGGCGAGGAAATCAGGAAATTTTCTTTCCAATGCCGGAGCGAAATGATCTTGAGCCAGCAATAAATAGGTGTGGAAATTATTCATGTTCCATTCCTGGAGATCCCAGTCATTGTATGTCGCAAATGAGATCAGAAAATCAAAGCGAAAATGGGAATTACGCCGAAGGTTTTTTACCACACCGGTCACTTGCAGGTCGGATTTGTTATCGAGAGTAAGAATTTTGCCGATCGGGTCTTCATCACCAAAATACTTTTGCGCCATCGCCATCGTGATAACCACGGTATTGGGCTTGGCGAGCGCAGATTTGGGGTCGCCTTTGATCAGCGGAAAAGAGAACACGGCAAAGAGGGTTGAATCGGCGTATAATCCGTTTTCCTCGTAAAACCGTTTATCAAGGTAGCCGATCAACGGCCTGCCACAGGAGCGGAATCTGACAAAACTCGCCACCTCCGGATAATCGTTTTGCAGGGCTGGAGCCCACGGCGCGGCAATCATTGCACTGTTGCGCGTATCATCTTCGTTATGTGTCCAGACGATCCGATAAATTCGAGCAGCATTTTCATGGTACTTGTCATAGCTCAGCTCATCCTGTACAAACAGAAGAATCGAGATACAACAAGTCATGCCAATGGCGAGCCCTGCAACATTGATAAAGGAATATCCTTTGTGCTTCAATAAATTCCGCAGCGCAATTTTGAGATAGTTTTTGAACAGGGTTTCTCCTTGCAGAGGGCTTATGGCTCGGAGCAGAGGGCATAGAGCTCAAATAGACGCTGCTCCAAGCCCTCTGCTCTAAGCTCTTGGCCAACTGCCCTCCGCTCATTCATACCGCAATGCTTCGATTGGATTTGCCAGAGCGACTCTGATCGCCTGATAACTCACGGTGACCAGCACAATAAGCACCGCCAGTATTGTTGCCAGAAGGAAGATGGCGACATTCAAAGAAGTACGATAAGCATAATTCTGCAGCCAGCCAGCCATCATGAAGTAAGCAACCGGCCAGGCGATTAAATTGGCAATGCCTGCAAGCATCACAAAGTTTTTCGAAAGCATTAGAAAGAGGTCAGGAACTGAAGCGCCGAGCACTTTTCTGATACCGATTTCCTTCGTTCGCTGCTCTGCCACGTATGAAGCCAGGCCATATAAGCCAAGGCTGGCAATCAGGATGGCAACGAGGGCGGCATAGCCGGACAACTTGCCGACGCGTTGTTCAGCGCGATACAACATGTCGTAATCCTGATCGAGGAAATTAAACTGAAACGGGGACTCCGCATCGAATTGCTTGTAAGTTTTTTCTACAAACGCGATGGCTGAAAATATTCTCACGTACAAAATATCGCCGTGCCCGCCGATATCGGCAGTGTCATTGCCGGAGGAATAGAGATGAATTCTTGTCAGAGGTTGCAGATAAATCTCTGTAGTGCTGCCTTCGTTGTTCTTTTTAATGAGATCTATGATCTTTTTGTCAACCTCAGTGCGGCGGGCATTCTTTTGAAGCAAGACATAGGTATAGCGCCAGTTGTTCCCCCAGCTTTCCATCGAGTTGCCTAATTCCTGCTGATAAATAAACGGCACCAGCAAGTCGTATTTCACGTGTGAATTGTCCGGAATATTTTTGATCACCCCGGTCACAAGAAAATCATCGCGGTGATTAATTCTTAAAACCCGCCCCACCGGTTCATCTGCACCAAAATATTTTTCCGCCGCATCATCCGTCAACACAATCGAGTGCGGCTCCGATAGTGCTGTTGCCGCGTTGCCTTTCACGAACGGTATGGTGAAGATTTCAAAGATATCGGGATCAGCAAAGGCAACGCCTTCGGCAAAAATCTTGTCGTCCCTTTTGATCGCCAGACTGCCGAAAACAAATCTTGTCGCTTTGATGATCTCAGGGATCTGTTCTTTGAGAGCAGGCCCCAACGGGGAAGGTGTGACGGCAACTGGAAAAATCTGCCCGCCGGCGTAATACTGGTTTTCCACCACGCGGTAAATGTCGTCAGCGTTCTGATTGAACCTGTCGAAGCTGAGCTCGTGCTGTACCCACATCAGAATGAGCATGCTGCACGTCATGCCGATAGCCGGACCGATGATGTTGACGAATGCATTCCCCTTCTGCCGGGCAAAGTTTCGCAGGGCGATTTTGAGGTAGTTTTTAAGCATGAGCTTCTCCTGGTCGAGGGCGGAGGGCTTGGGGTTGACGGCAGAGGGCAAAGCTCACAACGCTATGCTCTATGCCCTCTGCTCCAAGCCCTCCGCACTCTGCTCATTCATACCGCAGCGCCTTTACCGGATTCGCCAGCGCTGCTTTGATGGCCTGCGTGCTCACCGTCAGCAGCGCGATAAGCAACGCCACGCTGCCCGCGAGCACGAAGATCCACCAGCCGAGGTCGATGCGATACGCGAAAACTTGCAGCCATTTGTTCATGGCAAAATACGCCACGGGCCACGCGATAAGATTGGCAGCCAGCACGAGCTTGACAAAATCTTTTGACAGCAACATCGTCACGTTCGACACCGTCGCACCCAGCACTTTGCGAATGCCGATCTCTTTGGTGCGCTGCTCGGCCATGAAGGAGGCCAGGCCGAACAATCCCAGACAGGCAACGAAAATGGTGATGGCGGTAAACACATTCAGAATCTGGCTGACTCTCTCTTCCAAACGATATTGGCGATCGAAATCATCATCGAGAAAAAAGTATTCGAACGGCCGGCCTGGAGCAAGCATTTGGTAATTCTCTCGAAGCTGGGACAAAGTTTCCTGAACGTCTTTCGCGTCGATATGCAGCGAGACGTAATTGAACCAGCTCGGATCAATTTGCAGCACCAGCGGCTCGATGGCATTTTGGATCGAGCTAAAATGAAAATCCTTGACCACGCCAATGATTTGGCGCGTATCGGAAAACTGGCGCGTGAGTTTGTTGCCCACGGCCTCTTCGGCCGTGCGCCAGCCCAGCGCTTTGACCGTCGCTTCGTTGATGACGAAAGCAGCGGTATCGGTGGCAAAGTTCTTTGAAAAGGAACGACCGCTCACCAGCTCGAGTCCGTAGGTTTGCACGAAATCATAATCAACGGCCAGAATCGACAT
This sequence comes from bacterium, assembly GCA_050732395.1. Classification (GTDB taxonomy): domain Bacteria; phylum Zhuqueibacterota; class Zhuqueibacteria; order Zhuqueibacterales; family Zhuqueibacteraceae; genus JBIOXB01. The sequence continues at coordinate 3,615 of JBOHQX010000360.1, forward strand.
CGTCTGGCCTTCTTCGTTCATGCCTTCCTTTCTGCTGATGACGTTCATATTGTTGCCTCGACCAGGCACAGAGGAAGAAAAGACCGCGCTCCTGACGGCGGGAATTTGCTCAAGCTCGGCTTTGAAAAATTCGTAGCGGAGTTTCACCTCCTCGTTATTCCGCATGTTGAGCACCACCATTTGCTCTTTTTGAAATCCGAGATTTTTGGATTGCATGAAACGCATTTGATGAAAGGCGACCATCGATCCCACGATCAGCGCCACCGAAAGGGCAAATTGAAAAACGACGAGGCCTTTACGCAGGAAAGCGCCCTTCGCGCCGGAGGAAGCTTTTCCTTTCAAGACCTCCACCGGTTGAAAGGCGGACAACGCAAAAGCGGGGTAAATGCCGGCGACGACACCGACGATAACTGCAAACAAAAATGCTCCGGCGAAAAATGAGATTTGCTCGAAGTAGCGCGGCGAGAGTGACTTGCCCGCCAACTGATTGAACGCGGGCATGAAAAACTCGATGAGCAGCAGCGCAGCCATGAAAGCGATGATTGCCAACAAAATTGACTCGCCCAGAAACTGGCCGACCAATTGGCTCTTCACCGCGCCGGCGGTTTTGCGCATGCCGACTTCTTTGGCGCGCTGCGCCGAGCGCGCGGTGGCCAGATTCATGAAGTTGATGCAGGCGATGATCAAAATAAAAAGCGCGACCGCGGAGAAAACGTACACGTAGGCAACATCACTGTTCGGCTCGATCTCGCCGCGATAATGGGAGTGCAGATGAATATCCGTCAACGGCTGCAAACAGAGAAACTGGCGATACCTGCTTTGCTGCTCTTCGTCGCCGACATACCGCGACGGCAGCTCGCGAAGCTGCGCCTGCAAATCTGCGGCCCGTGCATTCGGCGCGAGCAACAGGTAGGTATGGTATCTCAAGTTCCACCAGCTCCATTGCGCGCTGGGTATTTTAGTCAAGACTTCGAGCGTTGAGAAGGAGCCGAGAAGGTCGAAGGTAAAATGAGACTGTGCCGGCGGGTGTTTTACGATGCCGGTGACTTTGACCTCCTGCTTGTCAATAATCAAAAGTTGACCCATCGGATCTTCATCACCGAAATATTTTTTTGCCAATTCTTCAGTCAGCACCACGGAATGTGGCGCGGCCAAAGCAGTCTTGGGATTGCCTTTGACCAGTTTGAAAAAGAAAATCTCAAAGAGCGTGGAGTCAGCCCAGAAAAATTTTTCCTCATAGAAACGCTGATCGCCGCGCTCGACCAAATAGGTTCTCTGCGAAATCCGCACCGCGCTTTCGACTTGCGCATAATCCTTGATGATCGCGGGCGCCATCGTCGCTGCGGCGCATGCGGTTAATTCCGCTTCGCCGCCGCCGGCGAATCTTTCGACACGCAGACGATAGATGCGATTGGCGTGCTCATGATAACGGTCATAACTCAACTCATCCTGCACAAACAACAAGATGAGCAGGCAGCAGGCCATGCCGACGGCCAAGCCGCTGACGTTGATCAATGTGTAACCCTTGTGCCTCAGCAAATTTCGCACAGCGATTTTGAGGTAGTTTTTGAGCATGGCAAAGTCCTTTGGTAAAAATTAAAACGCAAGGGTTCTTACGCATCACGTTTTAGGTTTTATCATTCGTACCGCAGCGCCTCTACCGGATTCGCCAACGCCGCTTTGATCGCTTGCGTGCTTACGACCAACAGCGCGATGGATAATGCCGTTCCGCCCGCCAGTGCGAATATCCACCAACCGATTTCGATGCGATAGGCAAAGTTCTGCAACCATTTGTTCATGGTGTATGCGGTGAGCGGCGTGGCAACGACAAACGCGATCACCACCAACTTGGTGAAACTGTTCGACAACATGAAAACGATGCTGGAGATGGTGGCGCCCAATACTTTGCGAATGCAAATTTCCTTCGTGCGTTGTTCGGTGGTAAGCGAAACCATCCCGAAGAGGCCCAGACACGAAATGAAAATGGCAAAAGCCGAAAAGATACCGAAAACTTTGAGCAAGCGCATCTCCGCGCCATATTGTGCCTCGACTTTTTCATTCAAGAAGGAAAATTCCAACGGACGATCGGGGGCGAACGTCTGCCACTCTGTTCTCAGTGCCGCCAACGCCTCTGGCGTCCCTTGAGGACGCACGCGCAGGATGAGATAATTCATCCAGCCCGGCATGAGATGAAATACTGCTGGCGATATTTCTTCATACAGCGGTCGAAAATGAAAATCCTTCACCACGCCAACCACTACACCCCGCTTTGCATTTTCGGGGCCATGGCCAAGCCAAATGAGCGGTTGACCGAGCGCGGCTTCTGCCGATTCGT
>JBOHQX010000361.1:0-11011 GCA_050732395.1 bacterium
GCTTGATGGTAATGTTCATTTACCGAGGGTGCGCTGCGCGCTACCCTCGGCTCTGGTGTTTAACGCCTTCGGCGTATAACAATAAGCCGAACTTAAGCAGTGACCCTCAAGGATTCGGAACTACAAAAATTAAGGTAACAGCGTACTAGCTCATGCTTGAGCTCGAAAATCGGCAGAGATAATTTGGCTGGTTTTTCACTCCACCAAGGAAATCCAATTGTTATAATGAAACGTATCCTTTTCGTATATTTCCCAAAAATATGAAGCTCTACTGCCTATTATAATGCCGTAGCCCCGGAGCCGCCGATGATCTTTGAGCCTTTCAAGATCAAAAATATCACGTTCAAAAACAGGATTCTCAGATCATCGATGGGGGAAGAACTTCCTACTATGATGGCACGGTCACGCCGGCGTGGAAGAATTTCGAGAAGCGCTTTGCCGAAGGCGGCGTGGCCGGCATCATCTCCGCCACGATCGGCATCAATAAGCGCCGATTGTCCCCGCTGGAATATCCCGCCCTTCATGATGACAAATTCATTAAACCGCTGCGCGAGAGGGGGTGCGCGAAATACAAAAGCTCGGCTGCCGGTATATCATGCAAATCGGTGATCCCGGCGGGCATACCCACATGAGCTTGTTTTCGGAAGAGCAGGATGCGAAATCAGCTGCAGATGGCCAGTCGTATTTCCGCTGCGGGACTATTTCATCGGGAATGATGTGGCGCAAACGCTGCAATACGGCAAAGCGCTGGAGAAATTGGGAGTCGACTTTCTGCACATAGACAGCGGTTTTGGCTTCCCCAATCCCAAAGGCAATCCGGGCACTTATCCCGTCGATGGCTTCAAACTCTTCGCCGTTGAAAATATGTCAGCAAGGCCGCAATGAACCCGAGAAGCCCTGCACATTCTGGAGTCGTTGCTGCACTCGCACCGCCGTAATGCCTTTGGGTTGCTACGAGCCCTCCAGATTTTCTTCGATGGAAGAAATGGAAGAGCAGATTTTGCGCTGGTCGGCGACATCGGAAGCATGAGCTGGACGGCGTCATCAAGGCTCTAATCTATCAATGAATGCAAAAAAGCCTTCCCTCAGTATCGAATGTGGAAAAAGAAGCATCAGGAATTTTAAATCAACTTATTCTAGCATGACGACAATTTATGCGGTGGATTTCTTATTTGCCTTTTCGAAACATTTTTTGTAACCCAGGAAGGATTTACTGCTTGTAGTTCGGTTGTCGATGACTGAATTGTATTCGATTCGAACATCTATGTTTTCAGCGTCCGCGAAGATCCGAAGTTTCCTGCTTGTGTCGAACTCCTTCTTTCGTGTATTTCGTGTCTTTCGTGGTGAAGGGAGAGTAGGATAATCAAATCTCATCGCGGGCACAAATGCCACCGTGAAATATCTGTGCCAATCTGCGTTATCCGCGTTCTGCTTTTCTTTTTGGTTGCGGCTCGTTCATGTTATGAATATCTCAAGGAGAAAGTCGATGCCTACGCAAGAGAACTTAAAAATCGTCCAGGACATGCTCGCCGCTTTTGTTCGCGGAGATATACCAGCGGTTCTGAATGCCCTGACCGAGGACGTGGACTGGTTCATTCCCGGACCGCCCGAGCGTATTGCTTTTGCCGGGCCACGACGTGGCCGTGAACAAGTGATGCAGTTTTTTATCACCCTTGATGCTACGCTCGAGTTTCTGAAATTCGAGCCGCGAGAATATGTCGCCGAAGGCGACAGGGTCGTTGCCTTCGGACATAATCGTGATCGCATGAAAGCAACGGGTCGCTTGTTTGAAAACGACTGGGCCTGTTTATTCGTCTTGCATGACGGCAAAGTGGCCAAGGTTCGTATGTACGAAGATACTGCTGCTTTTGTCATGGACAAAGTCAAGCGTATCGCCATCAGCAATGCCATGTTTTTCCCGGATTATCGTTGGCACTTTTGGGGGCGCGTGTGGCGCACGCCGCTGGTGGGTGAGCTCAGTATGATGTTGATGAATTGGTGGATCTTCAGGCTGGAGTTGCGCCGCAGCTCGCGCAAGCTGAGCGTGGAACATATGCGGCGCACGTATGCATGGATGCGTCCGCCCATGAAAAAGATGATCGTGCGCATTTGCTGAAATTCTTTGCCTAATACCGAGTCGGGTGTTATATTCATCCGGGCAAGTGCCAGCAAAAAAGAATGGGTGCTTCTTCGCTATTTCGAAACGGGGGACTATTCCGAAACGGCGTATAAAGCACCCATTCGAGGACGGGATTTCAACAAATCAAGCCGTGGCCGCCAGAGCGTTATAATGTTTCGCCAAACGCGATTTTTGATTGGCCGCCTTGTTACGATGTATAATGCCTTTTTGCGCCATTTTGTCGAGCAAAGAAGTGGCTGCCGTGAGCACGCTCGCGGCTTCGTTTTTGTCCTTGGTGTCCAGAGCCTTTTTGGTCATGGTTTTCAAGGAGGAACGATAGTGGCGGTTTTTGATCGCGCTTTTCTTGGCTTGACGAATTCTCTTGAATGCGGATTGATGGGTTGCCATGTTTTGCCTTTACTTTGATTTTTGATTTTGAGCGAATGAAATATAGTCAATTCCACCATTGGTTGTCAAGCACAAAAAAGACGAAATGATCAAAAACAAAATCGTAAATCAACCCGGAAGTGAGGAGAAAAACATGGCAAGAGTCAAAATCTGTTGCTGGTTTCTATGCGCTGTGCTTTGGCTGGGTTGTGACAAACGCGCCCGCGAACAGGGCGAGCCTTCAGCCACGGGCCCGCGCGACAAAAAGGAACGGAAACGCTCAGCCAGTGCACTGGTGGAGACCCAGCAACTGCAGTTCGAAAATCAGGCCGCCCTGAATCTCGATCTGGAATACCACAGCGGCTATCTCGACCTCGAGCCCGAGACCACGGGCAAGCTGGCCGAGCTGCGCTTTGAATTCGAAAGCGAAGAAAACCGTCCCGAAGTCATTTACGATTCCACTTCCTCCCGACCGTCCTTGAAAATTCGCAGCTACGATCGCCATCGCAAAAACTTGACCTTGAATGAATTGCGCGAATCGCGCTGGCACTTGAAAATCTCACCGCAAGTCGTGCTGGATTTTCGTCTCGAAGCCGGGGCGATCGACGGCCGGTTGAATTTTTCCGGCTTGAAAGTGGAGAATATCAGCCTCGAAATGGGCGCGGGCGATTTGGATTTGGCCTTTGATCAACCAAACCCGGAACGACCGCGCATTCGCATCCACGCCGGAGCCGCAGCCACCACGGCGAGCGGCTTGTGCAATGCCAATTTCACCACCTTTGAATTTCACGGCGGCGCGGGCAAATCCGATCTTACCTTCGACGGTGCTTATGAAGGAGAGGGCCGCGTCGATCTGAAATACGGCGTCGGCTTGAATACGGTCTTTCTCGCCAGAGACCTGGGCGCGAGAATTCGTAAGTCGGGCTCGTTCCTGGCGCCCATGAGCCTGCACGGCTTTGATCGGGAAGGGGATATTTACTATTCCAAAAACTACGAACAAGCGCGCGGCAGGTTGGATTTTGATATTGAGATGGGTGTAGGACACACGACGGTAAAATGGCTCGAGGAGCGCAACATGTAAAAAAGCGGGGACATTTCACAAACTGGGAGAGCGCGCATGAATGCCTCGCATTTGACCATTCGCTTCGCCGTCATCGCCACGGTATGCTTCGAGTCCTGGCAGGCACTGCCCGCCGGCGGGCAGTGCCACTGGTATGATTTGACAAAGGAATTGCGAACGGGGGGGAGGGCTTTGTGTGGCCGTGAATCCGCAAAACCCCAATACGATTTTCTCCGGTGGTTTCGGTCTCTTCGCGAGCTATGATCATGGCAACGTCTGGTATGAGCTGCCGACGCCTTCCGAAGTCAACGACATCCGGGTTATCGTTTTTCATCCGCAAGATACGAGCATCAAGTTCATGGGCGGTTTCAATGATGGCGTGTGGAAAACCACGAATGCCGGCGCGAGCTGGAGTAAAGTGCTCACCGGCGTCAACTTCAACGGCATTTCTCTGGTGCTTGATCCGCAGCATCCGGACACGATTCATGCCGGCAGTTTCGACCCAACGGGTTTGCACACCAGTTTCGATGGCGGCGAGACCTGGTTCGTTGCTTCGGATACCCTGACGGGTTTTTGCTCCTTAACCATCCATCCCGACAGTGCTCACGTGTTGATCGGCGGCACCACGCGGGGCACGGTCTCCAAATCACGCGATTACGGCAAAACCTGGCGGCTCGTCACCGCGCGCAGCGCATCGGAAGTTCCACGCGTGATTTTCGATCCACTCGATCCGGATTATGTTTATGGCTCCGTCCTGATTCCCGAGGGGGACAGCGGCTTTATTCGCAGCAAAGACGGGGGCGAAACCTGGGAAGGAGCAGGTTTGTTCAATATCAGCACTTGGGCGTTGTGCGCCAGCGCGCCGCAACTTGGGGTCATTTACCTTGGTGGTTTTTTTCCCACGCGCGGTAGCGTTTCTGTATCAAAAGATCGTGGCGACACCTGGCAAACCGCACATGCAGGTTTGCCCGCGAATGGCGATGCCTGGATGCTGGAAGCCGATCCGGGCAGTGCAGAATCCGTTTATCTGGCCATGCAAGCGCCCGGTCGCGGCGCAGTGTACAGGTTTCTCGGTGAAAACTCTCGGCCTTTGCCGCCGGAAAATATTGCCTTCCAAGAGACCGGCACCGGAACGACAGCATTGCTGCGCTGGAATGCTGCTGCGGTGTGCTCTGCCGCGGTCGCCCGCTATTGGGTATTCTATGGTAGAACGCCAAACGTTTGGACAGATAGTGTCGATGCCGGCCCGGACACCACCGCCCTAGTGAGTGGCTTGCAGGAAGGCATCGAGTATTCTGCTGCCATCGTTGCCGTGGATTTCGCCGGCCGAAGGAGCGGCCCCACCAAGCCCGTCCAGTTCATTCCCCAAAGCCTGCCCTCGCCGCCGCGGGTGCTGAATTTCAAACGCCGTTTCCGAGCCGCGGAGCTGTCGTGGCCGGCCAATCCGGAGCTTGATATCGCTGGTTATAATATCTATCGCGCAGAGGCCTCTGCGAATCGCTTTGAGAAATTGAACGCCACGCTCCTCCAGTCCCTCGATTTTACGGATGCAAATTTGCCGGCGGGCCGTTTTTCCTATTTCATCACGGCTGAAGACCTCGTTTCGAATGAAAGCCCGGCATCGCCGGTGGTCACTTTGCGACCGGTCACTTTGTCGCAGGGAATTTTGGTTGTTGACGAATCCCGCGACGGCGATGGCAGCCTGGCTTCGCCGTCGGATGCGCAAATCGACGAGTACTACCGGCGTGTGCTGCACGAATTCGCTTTTGCAGAATACGATCTCCAACGTTCTGGCCTTCCGAATGACACGCTGGGCGCTTTTTCCACAATCATCTGGCATGCAGATACTCCAACTTCCGGTGCGCTTGCCAATTTGACTTCTTTCTTCGCGGACTATCTCGATGCCGGCGGCAAAGTGCTGTTGTCGGGCTGGAATGTCCTTCGCGCTTTTACGGGGAACGCGAGCCCCAGCGTTTTTGCACCGCAGGACTTTGCTTTTCAGTATCTTCATCTCGACTCCACCTGGCTGGCAACTTCGCCGCAATTCCAAGCTGCGGTCGGCGTTGCACCGGCGTACGGCACTGTGCGCGTCGATTCCGCCAAAGTGCCTGTGAGTGCGTGGAAAGGCAGACTCAATCTCATCCGCGTGTTTGCACCCGGTCTGGGCGCGGAGACGATCTACACGTTCTCCGCCGCCGATCCACAGTACCTGTTTCAGGGCCGTCCCGTGGGCTTTAAATTCATTACCAGCGTACACAAAATCGCCGTGCTGGGTTTCCCGCTCTACTACATGCGCGAAGAGCAGGCGCGCGCCGCCGTGCGCGTGATGCTAACGCAAGACTTCGGTGAGAACACAGTGGCTGTGGACGAACCTGACGTCGACACCAACGAGCCGCGAGGATTTATCCTGCTGCCGAATTTTCCCAATCCGTTTCGAAGTGAAACGACAATGCATTTCCACTTGCCACAAGCCGGCCGCGTTCAAATCGAGGTGTTCGACTTGTTGGGACGTTTCATCGACAAAGTCGCCGACCATCACTTTGACGCTGGCAATCATGCGCTGCCCGTGCAGCCCAGGCTCGCCCGTGGCGGCGTTTATTTTTATCGCTTGACTGTGCGCCAGGAAGAGCGCATCTTGTATCGCCAAACACGCAAGCTGGTCTTTTTACCTTAAACTGCTTTGTTTGTAGCTCGCATTGTAAAGGCTTAAGAATTTGACTATGGCGCGCGTCTTTTCCTTGCGAGAGAATTTCACGCTGCTACTCATTGCCCTCGCCGGCGCAGGGGTATTCTTTGGGCTTTTTTCGCGCATAGCCCCAGCGGCCAGGCTCGATCTTGATGTCAACCGCCGTGAAGCTTTGCAATTGGCGCGCGCCTATGTGCAGTCTTTGGGTTTCCATATTGAAGATTTCGCGCACAATGCCAGCCTCATCGTAGACAACCGGCAGGAAAGTTTTTTGCAGGCGCTCGGCGTCGAGGCGCAAAAACGAGCCCAATTTGAGAAACACCAGCCCTCCGCGTCCTGGCAGGTCATCTTTCGCCATCCTGAGCAGAATGAGCGCTTTGAATTGCGGTTGTCCCCCTCGGGAGAAGTATATCATTTTGAGCACATCGTACCGGCGCAGGCCGTGGGCCCGCCCTTCCCTCCTGAAAAAGCCAAAGCGCTGGTAGAAAGTTTTTTGCAGGAACGCCATCGCCTGGCTCTGGCGGAATACGATTTGATCGATCTGCAATTCCTCAAACGCGAAGCGCGCACCGACTATATTTTCAGATGGGAAAAACGCAACGCAGGGAACAACGAGGTGAAATGGCGATTGTGGGCAAGTGCCTATGTGCCGATGCTTTTCCCTCTCGGCAGCGGGATTTATCATTCACTGTACTTCATTTCATACGCCGCGCTTTTTACTCTGGCGCTGCTCAAGCGACATTTGAAGCATGTCGCCCTCGCCGTCGCCATAACCTTGCTGACATTCGATCTGTTATTCGCGGATGCAGTGATGATTTATCCGCGCTGGCTGCAGGCCGGAGTGGGCATGCTGGGCGGCATGATCATCTATGCTTTCTATCTGCGGTATGAACTGATGACGGTTGCCAGCGGTATTGTCTTTTATTACGCCTTGCCGCTGTCATGGACTTATGTCCTGCAACCGGATCGTACGTATCAGATATCGGGCTGGGCTTCCCTGGGAATATTGGGAATGCTCGCGATTTTTGGCTATGTTGTCGCGGTGCGCGGCCGCATCATCGAAGAGCAGGAGGTCGCCCCGCGCTACGTGCGCAACATCACCGAGCGCGAGCGTATGAAAATGGAGCTCGACATCGCACGCAAAGCACAATTGCGCATGCTGCCCCAAGAGATTCCGCGCTTTTCCGGGTTGGATATCGCCGCGCTCTGCGAGCCCGCTAAAGAGGTCGGCGGCGACTATTACGATTTTGTTTTCTTTGACAATCAGCGCCTCGGTATTGTCATCGGCGATGTTTCCGGCAAAGGCATGCCTGCAGCTCTGTATATGACTTTGACAAAAGGCTTTTTACAGGCGCAAGCTCATCCCGCGGCGACGCCGCATGAAATATTGAGCCGCATGAACCGCAATTTTTTCCGAGCGGCGGAGCGCAGTATTTTCGTCAGTCTTTTTTATGCCGTCATCGATCCGGCGGGTCGAACGATGACTTACGCGCGCGCCGGGCACAATCCCACCATTGTGAGGCGTACGAGGCAACAGCGAACGCAGAAGCTGCAGCCTACGGGCCTCGCTCTCGGCTTGGAAAGTGGCGAGATCTTCGAGCGCATTTTGCAGCAGGAATCCGCCACACTTGAATCCGGAGACGCCTTGATTTTCTATACCGATGGCCTGACGGAAGGCATGAATCACGGCAAGGAAGAATTCGGAGAACAGCGACTGCTCGAAATCATATCGCAAAGCGAAGAGCGTTTCGCGCAGGAGTTGCTGGATCGTATCCACACCGAATACCGTGCCTTCATCGGCCGTGAGGATCAGCATGATGATTTGACCTGTGTGGTGGTGAAGATGGTATAGGCTGGATGCTGGATGCATGATATTGGATACTGGATACTGGATGCTGGATCAAAGCCACAATTCAGTATCAAGCTTCCAGTATCAAGTATCCAGCATCAAGTATCCAGCATCCAGACCGAGTGAATCCAAGGAGATGCCAATATGATTCCTAAGTTTCGCGAACAGTATAACGGCCAGTTTTCACTGGAAAGATATCAGAAGTTTTTGATCGCCCTTGAGGATGCCGCGGGCGCAAAGGTTGAGTTTCGCGTGTGTGAAACGCCGATTTTTTTGCCGCGCGATTTGCTCGCCGAGCTGCAGGCCGCTTCGGACGAGATTATGGCGCAGTTGAGTACACGGGAGTATTTGCAAGCCTCGCAGCGTGCCGTGCCCGGGGCTTTTCGCGTGCCCAATGACGATGCCCATCCGATTTTTTTGGCGATTGATTTTGCGATTACCATTGACCGGCGGGGCAGGCTGGCACCGCGTTTGATCGAGCTGCAAGGCTTCCCGTCTTTGTATGCTTTTCAAATGGTGCTATCGCAAACCTATCAGCGCCAGTTCGGTTATGAGCATTTGCACTATCTTTTGAATGGTTTGCAGGAAGCCGATTATCTCAAGATCTTCGGGCACGCCGTGGCGGGCGAGCACGACCCCGAAACCGTCATTCTCATGGAGATCGAGCCGGAGAAACAAAAAACGGCCGTGGATTTCTATTGCACGGAAAAGTTCACTGGCGTCAAAGCAGTGTGCATCACGACGATCAAAAAGCGTGGCAATAACTTGTTTTATCACCGCAACGGCAGCGAAGTCCCCATTCGCCGCATTTACAATCGCGTGATCGTGGATGAATTCCTCAAGAAAGGCATACGATGCGAATTTGATTTTCGGGACGAGCTGGACGTCGAGTGGGCCGGGCATCCGAATTGGTATTTTCGCTTGAGCAAATTCTCACTGCCGTTTCTCCAGCATCGCTCGGTGCCGCGCGCGAAGTTCCTGCACCAGCTCGAGCGCTATCCCGAAGATCTGGTCAATTTTGTGCTCAAGCCGCTGTTCTCCTTTGCCGGCAGCGGCGTGATGATCGACGTCACGCGGGAAGCGTTGGAGGCGATTGCGGCCACGGAGCGCCAGAATTATTTGTTACAGGAAAAGATCGAATACGGCCCGGTCATTCGCACGCCCAACGAGCCCAGCAAGATCGAGATTCGCATGCTGTTCTTCTGGACGGACCAACTGCGCGCCGTGAGCACACTGGCGCGCCTGAGCAAGGGCAAAATGCTGGGGGTGGATTATAACAAGAACAAGGATTGGGTGGGGGCTTCGGCGTGCTTGTTTGAAGGATGATATAGACTATTGCGCGGCAGTACCCAGATAAAGATTCCGCTTTCCTTAAACCGCCAACGTATAGATCAAGACCAACGGATGATTTTTACCCGTTGGTCTTGATCTATACGTTATTGAGGCAGTTGCAAAAAAAACTTAGCGTGGTTTCCGCTGAAAAGGGACTGGGATAGGCTTGCACCAAGCCGAAACCTATGGGCGGCGGGTCGTGGACTTTTTTGACGCCGGTAGTGCTGGCCCGTAAATAGATATTCAGTGTCTAATTTTGCCTGGCGATGACGGCCAAGTCGGTTATGTTGTCTTGGTTGAAATCGGCGAAAACCAAGTCTTTGGGCTCCCTCCTGTCAAGGGCTATACGCCACCCAACGGAAGTTTCAATCCCACGATGGTTCGATTAAAACCTGCTGGTGCCGGCGCTTCATCTTCCGTGTATGTGGGTTTCAATCCCACAATGGTTCGATTAAAACCCCAATAACCACGGGTCAAGCTTAATTTCTTTACTATGTTTCAATCCCACAATGGTTCGATTAAAACCCTTGCGGCCTTTTATGCTTCCGGTGATCGCCAACCAAAGTTTCAATCCCACAATGGTTCGATTAAAACTTGATGCTTTTCAGGCCGGCGCGGCCAATGGCGCTGCCGTTTCAATCCCACAATGGTTCGATTAAAACACACTGCATCAATCCGCGAACGGTTTTCCGATTTATGTTTCAATCCCACAATGGTTCGATTAAAACACGCCACCGCACCCGTACCTGCATTAGTAATTACCGTTTCAATCCCACAATGGTTCGATTAAAACTTCAACCCGCAAGTCAGCTTCTCAGAAATGAGATCGCGTTTCAATCCCACAATGGTTCGATTAAAACGGTCGCTCGCAGTTATCATGAAAGTTCCGTCGTGAGTGTTTCAATCCCACAATGGTTCGATTAAAACAATTCTTCAATCGTTCTTTGAATGCCGCGCGGTTGTGTTTCAATCCCACAATGGTTCGATTAAAACCGATTGTGATCATATCAGCAATCGTGATTTATAGAAAGTTTCAATCCCACAATGGTTCGATTAAAACGATTGCTACTCGAAGTGCTTGCGCGAGTGGTTGATTGTTTCAATCCCACAATGGTTCGATTAAAACTGAAAAGCTGCTTTCAATCAAATCACTATCGTGTTGCGGTTTCAATCCCACAATGGTTCGATTAAAACTCAATTAATGCCGATAGCATTAGGATAGATCACCACAGTTTCAATCCCACAATGGTTCGATTAAAACTTGTCTGGCAGCGCGCCATTCGTCATCCGTGAGAAGGTTTCAATCCCACAATGGTTCGATTAAAACCGTCCGGCACGCGCACGGACAGCGCGAACGTGACGATGTTTCAATCCCACAACGGTTCGATTAAAACTTGTACGTCAGGCACAAGCGGCAGCGCAGGAGATTATGTTTCAATCCCACAATGGTTCGATTAAAACAGGTCACAGCGTAGTGGTGAAAAGTATCGTTGCCGATGTTTCAATCCCACAATGGTTCGATTAAAACTTCTGAGCGTGCGTGAGGATAGAGTTTTTCTAGTGGTTTCAATCCCACAA
>JBOHQX010000362.1:0-5135 GCA_050732395.1 bacterium
GGGATGAACAATGCAAATCTTTTCAATCGTCCCTAACGGGACGAGAATTTCTTTTTACATTTAACCACGCCATGAATGGCGCGGCTATTATCAAGTCGTCCCTACGGGACGGCATTTATTAGGGAGATACAACTATGCTGCGTTGGATTATAAAATCGAGCCTGAAGTTTCGGTTCCTGGTGATTGCGATCGCCGTGGGACTGATATACTTCGGTATCGGACAACTGCAAAAAATGCCCGTGGACGTCTTTCCTGAGTTTGCGCCGCCGATGGTGGAGGTTCAAACCATCAGCCTCGGGCTTTCTCAGGAGGAAGTGGAATCCTTGGTGACCATTCCACTGGAGCAAGTGCTCGTCGGGGTCCCCGGAATGACGGTCCTGCGCTCCAGATCCGTTCCGGATTTGTCGGCCATCAAAATGTACTTCGCGGCTGGAACCGATCTGTTGTTGGCGCGGCAGATGGTGAATGAGCGCCTGGCAACAGTAGTGCCGATCCTGCCAACTTGGGCCGCTCCGCCGATCATGCTGCCGCCGCTTTCGGCCACCAGCCGCATGCTGAAGATCGGCATTTCGTCGAAAACCCGGTCCGTGGTCGATTTGTCGATGATCACTTATTGGACCATCCAGCAGCGCATCAAGCGCGTCCCCGGTGTCGCCAATGTCGCCATCTGGGGCGAGCGCATTGAAATGCTGCAGGTTAACGTCGTGCCGGAGTTGATGAAAAAGTACAAAGTCACAATGAATGAAGTCATGGAGGCCACGGCAGACGCTTTGGACGTCGGTTTATTCCAGTTTTCCGATGGACATTATGTCGGCAGCGGCGGCTGGATTGATACGCCCAATCAAAGGCTGCAAGTCCAGCACGTCCTGCCCATCGCCAAGGACTATGAAAATATCACGACCAAGGAACTGGCAGAAATGCCGCTTGCCATCAGGGATGGCAAGCAACTATTATTGAAAGACGTGGCTGAAGTGGTGATGGGTCATCAGCCCATGGTCGGCGAAGGCATTGTCAACGACGGTATCGGCCTGCTGCTCATCGTGGAAAAATTCCCCTGGGGCAACACGCTGCAAGTGACCAAAGCCGTGGAAGAAGCGATCGACGCCTTGCGGCCCGGTCTCCCGGATGTGATTATTGACACCGCCATCTTCCGGCCGGCGACCTTCATCGAGACCTCGATCGACAATCTCAGCCTGGCTCTGTTCATCGGGAGCGTGCTTCTGATTCTGGTGCTTTTTTTCTTCCTTTACAATTGGCGCGTGGCCGCGATCAGTTGCGTGGCAATGCCGTTGTCGTTGTTGGCGGCCGCGCTGGTGCTCTACATGCGTGACACCACGATCAACGTAATGATTCTCGCCGGATTCGTCATCGCTCTCGGCGACATTGTTGACGACGCCATCATCGACATCGAAAACGTCGTGCGGCGGCTGCGTGAGTATCGCCAGTCCGGACGCACGGACAAGTCGCTGGCGAGAATTATTCTTGACGCCTCGATCGAGGTACGCGGCGCCATCATCTATGCGACGCTCATCGAAGTTCTGGCGATTATGCCGGTCTTCTTTTTGAAAGGCCTGTCCGGCGCCTTCTTCCAACCCCTGGCGCTCTCTTACGCGCTGGCGCTGCTGGTTTCCATGGTGGTCGCGCTGACCGTTACTCCGGCATTGGCCATGATCTTCTTGCGTAAGGCGCCGCTCGCGGAGCGCGAAGCTCCCATCGTGCGCGGACTCAAAAAGGTCTATGAAAAGCTCCTGACGCCGATCATCCGCTCGCCGCGCCCGGCATACGTCTCTGTCGCCGTCATCGTGTTGGCCGGCGCCGTGATTTGGCCGCGACTCGGACAGGAACTGCTGCCTTCGTTCAAAGAAAGAGACTTTCTGATGCACTGGCTGACCAAGCCCGGCACCTCGTGGCCGGAAATGCAGCGGATCAGCATTCAGAGCGCCAAAGAGTTGCTTGAAATTCCCGGCGTTCTCAACCTCGGCTCCCACATCGGACAAGCGCTGATCATGGATGAAGTCGTCGGTATGTATTTCGCCGAACACTGGGTCAGCGTCGATCCGAAGGTGGACTATGACAAGACGCTGGCCAAGATCACGGAGGTGGTTGACGGTTATCCCGGGATCTATCGGGACGTGCAGACTTATCTCAAAGAACGCATCCGCGAAGTGCTGACCGGAACCTCCGAGGCGATCGTGGTGCGCATTTTTGGCCAGGACCTGAACATCCTTGAGGCAAAAGCCGGGGAAGTGAAAGAAGCCTTGTCGAAGATTCCCGGCATTATCGACCTGCATTACTCGTTTCAAGAGAAGATCCCCGAGATCCAAATCAAGGTCGATCTCGACAAAGCCCAAAAATACGGGGTCAAGCCCGGAGACGTGCGCCGCATCGCGACGACCATGATTGCAGGCGAAGAAGCCGGCGATATCATGATTGCCAACCGCACATACGACGTGAATGTGTGGAGCGTTGCGTCAGCACGCAACAGCCTGACCGATATCAAGGAAATGTTGATCGACATTCCCGGCGGTGGTCACGTGCAGTTGCAGGAAGTGGCCGACGTGCGTGTTGCGCCCACGCCGAACGTCATCAACCGCGAACACCTGAAACGCCGCATCGATGTTGGCGGCAGCGCAAAGGGACGTCCGCTCGGCGAGGTTTATGCCGACGTCCAGACTGCCCTTACCAAGATCGAATTCCCCCAAGAATATTATCCGGTGCTGCTGGGAGAATACACGGAACGGCAGGCGGCCCAAAGTACCCTGTCATGGGTGTCCATCCTCGCCGCGATCGGCGTTTTCCTCCTGCTGGTGACGTCATTCGGAAGCGTGCGCCTGGCGACGTTATCCTTCCTGACCTTGCCCTCGGCCTTGGTGGGCGGTGTGCTGGCGGCGTGGATCGGTGGCGGCCTCGTCTCGCTCGGCTCGTTGGTGGGATTTCTCACCATTTTGGGCATTGCCGCGCGCAACGGCATTATGCTGATCGAACACTTTCAACATCTCGAAAAGAATGAAGGCGAAACCTTCGGGCCCAAGCTGGTCTTGCGCGGCGCGTTGGAACGGATTTCCCCGATCATGATGACCGCGTTGACCACAGTATTCGCCATCATCCCCTTGGTGGTTGCCGGCAATCTTCCCGGCCACGAGATCGAGCATCCCATGGCGGTCGTCATCATGGGCGGCATCGTCACTTCGACGTTGCTCAACATTTTTGTCGTGCCGAGCTTGTACTTGAAGTTTGGGCGCAGCAAAAATGGCGCGGCGCGCGCGCAACTTGCTTAAGGCAGGCTTATTTTCCTCCAACCCCTTTCTTCAGGAAGAGAATTGGGCTATCTTCGATCCAAACAGGCCAATGTTGAACAAATACGCCTCCTCTCCCCCGAAAAATTCCCCCTCTCTTGAAATGAGAGGGGGAATTGGGGTAAAGGCGTCAAGCCATTGCAAAGATTCAGAGTCAGAACTCCATTGGAATTTGCACCTCGTTTAGACTCGCGAATTTTATGATCTCCAACGAAACACTGCTTTGGGCCGTCTTCGGCGTTTTTATAACCGGTATGCTGCTGCTCGACCTTGGCGTGCTCAACCGCAAGGCTCATGTGCTTTCCATAAAAGAAGCAGCAATCTGGTCTGTGATATGGATATCCTCGGCCTTGCTTTTTGCCTTGGGCATTTTTTATTTGGAGGGAAAAGCCAAAGCCATGGAGTTCATTGCTGGCTTCCTAATCGAAAAGTCGCTCAGCACGGACAATATTTTCGTGTTCATCATGATTTTCGCTTATTTCGGCGTCAGCCCGTTGCAGCAACCACGGGTGTTGAAATGGGGCATTCTGGGCGCGATCATCATGCGCGCCTTGTTGATCGCCACCGGCGTGACGTTGATCAAGCAATTTCATTGGATGACCTACGTTTTTGGCGCTTTGTTGGCAATGACCGTCATTAAAATGATTTTGCAAGGCGACGAGACCTTTGACCCTGGGAAAAGCTGGGCGTTAAAATTGTTGCGGCGTGTCGTGCCGGTCAGCAATCACTATCATGGCGAACGATTTTTTGGGCGGTCGGAAAAGGGCTTCTTTGCCACGCCTTTGCTCATGGTCCTCGTCGTCGTCGAAAGCTCGGATTTGATCTTCGCGCTCGACTCCATTCCGGCGATCTTCGCCGTCACCACGGATCCTTTCATCATCTACACCTCGAATATTTTTGCCATTCTCGGCCTGCGCGCGCTTTATTTTGTTTTGGCCGGCATGGCGCGAGTTTTTGAATATTTAAAGCCGGGCATTATCATTATTCTGGCCTTTGTGGCCGTGAAAATGTTGATCGTCGATTTTTATAAAATTTCCATCGGCCTTTCCCTGGCCGTCATCGGCGTCGTGCTGACGATTTCTATCATCGCCTCGTGGATCAATCTGCGCATGAATGGACAAAAACTGCGCGATAAATTGGATGCTACCGAGACGATGGCTTCCATCCAACCGACGACTGAGAACGTCGCGAGCGGCCATCCAGTAAATTCGAATAGCAATTTCTTGTTGAGTGTTGCCACTATCCCTTCAGCATCCCAACGGGCGTCTGCCTGCTGGCTACCTTGAACCTCAAGCCTCGGAGCTTGGAATTATGGAGAAAGCTACCATGAATAAAACAAACAAACTCATTGCGATGTGTTGCGGCCGCCATCCCCTCAACATATTACTGGCTACCTTGGCACTCTTTGCGGTTCCGCCTTTGGACGAAGCCCAAGCACAAACCAACCCATTGAATTTCGCCGGCGATTTCCGGGTGCGGCATGAACGTACGACCCGGCAGGAACCCGGGGCGACGCCGGATATTCGGGATCCGCGCAACCGCGAAGTGGTGCGCTTTCGTTTCGGTATAACTCGCAAGGTCAACGGGTTGTTTAATTTCGGCGCGCGGTTGGCGACCGGCTCGCCGGACGATCCCAACACCACCGATATCACGCTGGGTGACTTTGTCAACGATCTTGCGATCAGCTTGGATCGCGCTTATTTGGAGCTGGTCTACAAAAATCTCTTTCTCACCGGCGGCAAATTCGCGAATCCTTTCCGCACCACCGAGCTGGTGTGGGACGGCGATGTGAACCTTCAAGGCTTTGGCGGGAGCTACACTTTTTCAGGCGCCAAGACC
>JBOHQX010000363.1:0-13563 GCA_050732395.1 bacterium
TTTCTTTGGGCCGACACGAATCCACCGGCGATCGGCAGAACCGCCATTTTCAGCGTTGGAATTTTACCGGCAAGCTCATTCACGCGTTTGGCAGCCGTTCCGAGCTGACACTGTTCGGCGCTTATACACGGGATCGCCGCGGCGAGTTCGTGCAATCGCGCCCGGAGCATCCCTATCTCGTGCCGCAAGAGTTTTTGGCTTATCGTATCGCGCTCGATGCATACACGTTTTATCTTCAGTATCGTCTCAAAACCAGCGATTGGCTGGAGTTCAAATGGCGCGCTTCGCTGGTGCGGCAATTGACCGGCAATCAATTTAAAGTCGCAGGCGACTTTAAACCCGCGCAAGGCCCGGGCGTGGATTGGCAGCTTCACGCGCGTATGGATAGCAGCATGAGCTTCACGCTGGGCATGGAATATCATTATGATTTTGCCGAGCAACGCGACATTGGCCGCCACTTCGCTTACACGCTTTCGCCATACTTGCAGCAAATCTGGCAGCCGCATTGGAGATTGCGCTTCACTGCCGGGCTGCGCTACGATCATTTTTATTTATTGCCCGGACCGGAACAGTACACGCACTTTGTCAAACGCAAGCCGGTGATCAATCCTTTGCCGGATGGCAGAGAAGAACAATACCTGAGTCCGCAGCTCGGCATGAGCTATCAACTTTTCGGCGAAACGGTGCTGCACGGTGCGTTAGGCCGGGGCATTCGCATTCCAGTGTTGGGCGAGCGCTTTTTGCAATTCGATCAACCGCTGCCGTTTCTGCCGAACGCGACGATTTTCACCGAGCGGTCACTTGCGTTCGAACTCGGTGTGCGCCAGCGCTTCGGCAACTTGACCAGTTTGGAAGCCACGGCTTTTCACAATACCTATCGTGATTTGATCGAGCCGGTGATCAAACCCGATGCCTCGGGAACGCTCGTCAATATTCCCCACGCGCGGATTCAGGGCATTGAGACTTCTGGACGTTTTCAATTTTGGCATGAACGGCTGCGGCTCGAAGCGACTGCCACGTGGACCGATCCGGTGATTGCACAAACGAGCCTGGTGAATGGTGTGCTGTTCCAAAAGGGTGACTTGTTGAGTTATCGTCCGCGATTGATCGCGTACCTCTCACCTTCGTTTAGTTTCGGGCCCCTCGCGCTGGAGGCCGATTACACTTTCGCGTCGAAACTGGAGCGCGAGCAAGTGCAGCTTTACAAGGACGACCAGCGCGTGTCCAAGAAGCAGCTCGACATGCGCCTGCTCTATCGCTGGCAGGGGCTCACCGCACAATTGGCTGTGCGCAATATTTTGCGATACACGTACACCGAGCGCGAGCGCGACGCCAATGAAGTGCGTAATTTTGCGATTGGGATGATGTGGGAGAATTGATTTACCATGGGTGATGGAAATTTTCTTGCTCATACTCTTACTCCTACTCGTACTCACTTTGAAATTTACTAAAAAGCGAGTAAGAGCAAGAGTATGAGTAAGAGTAGGAATATGGATAGGAGTAAGAGCATGAGTGTGATTGGCAGCAGAACTTCAACTCTGTTTGCTACACAAGGATAAATAATGATGCGCGTGCAGTTTCGTGCTCTGGCAAAAATTTGGGCTTTCAGCTCGCTTGTTTCTGTTATTTGGGCAATTTTGCTCGGCGGTTGTTCACGCAAAACCGTGCCCAAAGTGGAGACCGAGCCGGCGCCGCCAACGGTTGAAGCACCCTCGCCGCCGCCGGTGGTTATCGAGCCCAAGCCTACTAGCCCGCCGGCTGGCTCGGTTTGGGATGTGGTGACGCCGGATGGCCGCTTGCCAAAAGATTTATTACAGAGCATGGCCAAGCAAGGCGCCGACATCAAGCGCAACGACGTTACGGAGTGGAACACGTGGGCGATGGATGTGAACGGCGACGGCAGCAAAGAATTTTTGATCTCGAACGTGCCGGGCTGGTGCGGCAGCGGCGGCTGCAGCGTTTGGCTCTGGCAGCGCACACCAGAGGGTTTGCGCAACTTGCTGCCGACGCGTAATCTTTTGACACTGGCCGTCGAGTTGGGGGACCCTGGCCTCGAGGGATATTGTGACATTTTGCTGTACCATCGCGACATGGAAAGCACAAGCCAGCAAAGCCTGGCGCAAGAACGCTATCAATGGGATGGCCAAATGTACCGCTCGCAAGGCAAGACCTTTCTCGGCGATTATCTCACAACCCCGCTGCCAGCGAGCGCGTGGAAGGTGATGAAGTGATGGGGTTAATTATCTCTCTGATAAGCCTTCTAAATGGGGCTGGCTCGGGTATCCTTTTCTCAAGCACAAATAGTGTAACGCGGCTTTGGCCGCAACCAAAATTGCACCACGAGGTCACGAAGAACACAAAGCTTTTTCTTTGTGCGCTTTGTGTTCTCTTTGTAATTAAAAATCTTCACGGTCATGATAGTTTTTCCGAGATAATACTCTAACCACTATAACCGGCTGCCAACAAAGCGTAGTTGGCAGTCCGAGTTGATGCGATTGTTAGGCAGTGACGGTGGGCAATGCTTCGCTTTATCCAGCCTATGTTTGCTTATTTGGCCACTCAGCCGGTATTGCCCGCACCGCTTTCCTTAACATACAAAGTAGTGCCTGCCCCGCCGTCGGTTCGTGTTGCAGTCGAGCCAATCCCCGCGGTGATAACCCGCTCAGGCGTGCCGGTCACAAGGTACTCTCTAACACCGTTTGTATCGGGAGAACCTCCAACGCAAATATATCGCCCGGTCACTCCGAAGAAGTTCAGCGAAGCCTTTCTTAGCGTGCCTCGATTGCCTGTTACGATAGCTCCGTTCAAAGAGAATGCAGCCGGCGTGAAGAGAATCGATATCGTTAAACGTGCCTGGTTCATTGCCAAAGTGTTGTCGTTGAAATGGTTACCAATCCTAGTGCCACACGACATTCGGGTAACTCTTGTGCGCGTACCGTGTTTCACTCAGACTTCGGATGTTTTCGTTATCAGGAACCCGGGGCGAGAGCGATTTAATATGCTTCCATATGTTCTCCATTTGGCCCCTGGCATCGGCACTTTGAATAAGGCCAGCCGGAGGATAGTGGTAGTCCTCAACCTGCTGCGCGATTTGCTCGCCTCCATAGTCACCGAAGAGCATTCCGGGGACGTAGGCGTAGGCCGATGCTGGGCCGAGCTTGAAATCGGGCATTATACCGCGCGTCACCCAACTGCTATTCATCTTATCAGCCAAGGCCGTAGCGGCCGTAGCAGCCGTGGCCTTCATCTGACTTAGGACACAATTGTACATGTACTGCCAAGGATTGGGATGATGCTGCGATTGCCAGGCATGCGCTAACTCGTGGATCAGGACCTGCGGTGTGGTATCGCTCTTAAATGCATTGGGCCCCAAGTTGAGAACGACGACCCACCTTGTTGTTCCGATCGGAATCGCGGTGGTGAACGGGCGACCGGAAAGACCTAATGTGTCGCTCACGTAGATGTCGGCGTAGTCCAGACTTCCACCATAGATGGGTTTCGCGGTAGCCAGTTCAGCCGCGCTGAGACACCGTGCCTGGGAAGGCAGGGAAATGTTGAGGGTACTGAGCAACGCTTGGAATTGCCAGGACAATCCTTTTAAGATGGGGATCTGGATGGTCGCGCAAGGCGGCGGTGCGGGTGCAGACGGTGACGGCTTCGGCGGTGGGAGGAAAATGTGCCCACCTTTCCAGAGGCCTTTCCCTTTCGTCAGACCGGAGGTAAACGCCCAATTCTGTTTGTCAGCAGTCGGTATCTGACATCCCACGTATTCGGAGAGATACCAGTTTACTTGGCGGCTGGCGAGTTCGGGTTTCTCTTGCCACAACAGTTTCATGCCTGGGAAATTGAAATCGATGAGGTCCCAAGCGTCAATGCCCAGGGTCTTGGCGATGCTCACCCAACTCTGGCCAGTCGTGACCGGAATACGCTTCCCTGCCGGCGGCACATAATTGTGTTCAACTGGCTTCACAGGTCGTTCTTGCAAAGGTCTCTTGTCCGTTGCCTCAAATTCCTCCTCTTGAGAATTTCCTATTTGCATAGGAAAACCCTGGTTATGCGGCTCATAAACGGCGCTGGTGAAATCTTTGTAAGCTTCCTTATTAAGGTTCTCGTTATCCAAGCCAACAAGAAGTTCTTCATCCATGACCGCCGGCGCCTCCTCGCCGCAATCTTCGGTTTCGGCCAGCGGAAAATCCTCAGCCTCAGCCCTTTCTTCTTCATCGAGGAAAGTAGACTCGGCTTCATCTGGATAGTCAGTGGATGAGTGCTCCTCCAAAGGGATTTGGCTTTCGTGCTCGAAAGCCGTTTTTGCGCGGATCGGCGCAGCACTGGCGGTTCGCACCGAGGGACTGGGGGACGCGGGTGCGGACTCCCCCAACAGTTGGATCGGTAGCCAGCCAGATCTGGTTCGCACCGAGGGACCGGGGGACGCGGGTGCGGACTCTTTCAGCAGGTCGCACGATTGTAACATCAGTGTTTCCGCCGCGCGTTCACCCGAGAGCAATGCACCCTCCATGTAGCCGAAGAAGTTCATCTGCGTGTGTTCTCCGGCGAAAAACAGCCGGTCGTGGAACGGCTTGGTGAGTGCCTGGCCGATGGTGAAGATCTGGCCTTTCCTCGGTGACGCGTATCCGGTCTTGATGAAGGGCACGTTGGGCCAGTTGCTGAAGAGGGGCTTGTTCAGATTGCGGGTGTAGCCGGGATAGAGCAGCCGCAACCCTTTGTTGAACTCGTCTTGATTGGGTGTGCGGCGGCTGGCTCCGCCGGCAACGATTGGGATGGGAATGATTGGGCCGGCAAAGACGCTGAGCACGATGCCCTGCTTGGCGACCTTCGGGTCGAGCCGCGTCTGGTTGTCGGTGCCCTCCCAGACCTGGCCTAGCGTCAATGAGCCGCCAGAAGGGGCAGCCTTTTCGTTGATCCAGAAGCGTTCCTTCACGTCGCTGAAGAACTTCACGGCGGGGCCCATGCCCATCAGGCCGATCTGATCCTTGGGATGTGCGTCTTTGCCATCTGCTGTGATCTTCACGCCGGCCCAGACACTGGGCGGGATCGCCAGGATCACGAAATCATAGTGAAGAAATGTCGGATGCCCTTCGGCCAATGTTCCATCAAGCTTGATGACCTTTTTGAACCCCAGCGTCACACCTTGTTTGGAAAGATTGATGTGTGTGACCGCACTGTTGCGCCCGAGCTTGACTCCGTACTTCTTGGTTTGGATCTCGTTGGCTATCTCCGTCGCCAGTTTCTGGCAGCCGTCGGCGCAGCGAAATATCTCCAGCTTATTCCAATACCCCATCAGGCGGTCATACTCCTGGTCGTCATACGCACTCTTCGGCCCGCTCTGTCCGCCCTTCACCTTGCACAGCAGGCCGAGGAAGTTCATCTCCTCCAGCGGCGCGACTTCGTTGTTGACGAGCAGAAACTCAATTGCCTTCCAGAGCCGTTCGGTCGGCTTGACTCCGTAACGGTGGGCGAGCGCGTCTGCGACCGACATGTTGTCATACTGCATCAGCCCGGGATCCAGCCAGGGCTGGGACGGATCGTCGATCCGTATCAGCTGACTCGCGTCCCGTGCGATCGGCTCCAGTACCCGCACCTTCATTTCATTTCCGAGTTTGCTAATCTCGTCATTGGACAGGGGCTTATCCAGCGTGAGTTTCACATTCAGGTCCGCTCGCATGTAGAGTTCTTCGCCCATTCTGCTGATTACCGCCAGGCCGTACTCCTGCGCGAGAGCCAGCCATTTTGTGTGAAAGGAGCCGATGAGCTCGGCGCCTTCCTCCGTAATGCGGCCATTGCTAAATGTGTGGTTGCTCAGAACGCGTCCGCCCACTTGCGGGCGCGCTTCGAACACGCTCACTTTGACGCCATATTGACCAAGCCGCCGGGCCGCCATCAAGCCAGCCAAGCCGCCCCCCACCACGGCGACGCTAGTATTCTTTAGCTGCTTCTGGCACTCTGAGGAAAACTTCAAGGACTGCCCGCTTGGCTGCGAGAGAGGCAACTTCTTTTTAAGGGGATCATCTTCCGGCTCCTCCGGCTCGACAAACCTTGAACGGCTGTCTTTTCCGATGACCTCTTCATCAAAGGCTTCTGGACTGAGGTGGAGAAACGGGCTTTCGGATGTAAGGCTTGAGGAAAGGGAAGAAACCCCAATGGATGACGTTGGCCTGAGTAGCAGTTGACCGGGCGGCATTTTCCCTTCCGAATCCAGAATGCGACGAGCAAATCGATCCGAATGTGTATGCGGAAAGGCTCCGCCTTCAATAACCGTGGTATAAAATCCCGGCTGCTGACTTTCGGGCCGGCATGGCGCATTCGCAAGCTGTTTATGCGACCATAAAGTGGAATCTGATATCACCGCCACATGCTCCAGACCCGGTTCGCCCAATGCGATTCGCACCAACACGTCACCTGCCTGAGGAGAAACATTTGGCATCTCCCCAGCGCGCGCGAGAACTGTAAAATTCCCGCCAATCTTTGCCGATAGCGGACCGCTTTTCCCGGAAATGATCTCACGATAAAGCTTATCAACACCAAAGGCAGGCGAATGCAGAACGTTTTGATCCAGCCCAAGTACTCTGGCCAGAAAAATTCTTTCCGTCTCTGCTCTACGATCTACGCCGCGAGCCAAAAGAGGCTCGAAATGAGCAGGGTTATCGAGAATTCTAATTTTCATTTTGCGCTCCTCAAGTCGGTGCAGATTCTATGTTTTTCAAATTGCTACCGGTCTGCATAATGAAAGCCGTTTTGTCACACTCAGAGGCCTTTTCTGGTGCACTCAACGGTTACGGCGCTGCTGTCGCCGTTTCGATCTATCCAGGAGAACTTTGCGATGTCGTCGGTCAACAGTTGCACACAGATGACGCCACGCCAATCACTATCGAAGTAGGCCTCATTGCGACAGACGAACGGACCGTCGCGATGATAGGCCACGGTCAAAGGGCTCTCGATATGGGGGTGGATGGCTATCTTGGCCTTTGAGCCGGGAGCCAAGTTACCAATCTTAACGGTCTCGCCCTCCCACTCGAGCCACACGTTATCGACGGCGCCGCCTTCGTTCCAAACCGCAACATCCACTTTGCCCCGAGAGCACGAGGCGAGAACGACGAAGACCGCGCACGACAGCAGGTAAAAGAATAGACGCATAAAACTATCCCATCTTCTTCTTTATTGCATTGACGACGTTGCCGACGATGCCCTCAGCCGCCCTTGCGAACTCTAAATATGTGTTCTTTTTCAGCTCAAGTTGTACTTCCTTTTTTTCCATGAGCTGCTGTATGAAATTGGCTTTCTCGATTTCCGATAGTTTGTTGAAGTCGGCAATTTGTTTGCCTGCTGCCAAAAATCTGTCGCGAATAGCCGCGGCATAGGCTTTCGTAACCTCGGCGTGATTATCGTTAAGCCATTCGGCAAATGCGATGCCGCCATGGTTGAACCAAATGTCCTCCTTAGCATCGCGATCTAGGGGCTTTAAAGTAATGGCGCTCCAGATCGGGCTCGATCGCGATTTCAATTCATAGGCTAGTCCCAGCTTATCTAGCGTCCAGGCACTGGTACCATCGAGTAGCTTGTAAGCATTCCAAAAGAAGTGCCATAGCTTGTCAGCGAATTGCCCATAGTTGAAATTCTTGGAGTTCGGAGCGATCTGCTGAACCCAGCGAAATTTAGCCCCTCCCTCAGCCGGCTTGAAAGCGCGGATAGTAGCGGTGAGAATCAGGCTGGCCTCTTTGAAGTTGCCCTTGGCGGCGACGATAGCCTGATAAAAGGACTCTCGAACGAAATCGCCCAGGTTCATTTTGTCATTAGGAAGAAGCACTAGATTCAAAAAGTTGATAGATCTGGCCACCTTGCCTTCGGCTGGTTTGCCATTAACCGCGTCTCGTAGCTCCTCAAACGGACTATTCCAGCCGTCACCGCCCGGAGTGAGGAACGTGAACTTTCCGGGCCAGGCGAGCTCGGCGATTCCCACAGAGCTGGCCCAGCCAGTGCGCTTTTGAGTACCGTCCATGTACTCGATCTCGTACCACCACTCACCCTTGCTCACCTCTTTTTTGCTGATGATCCGTGGTATTTCCGTCTGGTACTGGAGCACCACCTGTTTGGTCGATGTTGCTTTTGGGCTGCTGAACACATCCAGAGTGGGCACGCGCGTCATGCCATCTGGCTGGGTGGAGACAACTGCAGTCGTTTGTGGCGCCTTCGCTGGAGCATCTTCGCCAGCTAGGAATTCGGCCAACCCTTCCCCAGTTTTTCCCTTACACCTACACGCCTCTGGCTTGTTCTTTGTACAGTGAAGACAATACAAACATGTTGGGGATTCGGCCACCTCTTCCATCGCCCCGCCCTGCACATGGCCCTTCTTCCACCAGCCTTGCTTCTTGAGTGCTTTGTCTTGTTTGATGACCGGATCTGACTGGTGAGGAAACTCGTGCTGTTGGTCATCGACGTTTGTGATATCCTTGCCATCCTGCTCGCAGACACGGCGAGGGTGGATACCATAGCGGGCCCCAACTGGCATCTGGTTGCCACCAAGAGCATTAAGCTTTTTCGTGATCAGATCGTACAGAGCCTGTATGTTAAAGCCAAACGGGTCTCCATGGTAATCGCTGGGACTGTGCACAGCCAGATACCAAGGTTTGAGATTCCTGTAAAGGTCCTCCGCGTTCTTTTTTTCTCCACGTTTCTGCGCTTCCCCTGCCTGGCGGAGGAGTTCTGACACGGTGTTTTCTTTGACACGGAGTTCCGCCGCCGAGTACTCTCGCCAGAGCACTGACCGGGCTAGGTTGCGGTCCATTTCCTTATGGACGGTGATCGTCAGCAGGTGCCCGGCACGCGCCGAGGCGAAAATGTACAGATCTGCCAGGACGTCCAGCGCTGTGTTGGTCCACTTGTAGTAGGTGACTTTCTTGCCGTGATCCCTGTAGCCAATGGAGGTATATAGATCGGGGTTGGACGGATCGCCGCGTAAACCGTCTGCTTTGTCCGGCACAGACTCGATATCGGGTACAGTTTCGATATTGATGGTCCGTCCGTTCACATGCTTGAGTCCGTTCTTACTTTGAAACTCGTAGAGGGTTCCATTCAAAAAGTTGTATCGGAAATCATAAGTAGCTGCATAATAGCCGGATCGATTGAGGAAGCCGTGTACGCCATGGTTCTTTGTCGCCTCCTGATTCGCTTTATAATGCTTGTCCGGCAGTGACGTCTTGACGCCAACATCGTGAATCACAAACCAAGCCTTGACGATATCGCTGGTCTTGAGATCCCCACCCGGTTCATTCGCCGCTTCTTTGAGTGCCGGGTGCTGTTCGCGCCATTGGGAGATGAACTCGCGGCGGTTCTTGCCTTTGAGGAACTCGTCGAATTTTGTCCCATCCATCTCGACGGCTGGGTCGCGCTTGGGATCATCGAACCGCCCCGGAATTTTGACCATCTCTTCAAGATAATTCGGGATCGGGACGCTGAGTACCTGATTGCTCGCGATGCTCAGGCGCTCGACCTTGTTCCCTGCACTATCCTCGAGCACGAACCCGAGCTCCACAGCGTTACCCTCTTCGAGAATATCTTGGCGCGGGATCCAGAGCGGGAAAGCGCTCTGCCCCAGCTTAAGGTTGAAGTCGACTTGGCGGGTGGCCCTGAAGCTCTTTTCCAGGGTGGGGTTGGCCCACCTAGCGTTGGACACGGACACGTGAGGGATGTCCGCTTTGTTTGGGTTCTTGACAAACTCTGGATTTGGCGCTAAGTCCAGGGTGAACTCGGCGATCTGGTCGTTCTGGACGGTGGCAGTATCCGAGCGCCCGGCCTCGCCCATATCGATCTCAAAGAGCTTGAGACGAGCGCCGCGGATTGGCGTGGCCTCAGCCTCTTCCCAGCGGTGGACGGCGAGCGTAAGTTGGGCTGGCACAGTGGCGGTTCTAGCTTTTTGGATCAAGATCTGGGCATCGTAAGCTGAGTTGGGCATATCTTCAAAAGCCGTGCCTTCATAGAATGCGTTGGCCCTCCCAATTTCGCCAAGTTCTTCTTTCTCAGCCTCAAAAAGATGATCACCCAACTCGCCGAATTCAGCTTCTCCTGAGGAGGGCCGAAATAAATTTTGGAACTCAGGTCGAATTCGGTGAATCAAGCTGTCGTGGCTAAGCTGCCCATTTTCATCGCCCAAGCGCCGTGCGAACTTATCCTCCTCTTCGGGGTCTATCGCCTCAAAATCATAATCGCGCTGATACTGTTCACTTGAGATCACAGCGTCGCTTTGAATGACTGGCCCTTGATCAAAAAGCTCACCCTCAAATGCGGATGTCGAGGTTTCCACGCTGCTTTCGTCATCGCGGGAAGATTCTATTCTGAAGAGAACCTGGCCAGGCGGCATTTTGCCTGCCGCGTCCAGGATGCGCCTGGCAAATGGGTTTGACCGCAGATGGTGAGAGGCGCCGCCATCGATAACGGTGGCGTAGAATCCGGGCTGCCGGTTTTCCGATCGGCACGGCGCGCTCGCAAGCTGATCATGAGGCCACAAACTGGAATCTGATATCACCGCCACATGACCCAGGCCCGGCTCGCCTAATGCGACTCGCAGCAACACGTCACCGGCTCGAGGGGAGACCTCCGGCGCTTCACCCGGGCGCGCCAGAACTCTAAAACTTCCGGCCAGCGTTTCCGTGCGCCGGCCATCGCGGTTGAAAACGATCTCGCGATAAAGCTTATCCGGATCACTCGAATAAAAAGGCGCTCCATTTGTGCGCAAGATTTCAGCGAGCAGGTTTTTTTCTGAAACTGTGCGAGAAGTTGATTCCTTCATGACCTGTTCGAGGCGATCAAAATATTCATCTAGGTGGCGGTCCATTTTATTCTCTTTCGAATCGTGACGATGTTCTTCCGTATTGGCAACTTGAAATATTGAGGCTGTTGCGGCGCGTGGAGGCAGCGCCAATACCGCCTCCACCACTCTGGCGACGTCGAGGTAGCCGCGTCCAAATCTAAGCGCATGTTGACCTTGAGCAGACACCGGCTCGGCGTTATTTAAGATCAATTCGCGAATCTCGTGGCTCCAGAGAGGGCGCCTGACGCCTTGAAGACACAGGGCCACTGCGCCGGTCACATGCGGGGTAGCCATGCTCGAACCTGATTTCCGCACGAACAGGCCGGGGTTCTTGCGCCAATCGCGCGGAGTTGAGCGAGCCGCAAGCACCTCCTCTCCAGGGGCGACCAAGTCGGGCTTGGGGCGATGGTCGCGCGTGGGACCGACGCTACTGAAGGATGACACTTCCCGGGCCGGTGAGTGAGAATTGTAAGCGCCGACGACAAGGGGAATGTGGCTGTTCGCGAGCGTGCCCGTTGTGTAGAAGCTGTCAGAATCGGATTCGCTGAACTGGGTCTGACATCCCGGGCAAGCCTCGTCCCTCTCCAGCCACGCGTGAAAGACTCCATCAGAAATCTTATCGGCCCTCAACATCACGCTCCACGCTCCCGGAGGAGCCCCAGGATATAAGAAAATGTCGATATGATTGTCTGAATTGTTTGGGTCCGAGGCGCGGTTATAAATGCGGCCAACAATCCGGTTGTTCTCAATGATATCCGCATGCTGGCCCAGCCTTACCCACGGCGATGGCGTTCCATGCGGAGATTGAGTCTTGACGGCGAGCTCATCTTCGCCGGAATACCATACCTCCAGCTCGTTCGGCGTAACATCGGCCTCATCAATCCTTAGGTGCAGCGTTCGCATTTGCCCGGCTTGCAAGCGTCCGCTGCTATGGATATTTTTGCCAAAGTAGTTGCCCCCACTCTGTACGATGAACCGGTCCGGGGCAGCGCTAAGTGCAAAATCAAAGGCCATTTCGCAGAGCGTTGAGCCGTCATGAGGACCTCCGTGTCGCCCGACGCTGAGGTTGATGACCCAGGGGCGATTACCGGCGGTTCTGGCGACGAAGTCAACGGCCTCGATGATTCGCACGGAATCTCCAAGATTCGCCAGTGCGTCTGTGTCTTTGTTGGCCAGGTGAACGAAGATAAGATCAGCCTCCGGCGCCACCCCCATTGGGCCGCCGCCAAGTCCGTTGCCCGCGGCGATGCCCATGACATGCGTTCCATGCGCGCCATGCCCGCCCGAGTCCGCATCGGCCGGATGATATTTTAACGCGCCGTAAGGATCGGCGCTGGTGAGTGCGTAATTTATTTTCCGTTTGCTGTGGACAGTTCCGTATCCGTAGTGGCTGGGAGCGCCGGGCGGAAGTCGCCCGCGCTGATCCCAGAGCGCGATGAGACGCGTCGATCCATCCGGATGCTTGAAGTTCCGGTGATTGAAGTCACAGCCCCAATCGAGAATCCCGATGGCGACGCCCGCTCCGGTCAATGGAAGGCCAGGGGGCCGGCGCAAATCACGGGCAAGAGTTGTGAGCGGCAGTTTCAACCTCGCATTCCGGCCCTCCGGTTCTACCTCAGGACCAAGGAGGCGTGCCGCCTTGAGGCTCAGCACGTTTTCTTCCTCCCTGGTTCCAAGAATAGAATCCCTTCTCAGCCGGCAAGTCGCAATCGGGCCGAACCGTGAGACGATACGCACACCGGCAATGTTGACATGAGGGCGGTCTAACCGAATGATGGCTTCGACCTCTTCAGCCTCATTATTACTGCCAGTTCTTAGTAGTTCCCAGATTGCAGGGTCCATAATATCTCTCCTAAGCCGGTTACCAATCCGGTAAACGGGTGTGGCGCGACGACTCCAGTGCGCGATTCAGCGAAACAAGTGTACTGCCGCGGCCCGAAAGCAGTTGCCGGTGCGCCATGACACGAACGAGGTGGTTGCTCCCGGCTCTCGCCTTGCTGTGCATGGGCAAACGTGGTGACCACGGGGTTACGCTGCGTCAAGCAGCGTAACCCGTGGCGTTCGAGCATTGTTGAAAAGAGATCAGCCGACAGCGCTGGCAGCGGGAGCATTGGAAGCAGCGTCAATTGTCACTATCGCTGAGGAATTGTCACTATTGTCGTGTTCCGCACATTCGTGTTCACGATGGCCGCCGTTATGATTGCAGTTCCGGACCCAATTGCCGTCACAAAGCCTGTGCTAGCATCGACAGTGGCAACCTTGGTGTCAGACGACGTCCACGTGATGGATTGACCACTGATCTCCCTGCCACGGATATCACGGGTAACAGCACTGAGTGAAGTTACGTTGCCTACGGTCAGTGCCGCCGCATTGGGCGTGACTGTCACCTCCCGTGCTTCCTGCTTACGAAACTCGTTGATCAGAGCAATCCCGGCAACTGCAGCTGCAGCCAAGAAGCGTTTATCAGTCAAGAGCGAGTCAAAACCGCTCCCTTTCTTGGGGGGATCTAGAAAAAGCAATGGCACTAGTGGAAGCCCAGTTCTTAATATCGGATTGTCAAAAAGATCGGGGAACTGGACTTTCAATTCATTCACTACGTTTGAGGCCGCTAAGGCGTTCTCATTGCCGCTAATCCGGTTCTGTTGGGCCATTAACACACGGCCGAAGGCATCCGCTTGCACCTTGTTGTCAAGATCCACGTTTTGAACGGCTTCCTGAGTCTTCTGGATATCAGCGCCAAC
>JBOHQX010000364.1:0-4883 GCA_050732395.1 bacterium
AAGAGCCGACTGAATATCAGAAATCGACGTGCCTTCCACATACTTTAAAAGGATACGAGCGCGTTCGACTTCGCGCACCGCAGCCGTTCGCGAGTGCGCTATGGTTGTCAACCATTGATGCTGATCATCTGTCAAATTCAATCTGGCTCTCTGTGTTTTTCGTGGCATGATTACCTCGCGAATAGGTTCGAGAGGCAATATACGAAATTAAAAATTATTTGTAAATATTTTTATGAATCGGTGTACTAGGATATACTGCCCTGCCCGTAGTACGCACCCGGCCCATGCTTGCGCTGATAGTGCTTTTGAATCAGAGCCTCTTTCAGCCTGGGGGTCTGCGAATTGATTTCAATGGTGAGCAAGGCCATTCTGGCCAGTTCCTCCAGGACCACGCTGTTATAAACGGCTTTGTCAGGTGATTTTCCCCAAGTAAATGGCCCGTGCCCGGCAACCAATACCATCTCGACTTCCTCATAGGAAATCTTCTCGAAGGCCTCCACGATCTGGCGCCCGGTTTCGATCTCATAATCATTTTGAATCTTATCCTCCGGCATGAATTCGGTGCAGGGGATGTCCAGATGAAGATGATCGGCGTGCGTCGTTCCCAAAACAGGGATCGGCCTCGCCGCTTGCGCCCATGCCGTCGCATAGGTCGAATGCGTGTGCACAATGCCGCCGACCTTTGGAAACGCCCGGTACAGCACAATATGCGTTTGCGTATCCGAAGACGGATTGAGCGTGCCTTCAACCGCACGGCCGTTGAGATCGACAACCACGAGGTCTTCAGGCTTCAGGACATCGTAAGGCACACCGCTCGGCTTGATCGCCAGCACACCCTTGTCCCGATCAATCGCGCTGACATTGCCAAAGGTATAAAGAGCAAGACCGCGCTTCGGAATTTCCATGTTGCATTGCCAGGCGATTTCTTTGAGCTCTTGCAGCGTCATGTGCTTACCAATGTGATTACTACCTTAATTTTGCAACGAAAAGAGAACCGCAACGAAAAAAGCCTCTAAGATAGCGAGTTCTGTTTGCGTCGACGATGCGCCTGAAACCACCTAACGGGTGGTGCAAGAGCAGAAGAGATTCATGGTTTCCCCCTTTCGTTGCGGTGCTTTTTTTGTTGCAAACCAGGTTTGATGCAAAATTAAGGTACTAGGCTGCTCAAAAAACCCATTTCTCAGTCTGATGATTTATCATCAAGCGATTTCATGTCAACTCGCGTTCGATCAACTCGCCTAAACTCGAGTATTTTTGATAAAGCTTTTCATATTTTTGCGTGTGCTCGGGACGGGGATGATATTCTATTTCAAAGCCGCTGCCCATCGCTTTCCGCGCTGCTTCAATGGTGGCATAGATTCCGGAGGCGGTGGCGGCACACATCGCCGCGCCGAGCGCGCAAATCTGCTCCGAACGCGGTACCTTGATGCTCATGTTCAGCACGTCGGCAACCACCTGCATGATGAAGGGCGATTTTTTGGCCACACCGCCAATCGCGATGACGCCGCGGATCGGTATTCCTTCCGAACGAAATCTCTCCACAATTTTTCTGGCGCCGAACGCTGTGGCTTCGACGAGGGCGCGGAAAATTTTGGGCGCATCGCTGCCGAGACTCAAACCGGTGACGGCCCCCTTCAGGAGCTGGTTCGCATCGGGGGTTCTTCGTCCATTCATCCAGTCCAGTGCCAAGACGCCTGAGTCATCGATGGGGATTTTTTCGGCTGCTTGCGAGAGCCTGTCGATCATGTTGTCTGAAACGTGCAGAATCAATTTCTCCTTTGTCGCAGCGTCGAGAAAATTGCTTTCTGCGACCATGCTCTCCATCGGCCACATCAGAACGCTTTTGAGCCAGGCATAGACGTCGCCGAAAGCCGACTGCCCGGCTTCCAACCCCAGCGTACCTGGAATCACGGAACCGTCCACTTGTCCACAAATCCCACGTACAAGCTTACCACCGATTTCGTTGGTGGGCACGATCAACACGTCGCAAGTTGAGGTGCCCATAATCTTCACCAAAATGTGCGGCTCAATTTCACCACCGACGGCGCCCATGTGCGCATCGAATGCGCCAACTCCTACGCTCGTTTCTTGCGGCAAACCCAGGCGTTCGGCCCATGCCGCCGACAATGTTCCGGCTTTGACCTCGTTCGTATGCGTCTCGTGATAGAGGCGCGCGCGCAATCCTTTCAGCAACGGATCGAGCTTGACGAGAAACTCTTCCGCTGGCAGGCCTCCCCAGCTTGCATGCCACATGGCTTTATGTCCCGCGGCGCAGCGGCTTCTCTTCATGGTCAATGAATCCGTTTTTCCCGTGAGCAGCGCCGGAATCCAGTCGCAATGCTCCACCCATGAAAAAGCGGCCTCCCTCACTTTCGCATCGGTGCGCAGGGTGTGCAGAATTTTTGCCCAAAACCATTCCGACGAATAAACGCCGCCTTCAAATTGCGTGTAATCAATGCCGCCCCACGAGCGTGCGAGGCGGTTGATTTCTTCGGCTTCTTTGACCGCAGTGTGATCTTTCCAAATGATGAACATGGCGTTCGGGTTTTCTTCAAAACCCTGCGTGAGAGCTAAAGGCACGCCTTGGCGATCGACCGCACCCGGGGTGGAGCCGGTGGTATCCACCGAGATGCCTTTGATCTTCCTCGCCGTGTCTACTGGCGCAAGAGCGAGCGCCGTCCGAATCGTTGTTTCCAATCCTTCAATGTAATCGAGCGGGTGTTGTCGAAATTGGTTCCTGGCGGCATCGCTATATTTCACTTCCTTCCAGCGAGGATACTGGAAAACCGAGCTGGAGATTTCCTGGCCATCGGCCGCGTCGACAATGACGGTGCGCACGGAATCGGTGCCAAAATCGACGCCAATGACAAGTTGATCGTGAGCCATGATGACGTGAGTCCTCAGCCTTGGTAGTAGTCAATGTTTTCTTTGTTCAGAATATCCAACGGAACCGTGATTTTCTTGTTGACCTTCTCCTTCAACGCCACGTGCCGGTAGAGGCTGAACAAGCCTTGATATCCTTGCATTTCTGGCCGCGGGCTGATGATGAAATCAATGACGCCTTCTTTCAAGTAAGCGATGTTTCTTGCTATGACGTCATAGCCGATAAGAAAAATTTTTCTCGCCGGCGTTAACGACTTCAAGTATTTTGCCACCGAATGCGTCCAGGCGTTGGACACGAAAATACCTTGCAAATCCTGGGACCCGGTGGAGATTTTCTTCAATACCTCATCAAAAGCACGTTCTCCTCCAATGCTATCGACTTGGCAGATCTTTGTATGAATATTGGATGCGTCCTTGAGCGATACCTCGAATCCTCGTATCCGCTCATCAATGTGAAAGTCTTGCGGAAGCACCTTGATGACGACCACCGTGCCATGAGTTTTTATCATCATTTGCATCAGCTTCCCGGCCAGGATTCCACTTTGGTACGATTCCTGGCCGATGGTTGACAAACACTTCGCGCCAGGAACACTGGAATCAAAAAAGACGTAGGGTACGTTACGGGAAACCGTCTGCAAGAGCTCGTGTGCGACGTTGGTCAAGACGGGCGCGATGAGAATACCATCGGGATGCTCTTTGAGAACATTTTGAAACGTCTTTCTGAATGACGATTCCGAATAGCGATCGTAGTGAAAAAACTGCACGGTGACTTTGGAGGCTTCCAGATCGTGCCGCGCCTTGTCAACTCCATCGGCGGGGATGCGCCAATAGCCGCTATCCTGCGTCAGCTTGGGCATGAGAACTGCAAAACGAAAGGTCCTGGCAAGAGAAAGATTGCGGGCGTAAATATTGGGCTTGTAATTGAGCCGGATGATGATCTGATTGATTTTTTTCTTGGTATCCTTGGAGACACGTCCGCGGTCGTGGATGACCCGATCGACCGTGCCAATCGACACGTTTGCTCTTTTGGCGATTTCTTTGATGGAACTCATGGGCCGCTTCTACTCATCAAAAACAACTCGAGTCAAAATGAGTTGTACCAA
Source organism: bacterium (assembly GCA_050732395.1). Lineage (GTDB taxonomy): Bacteria > Zhuqueibacterota > Zhuqueibacteria > Zhuqueibacterales > Zhuqueibacteraceae > JBIOXB01. Next base: position 3,987 of record JBOHQX010000364.1, read on the forward strand.
GATTTTGCGTAACTATTCAGGTATATTGATGGCAAGACTATTTGGGGCAAAACTATTAAACACAAAAGAAGCTTCTAATGGTTTTGCCCTTAATAGTTTTGCCATTTGGGGAAAACCTGAATAGTTACGATCTTGCGATGAAAAGGGCACCGCAACAAAAACCCTTATTAATTTGCCTTCAATTATTTTGACTTTGATCGATTCTCCGCCCGTAATCCAGCCTATGGTCTGTCGTCAGTTGCGGAAACGAGGGAACATAAATCGGAAACGGTACGTTGTCCTGGCGCACAAACATATCCACGCGGCTCAGTTGAATTCGATTAAAAGCCTCGACATTGACTTCGATGTTGCCGCTGTATTTTTGCTGCAGTGAATCAACATAAGGATTAAGATACCGGGTGATGACTGAAGTGGCGTCTTTTTCCTCGGTTGAAAGTTTTTGTCGTTGAAGATACCGGTGTTTCCAGTGCAAGGCCACCTCGGCATCTTTCCATGACGCGACGTACCTGGCTACTGCGGGTTCCTGGTCGTAACCTCTTTGCCTGGCCACTTCGGTCAGGAAGCGATCGCGAACCACATCCACAATGGCAAGCTTGAGTTGCTCGGGGAATTCCCGTTTGTTGAAGCGTTTCTTCCTGAAGACCAGCGGATGGCGCTCGAGTTCTATTTCCAAATCACGCACCGTCCAGATTTGACCATCCACGCTAAATACTGGCTGGTCGCGCAGGCCCTGAAGATCGCCGGCCAGCGCCTGCTGTCCAGGAAGCTCCGGATCCTTGTTGAATGCCGCACCAAGGAATGCTTCTGTGGCTTCCTTTTTGGAGTTGAAGTACACCGGCGCCAGCAACTTGAGCAACCTGCTGAAGGTGTCGCCATTGAACGTAAGCGTTTTTCCCT
>JBOHQX010000365.1:0-7166 GCA_050732395.1 bacterium
GTTCTATCCGTTGGACTTAATCTATCCGTTGGAGCCGCCCGCAGGGCTACGGATTTCAGCTTGTCTGAAAATCCGTTGTAAGCGCTTAGCGAAATAAACTCAGAATAAAATTCTAAAAGTTTTTGACCTAAAAATTTCCCACGGATTGAAGAATCCCTCCGATGAAGCTATTATCTGTGGGGTTCTTCAATCCGCGGGTAAAATTTGATGCTGCACGAAGTGCTTCAGCTTTCAGCTTGTCTGAAAGGCTGGTGTAGTGCCTTAATCGTCAATTCTACGCAAATAAAGCAAAAACTTTCACCCAAAGACGCAAAGGCGCAGGGGTTTCGCAAACAAAGACTCTGCGCATGCTTTGCGTCTCTGCGTCTTTGCGTGAGCTCTTCTTTTTGGTTGCGGTTTATCCGCATTGAAACAAGAGGGATTTCAGGATTGCTGTGGGATAATGAAAATATTGAGCGAGCGGGAGGAATACATGAAGACCAATACCGGCTGCGGCGGGAAGCTGAGCTTGCCCAATGAAGATCAACCGTGATAGTGACCGCACAAAACGGAGCCGGAGAAGACGGATTGGAGACCGGCACTTCCACAATTTGGGGGGAGTTTATGTTTCGACTGACCGGTCGTTTCAGGTGACCGGTCAGCGCGTGACCCTTATTTCGCCAGTATCATCTTGTGAGTTTCAGTGAATGAACCGGCTTCCAAACGATAAAAATAAGCGCCGGAAGGAAGAGGCTGGCCTTGCGGGTTGCGGCCGTCCCAATGAATCTGATAATAGCCTGCTTGTTGCACACCGCTCAGCAAGGTTCGCACGACCTGCGCAGCCGCATTGAACACGACCAACATAACATGGCCGGTTTTGGGAAGTTCGTAGCGAATGACGGTTCCGGCGTTGAAGGGATTAGGATAGTTCTGATCGAGGTGATATGCTCTAGGAATCTCATCGGGTCGCCTGGAATCAACGGAAACGGTAGTCGGAATCGTGAGCGTATAAGGATTTTGCCAGGACGTTGGCGTAGCATTGCCAGTGACCTCGATATAATAGGTTCCCGGCGTGACATTGGCTTCCAACACAAAACTGGGAGATCCAATACTTGCTCCATGCAAGAAGTTTTGAGAGGCATCATAGATTGCAATCCCTGCAAGGCCCGAGTTGCCGCCTCCCTCAATTGTAACAGCTAGTACGCCGGATCTCTGAGCATCAACTTTATAAAAATCGGCATCTGATGACGCCCAAGATGGGCCATAAGTAATGAATCCCTTTATTGGTCTTCCCAAAGTTAGTTCATAAGCCAATGGATATGAGTCAGGTTCATCAAGGCCGCGAATAATAGAATAATAATCGCTGGTCTCATCCCAATGAGCCCGATTCATCAAGAGTGTATCAGCCAGCCCTGACGGGCTAGGGTCATTACCAATATAAAGCCACTGCCTTGACAAATCCACAATAAGATCGCCCGAACCGCTCGCGTTTGAAGTGATCCAGGTGTAGAAAGTATTCTGGGGCAATGGCATGTTGTTATTGTAGGTCGTACTATCCGCACTTTCATTAATGCCTGTGATCGTGGAGCTTTCATTCCCATCACAGTTAACATCAACACTGTGGTAGCTTAGCCCGGCGATCTCACTCTCGCTGCCGCCGAAAAGATAAACTCCATCTGTTCCATTTGAATATGACCACCGCAAATCTCTTCTGGCTTCAGAGTGTTCATTTGCGCCTAGGAATTGATCTAAAAGAGGAAAATCCACATTCGTTCCCAAATGAGGGGTCCCGATCGTTACGAGCTTTGCGACTTTATGTCCACCTGGAGAGCTTGGGTCAATCCACCATTTATGTTGCCCAATTTCGTACCTCTGCAAGTATTCTCGCGCTGCAAGGCCACCCATCCAATGTCCAACCAATATGACTTTATCCGCCCCGGTGGCGGCCCGAACTTTTTTGATCATCACGCTTAGAGCATAGCCTTGTTTGTAAATTGCCGATTCGTTTCCATCCGACTCCAATGGCCCCGGTGAATCGGAGTTGTGAGTTTTAATCCTGGGTGGATTCGAATTCTCTGCTGTAATAGCCGTGAATAAAAATTATAGGATAGGGCAGTTTTAGGGTTGTTGTGCCTGTCGTAGGAGGCGCGGATAAATCGGTTCTTGGTTGAGCAAAGGTGGAGCCAACAGTCATTGAAAAAAAAACAGTACAGGCAAGAACTCTTACCCATGCGAAGGCAGTGTGAATTTGTGCTCTCATGTGTATCTCCGTATTTTCCCAAAATTTCATTTGGTATGAATCACAGGCAAGGGACTTTTTAGTCTCACCACCGGTATCACTATCAGTTCAATGGCTTCATGTGCAGAAAAAAGCTTAAATTTGCAAGCCTATAATCGCTTGGTATTTCATGATTGCGTCGTCAAATCTTGTTCGCTGGCGAACACCGGCTGTAATACGTGCGGATACCTTGCTCTTTTTTCAGGGCGACAAACCGTGGGATAAACTTCTAAAAAACAAAAATGGCATGGGGGTTGAGTTGATGAGACTGGGGTGGAGTGACTCGATAGACAAGTAATGGCTGTCTTTCAGATCTTTCTTGGATTGAGGAGAGCTCCTTTAAAAGCACCTCCGAATACCATCGAAGCATGGCCAATGAAAATGTGGATGTTTGAAATGAATGACGATTTGCGAATAGCGATTTACGATTGACGATTTGCGATTTCAGATGTTGATAAATCCCTCGTAAATCGCAAATCGACAATCGCAAATCGGCAATCCTAAATCAAAGGGCGTTGCCCTCTTCCAGGAGTCCCCATGCTCAAAAACTACCTCAAGATCGCCCTGCGCAATTTGCTCAAATACAAAGCTTATTCTTTCCTTAATATTGCTGGGCTGGCCATTGGGCTGGTTTGTTGCGCGTTGATTATGCTTTACGTGCGCGACGAGCTGAGTTACGATCGCTTTCATCAAAATGCCGAACGCATCTATCGCGTGATTCTAGATGCCGGCATTGGCGGCACCTTTGTCCGGACCGCCACCACGCCTGCGCCCATGGCCGCGACGCTCGTACAGGAATTTCCGGAAGTCGCCACTGCTGCTCGTTTCTGGCAAAATCAACGCGTATTGATCAGTTATGAAGACAAGCGATTTTATGAAGAATTCAATTGGACGGATTCCACGGTTTTTACCATGCTCAGTTTTCCGTTGGTGCAAGGTGATCCCAAAACCGCACTGGCGCAGCCCAATACGCTGGTCATCTCCGAGGCCCTCGCGCAAAAATACTTCGGTAGTGAAAACCCCATGGGCAAAGTGCTGCGCTATGACAATCGCGTGGACTACAAAGTCACCGGCGTGATGAAAAACATTCCCAGCCAATCGCATTTTCGTTTCGATGTGTTGGGCTCCATGCTCTCGCAGCCCGAAGCCAGCAGCCCGCGCTGGGTCAGCAATTCTTTTTACACTTACATCATGTTGCAGCCCGGCGTGGCACCGGAGCAGCTCGCCGCCAAATTTCCCGCCTTGATCAAAAAATACGTGGCGCCGCAAATTCAACAGGCTTTGGGCAAATCCTTTGACGAAGCGATTGCCGCGGGCGCGAAGTGGGAGTATGAGTTGCAAGCGCTGCCGGACATCTATCTGCACTCGAACACGCAGCACGAGATCGGCGTTACCAGCGACGCCAAATACGCCTATATGCTTACCGCCATCGCGGTTTTTGTTTTGTTGATTGCCTGCATCAATTTCATGAATCTGGCCACGGCGCGTTCGGCCAATCGCGCCAAAGAGGTGGGCATGCGCAAAGTGCTGGGCTCGTTTCGCGGGCAACTCATCAAACAATTTCTCAGTGAATCGGTGCTGCTCGCCTTGCTCGCCTTGTTGATCGCGCTTGCAGGTATCGACTTGCTGCTGCCCGCGTTCAATCATCTCGCCGGTAAGGCGCTGGCTTTGAGCATCCGTACGAACGTGCCGTTCTTCCTGGGTCTGCTCGGCGTGACTCTGGGCGCCGGCCTGCTGGCGGGCATGTATCCTGCACTGGTGTTGTCGGGTTTTCAACCGATTGCGGTTTTAAAAGGAAGCTTGCGCGCGGGCGCGAAGAGCCCGCGGTTGCGCAGTGCACTGGTCGTGGCACAATTTGCAATTTCGATCGTTCTGCTCATCGGCACCGGCGTCGTTTTTCAGCAGTTGGATTACATGCGCAACAAACGCCTGGGCTTCAACCAGGAGCAGGTCGTGGTGCTGCCGATCGAGACCCGCGGTGCGCAGCAACGCTTCGATTCTTTCCGTCAGGAACTTTTGGCAAATCCCAACGTGATCGCCGTTGCCGCTTCCGACGTTGTTCCAGGCCGCTTTGAAGGAGACGACGCTTTCCGTCCCGAAGGCGCGGCGCAGGAAGTGGCTTATCCCCTGGAGAGATTGCGGGTGAGCCACGATTTCTTGAGCACGCTGGAGCTGGAAGTTGCCACCGGTCGCGGCTTCTCGCGCGACTTCGTCACCGATACCTCGCAGGCGGTAATGATCAACGAAACCGCGGCGCGGCGCATGGGCATGACGCCGGAAGACGCCGTGGGCAAAAGATTGTTCGAAATCGGAGCCACACCGGAGGAGAGCATTGCCCGCACGATCATCGGCGTGGTCAAAGATTTTCATTTCGAATCCATGCATCGCGAGATCAAACCGGTGGTGATCTTCATGCAGGCGGACAGATTGTGGCGCGTCTCCGTCCGCATACGGCCGGAAAATATTCCCGCCACGGTTGCTTTCCTGCAAGAGAAATGGCAGGCCTTCGAGCCGGGGTATCCCTGGCGCTACTTTTTTCTCGATGAGGATTTTGGCAGGCTCTATCAAAACGAGGAAAAGCAGGCAAAGATCTTCGGCAACTTCACGATTCTGGCGATTGTGATCGCCTGCCTGGGCTTGTTCGGGCTGGCGTCATTCATCGCGGAGCAGCGCACCAAAGAAATCGGCGTGCGCAAGGTGTTGGGCGCGTCGGTGCAGGGCATCGTGCTGTTGCTTTCGAAAGATTTCACCAAGCTGGTCGGTATTGCCTTCCTCCTCGCTGCGCCGCTGGCGTACCTTGCCATGCGACAGTGGCTGCAGGATTTCGCCTATCGTACGGATTTGCATCCAATAATATTTATTCTCGCCGGCTTGTTGGCATTGCTCATCGCTTGGTTGACGGTAAGTTATCAGGCGATCAAGGCCGCGTTGACGAATCCGGTGGAGGCGTTGAGGTATGAGTAGGCAGTATTCAGTGATCAGTATTCAGTGATCAGTGATCAGTGAGTAGTGGGTAGTGGGTAGTGGATAGTGAGTAGTGGAACTGATTACTAATTACTGATCACTGATTACTGATCACTGAACAAGGAGCAGCGCTATGTTCAAAAACTACCTCACCATCGCCCTGCGCAACATGAGGCGGCGCAAGCTCTTTTCATTCATCAACCTCACCGGCTTGGCGTTCGGGACTGCATTCATGTTGCTGATCGGACTATTCCTTTATTTTGAGCACAGTCACAATCGCTCCTTCCGGAATATCGATCACACCTATCGTCTTGTGGACGCGACTGAAAATCAGTATGGCATTGATTACCGCGTCCGGGATGCCATCAGCGAAAACATTCCCGCTGTCGAAAACACCTGTTTGATGAACAACACCTCGGTTGAAGTGAATCACGGCGACCAGGTTTTTCAATTCGAGCACTTGCTCCTCGTCGATACCGGCTTCTTTGAGATTTTCGGCTTTCCTTTCGTCGAGGGCACTGCTGAAAATGCTTTGCGGACCGTCGAAGGTGTCGTGCTCACCGCATCGACGGCGCGGAAGGTATTCGGTGGCGAGAACGCCGTCGGTCAAAAACTCGTTCTCGATCATAAATATGAAATGACCGTGACCAGTATTGTGCGGGATTTGCCGCCGAATACCAGTTTCCGCGCCGACCTGTTCGCCAGCGCTGAGAACACCAGGAGGAAACGCATGTCCCTTTCAATGTCATGCCTGGAATACGACGGTAAGGATGACAGCAAATGCAAGTACCCCTTCAACATTTTCGTGGAATTGCATGAGCACGCTGACGTTGCTGCAGTGGCAAAGAAAACCCCGGCACTCTTCAACACGGAGGACTACCGGTTTCCGGACGTGGTGGCTCTCACACCGTTCAAAACGAATTACTTCAACACGCAGTACAGCGATCACGATTTGCCCCACGGCAATGCGGGATTGGTGAGAACTCCGGCGCTGATCGGACTCGTCATCCTTGCGCTGGCGGGTGGATTGGCGCTGCTGATTGCGCTGCTGACCGTGAGCACGCAAGCTCTCAAGTCAGCGCTCGCGAATCCGGTGGAGGCCTTACGATACGAGTAATCAGTGATCAGTGATCAGTGTTCAGTGAATACTGATCACTGATCACTGATCACCAGGGCAAAGTCATGTTCCAAAACTACCTCAAAGTCGCGTACCGAAATCTTCTCCACAACAAGCCATATGCGATCGTGAACATTTTCGGCATGGGTGTGGCGCTGGCCGTCTGTATCACGGCCTACTTGACGCATACTTACAACTACACCTTTGATGCCTTTCACCGCAATGCCGGGAAAATTTTTCGGGTGAAGACGGTAAGATGGTTCAATGGGCAGGAGCAGAATTGGGGAATTGTACCGCGGCCACTGGCGCCGGCTCTGGCAGCGGATTTTCCGGCAGTGGAACGTGCCGTGCGACTCACCCGTAGCGCCGCCGCATTTAGGCATGGTGACAACATTTTCAATGAGACCATACGAAAGAAATCGGCATTCGCAAAGTGCTCGGCGCTTCGGTGGCTCACCTCATGAACCTGATCAACTATGAATTTTATGGATTGATGCTGGTCGCCTCTCTTATTGCCTCGATCAGCGGATACTTTTTGGTGCAAGCGCTGCTGCGCAGTATCTACGCCTATCATACGGGCTTCAGCGCACTGCCGTTCTTACTGGCGAGTTCGATGGTGTTCGTGATCGGTATCTTGACAGTGAGTTCTCAAATTGTCAAGGTGACAAGGGCGAATTCGGTAGAGGCGCTGCGGTACGAATGAGCGGAGGGCGGAGGGCAGAGGGCAGAGAGCCGAGGGGCAGGGTGTATCCTGCCGCTTTGCTCTATGCCCTCCGCCCTCTGCCCTCACCACGGAGAAACCATGTTCAAAAACTACCTCAAAATCGC
>JBOHQX010000366.1:0-15792 GCA_050732395.1 bacterium
AAATGTTTCTGCACTGCATTTGTACGACAAAAAAACTTCCACCTCTTCGCCATGCCGCGGATGCGGGCGATAATGAATTCTCACTACGCTTCCGGCGAAACGGGCAGTATGCAACTCGTTCCAAGAACCCCACAGATCATAGCTTCATCGGTGGGATTCTTCAATCCGTGGGAAATTTTTAGGTCAAAAACTTTTAGAATTTTATTCTGAGTTTATTTCGCTAAGCACGTAACGTGTAAGCATATTGTGATTTCATAATTCAACCACGGAGGATGGATCATGGCTCTCAGCGTCACCCCATTGCACGATCGCGTTCTGGTAAAACGATTGGACGATGCCGTGAAAAAATACGGCAGCATTTACATTCCGGACACCGCCACGGAGAAGCCGATGCATGGCGAAGTACTGGCCGTGGGCAAAGGCAAGCTGCGCAAAGACGGCACGCGCCAGGAACCGGCCGTGAAAACCGGCGATCGTGTGCTCTTCAGCAAATGGTCGGGAGACGAGTTCGAATACGAAGGCGAGAAATTCTTGATGCTGTCGGAGGAGGATATCCTGGCGGTGCTATGAAATTGGAGAACTGGAGCAATGGAGTGTTGTTGCATGGCGCGAGAATTTGCTGCAATCCTCCCTGATCCGGACGAGCTCGAAACGGGCATTTAGACTTCGAACCAAACGGCAAACTCCGCCTTTCAAAAGCAAGACAGCAGCCGAGGCGTACTTCCGGCTGCTGCTTCGTATTTTCCTCGATTCTCTTCTCCCCCCGTTCGGAAAAAACACAAGAAATCAATTCACGGTATTGTGCAACACCTCGGCAATTTCAGGCAGATTCAAAAAAGGCGGCAGCTTTCGCCTGGGTGTCAAACGCAGTTCACGTGCGGCAATTTCACCTACTTTTTTCATGAAGCCGGTGGCCGTGGTCTTGTGTACAAAGTAATTTGCCCCCTGGCGGCAAATTTCTTCCGTGAGCCAGCGCTCGGTGTGCGTGGTCATCATGACCACGGGTTGGCGCCACGCTTGGAAACGCAGCTTCTTCAGGAAAGTCAAGCCGTCGAGATCGGGCAGGGAATAATCCAAAATGAGCAAGTCGACCTTTTCCTGTTGCAAGATCGACCACCCTTCATAACCGGACTGCGCGACACGCAAATTGACCCAAAAATAATTGAGCTGATGCGTGAGCAATTCGATATGATCGAAATTGTCTTCGATCAACAGAATCTGCGGCAAAGACTCCATTTTGCCTTGGGCTACCATAACATCCACCTCCTCTTTCACGATGTCGTTCATGCTGTGGTGAGGTATTCTGAAAAACGTCTCCGGTAACATGTACCGCGTGGTTATTTTTGAGCGCGCGACCTCCTTTCGGGCGTGTTATTCATGCTATTGAATGGGGGATGCTGAAACCAAAAAGGGACGGGATAACGTAGTCATCGATGCTTTCACCTTCGCGCTAGGTTCAAAGCAAGCCATGTGATCTACGAAAGATCGGACGGCAATATTTTGTTCAGGGAGCAGCCGGCCATGCGGCAACTGCTCATTGGCGGGCAAAATGAAAAATGCCGTGATTGGCCACGGCAGATGGCGTGGGCGATAGTGGGATCGAACCACCGACCTCTGGTATGTGAGACCAGCGCTCTAACCAGCTGAGCTAATCGCCCTTGTGAGTTTGACAGATTTTTTTATCTTTAGCCAATGACTCGGCGGATGTATTTCAGTGTGCCGATTATAGCAATTGAGGGCGCAAAAGTCAAGGGCTTTTCAGCGATGGATCTGGCATTTGATGACATTCAAGCAGCATCCAGGCGCCTGCAAGGCGTGGCGCATCGCACGCCGGTGCTGGCTTCTTCTTATTTTAATCGCCGCACGCGGAATACGCTTTATTTCAAATGTGAAAATTTACAACGCGTCGGCGCTTTCAAATTCCGCGGCGCGTATAATGCCATCGCGCAACTGGATGAAGATGAGCGCCGGCGCGGCGTGGTGGCGTTTTCTTCCGGCAACCACGCGCAGGGCGTAGCTTTAGCCGCAGCGTTGTTGCACATATCCGCGAAAATCGTCATGCCCATCGATGCGCCGCCGGCGAAGCTGCAGGCCACGACATCCTACGGTGCAGAAGTGATTGTGTATGACCGCTATGCGCAAGATCGCGCCGCCATTGCCGCCGAGATTCAACGACAAGAGCGGCGTGTTTTGATTCCACCCTTCGATCATCCGCACGTCATCGCCGGGCAGGGCACGGTGGCGTGGGAATTTTATCATCAAGCGCCGCAGCTTGAAACTCTGCTTGTGCCCGTCGGCGGCGGTGGATTGGTTTCCGGCTGCGCGCTGGCATTGCATCATTTCTCACCGCGTGCTGAGATTTACGGCGTCGAAGCCGAAGCCGCTAATGATACCTTTCTGTCGCTGCAAAGGGGAGAGCGCGTCACCATCCCCGTGCCCCCGACCATTGCGGACGGCATGCAGGTGACCAGTCCGGGCGAGCTGACTTTCCCGATCATGCGCGAGCATCTCGCCGGCGTGTTGCTGGTTTCCGAAGAAGAAATCAAAAACGCGATGCTGCTGGTATTGGAGCGCATGAAAATATTAATCGAACCGACTGCCGCCGTGCCGGTCGCGGCCGCGCTCAAGAATGAAAAGAAATGGCGGGACCGCCACCTTGGCGTCGTGTTGAGCGGTGGGAACGTGGGATGGGATAAATTGAAGACGTGCCTGGCTTGAATGCCTGGCCACGGAGAAGACGCAGTATTCAGGAGCAGTTGTTTGAGATGATCGTGAGTGAATTGGCGCGGTTGGAGAGCAAACAGGTCAATTACGCGAGTAACGCCGCACCCATCCAGGAACTGGACAGATTCTTTCAACAAGCGTTTGCTGAGGTATGGCCGTAAGAAGAGTATTCCGAAAAAAAATCGGGCACTGGATCGACAGCCTGGCGTGGCACAGCATGCATGCGATCTCGTGGCGGCAGGAACGCAACATTCGACCCTTTTATCCTGATGATCTTCAACACTCGGCCGCAGCCGATCCAGCATTGTTCTTTCCAGCCCCGGAGCCGCCCGCTCAAACTGAGATTAAGTACGCGGTACAGGAGAGGAAAGGAGGAAGTTGGCGGCGCGATTTTGCCTTTCCTTCGGCATTGCCATCTTTGCATGCTGAAAACAATTTCGTCTTCGTACGTGCGCTTGCTGCTCAAAAAGAGTGGCAGCGCCCGGCGATCATTATGCTACATGGTTTGATGAATGTCTCGATGATAGCTTATCGTCCGTTTATCAATGCCGTGCTAGCAAGCGGCGCTGCAGCTTATGCCCTGGAATTGCCTTATCACCACCGCCGTACGCCGCGCGGCTCGATTTCCGGCGATTTGTTTCATACAACAAATTTGCGAATGACGCTGCACGCCGTGCAACAAGCCGTGAGCGACACGCGCCGGTTGATCAAATTCCTGCGGCGCGCCGGCGCGGCGCAAATCGGCATCCTGGGCTTCAGCCTGGGCGCGTGGATCGGCGGACTGGCGGCGTGTTGCGAGCAGGAGCTGGATTTCGCTTTCCTGGGTATGCCGCCGAATCATTTGAATCACCTCGTCTGGCATACGGCGCTCGGCGTGCGGTTGAGTCGCCGGTTCGCCGCACAGGGCTGGGACGAAAGCTCTACAGCTTCGTTTTATGACAAACTCGACCCGATGGCCTATCCGCTGCTGCTGCCGGCTGAAAACATGCACCTTTACGCGGCAGAATTTGATTCCTTGATCGCGCTCGATCACGTGCATGCGCTGCGACGCGCATGGGAAATGCCGAGCTTGCGCATCTATCCGCACGGCCATCTTTCGATCATGATTTCCCGGCAGTTGCACCGCGACTTTCGCCGGGATTTGCAGAAACAACTTACGCGAGCCGTCGACTACGCAACCGGTGACGGAGGCTCAGGAGGTTGATACCTCAGTTGCTGCTCATTTCCAACGATTCGTGGGTATGATCTTTTTCCGCGCGCTTTTCCAGGATGGCGGAAATGATCAAAGCCACACCGACGAAAATCGGCACGAACGCCAGGCCGATCTCGCCGCCGAAGGGGGAGCGCACGAATTCTTCGAATATTTGTGCCATGAAAATGGCGATGCCCAACGCGATGGTGACCAGGCCGTATTTAATGGAGGTGAGCGATCGATTGCGGGTGTCAGAGAATTCCAGCTTGGTGATGCCTTTGTCGATCATGCGCATGCGCTGGCGGTGTTCCAACACTTTTACGATCACAAACGTGGTTGCGCCAAATAAGCTCAAGGGAATCAAGACTTCAGGACCACTCATGTGATGCTCCTTTCATGTTAATTTGCGATTGACGATTTGAGATTTCTGTAGTGTTTTGATCGGCGGAGAGGGAAAATTGTTTCATCGCGCAGAAAGAAATTTAACCTGTTTAGATGAAACATTTTTTGATCAGTGCCGGTCATAACCGATAAAAGCGCACAGGAAACTTCCTCGCGATGGAACCCGATCTCAACCTGGTCGCACGCACCTGTCAAGGCGAGCGCGAGGCGTTCGCCGAGCTCGTCGACCGCTACAAAGCGCGCATTTTTCACACGACTTTGCGCATGCTCAAAAACCGCGAAGACGCGGAAGAGGCGGCACAAGACACCTTTTTGCGGGCATATCGGGGCTTGCCAAATTTTCGCGCAAAAGCCAGCTTTTCCACGTGGATTTTTAGAATATGTTACAACGTCTGCCTGAGTTATCTCGAGCGCAAAAAAATCAAATCGGCTGTTCCCGAAGAAGAATCTTTGCAACTACCTGATCCTGAAACACCGGACAGACTTTTTGAAAGCCGGGAGTTCGAACACTTGATGAGCAACGCGCTGTCGGAGCTACCGGTCATTTATCGCAGCGCGCTGGTGCTGTATCACACGCAGCACCTGAGTTATCAAGAGATCGCGGAAATAACCGGCCAGCCCATCAATAGCGTGAAAACACATCTTTTCCGCGGCCGAGCCTTGTTGCGCGAACGCATTCTAAAGCTGCAGCCGGAAGAAGCGTGGCTGGCGAGCGAGTGAGAACACTCCTGGATGCTGGATGCTGGATTGTATATACTCATCATCCAGTATCAAGCATCATAAAAACGTCCATCTTCAATCTGTTTCCAGGTCAACTTATGAATTGTCTAGCCTTCCGCAAATTTTTGGATGAATCCGAAAGCGCCGCCCGCTCACAGGATTTGCCCGTGGCATTGCAGGAGCATCTGCTCGCTTGCTCTTCGTGCCAAAGGGATTGGCATTTACAGCAACGTCTGCTCGCGGCTTTGGAACGCGAGCCCGAGCATGCGCTTCCTCCTGCCTTCACCGCGGCCGTGATGGCCGAGCTGCCGGTCGCGCCGCTCAAAAAGCGCCGGCTTGATTTTGAAGACCTGTTGATGGTCGTGTTGATACCAGGGGCGTTCGCTGCCTTGTGGTACACCATGCGCACGTTATGGCCACATCTGATCTCGACGGAAAAGTTGAAAACAATTTACGGCATTATTGAAAAAATGGGGCAGGATTTTCTGCAGATGATGTTCGGCAAGGTGCCGGAAGTGATGATTCACGCCTTTGGCCGGGAGATGATGGGGCAGGCTGGACAGGTGATTCTTATTTCAGTGGTGACTTTTTTGGTGGCCAAAAGTGCGGTGCTGCTCGAAAACCGCATCCGGCGGATGTTGAATGGATGAAGCTTCTCGCATCCTCCCTCCTGCGAGTGACTGAATGTTTTGGCGGGATGATCGTCTCCTAGAGCCCGGCGTATGCTCCGCCATCAACCAAAAATGTACTTCCGGTAATGTAGCTCGCCCGTTTGCTGGCGAGAAAAGTCACGAGCGAGGCCAATTCTTCTGGCCGGCCCATGCGACCGAGCGGAATGCTGCGCTCCAAACGATCGATGGCTTCCTGCATGGTGATCCCTTCACGCCTGGCCTGCGCCTGCATGAGAACGTTGACACGATCGGTCAACGTCCAGCCGGTGCCCACGCTGTTGACGGTAATGTTGCTTGGCGCCAATTCCAGCGCCAGGGTTTTGGCGAGACCATTGATGGCATTGCGCAGCGCATTGGGGATCGCCAGACCATCGATCGGTTGTTTGACGACGAGAGAAGTGATATGAATGATCCGGCCCCATTTTTGCTTTTTCATGTAAGGCATGGCGGCGCGACAAAGGTTGATCACGCTCATGAGCACCAGCTCGATACCCTGACGCCAGTGCTCGTCTCCGACTTCTGAAAACTTTCCGGGAGAAGGCCCGCCGGCATTCGTCACCAAGATATCCACACTGCCGAATTTCCTGACGCAGCTTTGCGTGACGCGCGCCACGTCCTCGGCGCGCGTGAGATCTGCGACTTCATATTCGACTTTGCCGCCGCCCAATGCACGAATGGCGTCGGCCGCCTGCTCCAGTGCCACGACGCCGCGGGCACAGAGCATGACATTGACCTCCTCCTGTACCAAGGCCTCCGCGACGGCGCGGCCCAACCCTTTGCTAGACCCCGTCACGAGCGCGGTTTTGCCGCTAATGTCTAGATCCAATCTCCAGTCTCCCTTCACTCGTTATTGGATTGAACCGCGCAGATCGATGAATGACGATCTGCAATCGTCAATCGCAAATCGATAATCGGAAATCATCTAGTTTTTCAGATGGCATCATTCCTGCGAATGAAATGGCCGAGTGGTCATCTGGTTTCTTATTTGATGTCCGGGCCGACCGTCCAATCGTAATCGATCGTTTTGTCATCGTGTGAAATGCGGCCCTCTTCAGCGGGATCGTAGATTCTCGAGGTAATATAAAACAGATGCGTCATACCGCCGCCCAGCGCCTTGCAGCCGTGGGCCACGCCGGCGGGAATTTTGATGACTTGCGCCGGATAATTATCTCCCAAAAAGAACGTTTGCTTCATTCCCGTGGTCGGCGAATCGGGACGTTTGTCGAATAACACAACTTTGAGGTTGCCGAGGGGAACGTACCACCAATCGATTTGCGTTGGGTGAATATGCCAGGCCTTGGCCACGCCCGGATACATCAGTGCATGGCTCCATTGCGCGAACCCCTCCTTGAAAAACTCATCGCTGCTGCGGATAATTTCGCGAAAAAAACCGCGCTCGTCGGCATGCGTCGTGAGTGCTTTCACCATCACTCCGGCGATCGTGCCCGCGCTCGTGGCTTTGAAGTTCAGAGTTAGCCTCCGGATTCTTATTGGGCAATCGAAAATTTTATAGATGAGAAATTTAGAGAATCAGCGTGCGGGATGCAAACGTTTTTTTGCGGAGGGTTCTTGAAGCGAGAAATCGAGCGAACGGGAAGCGCGCTGTTGCGATCTCAAATCGAGGACGGTAATGGTCAGGCGATATCCCCCCGCCTCCGCGCCCGTGAGCTCAATGCCGTGATAAAGCCTTTCTTCCGTTACCGTTCCGCGTGTTTCAAAAGAGGAAGTGATCGCCACCGATTTTTCGCCGGCGCCGAGCCAGCGGCTGAACGTTTTGACCGCGCCGGCGAGGAGATTGCTTCGCACGGGTACCGGCTCCACTTTGTTCTCCACGCGAAAATATGACCCACCGCTTTCATCCACAGCGAGATTGTAGACCTCGTAGTAAACAAAGATCGGCGCCCCGGTTTCGAAGACGTGGGAAAGACTGGGGATGATGTTGACTTCGCCTTTTTGATAAAGCACCAGCCCGGGCTGCGCCTCGGTTACTTGCCTGGCCAACAGAATGCTACTCATCTGCAATAGATCAGAAGAGAATTTTTCCACCATTATGGCTTCGCGTTCAGCGCCGGTGTGGCCCGATTCTTGATCTTGCACCTCCAAGGAAAGATTGAACCGGCCCGCGGCCGCAGGAAGCGTCCAGCGTTCGAGCAAAAGGCTTTCTTCGCCGTCGTCGCCGGTATAGCGCAGGCGGCGTTGCTCACGTCGCTGCACAATCGGATGCCAGTTGGCATCGCACAAAAAGAGGCCGCGCTGCAGCACAAAAGATTGCGTCGTGTCGCGTGCGTCTCGGGATCGGATTTCGGCGGTATTGAGGCCGTAATAAATCTCCAGCAACGTGCTGTCCGAAGGCTCGCCCTCGCGGGAAGAGGCGCGAAATTGCGCGATCACGTGCGGCAGGTCGAGACGCTGCCCGCCGTGTGGAAAATCAAACCGCTCCGGTTCCTTTTCAATTTGGTTCTCAAAGAGATTTTTGCCGTCGAGATTGGGATCGAAGCTCCAGGCAAAGGAGTAATTCTGGTTCATGCCGCGGTCTTCGTAGAACATGTAGAAATCGCCATAATCCCACATTTCCTTGGAGGACACAACGGTGGTGCGTCCGGACAACGTTGAGCCTAAATCGGCGGGCGTGCGCAGGCGGCCGCGCGGAAAGCCGAAGCGAATCAACGTCCTGCCGCGGTCGGTTTTCCAGCCGGAAATGCCTTTGAGCGGCAGGCTGAAGCGCAAATTGGCATAGGCGATACGGCTAAAATGTTCCAGCAGGCGTTCGTTCACGGTGGTGAGAAACAGCGGGTCGCGCGCCTGCCAAAAACGCGCCGCCATTTGCACGCGCGGATCGGCCTTCAACTGCATATAAAAACGCAAAGAATCCGGAGCCAAAACGGTCGAGAGCGAATAAAACAAGTCGCGCTCGTCGGGCGACATCTGGACAAATGCGCGGTCATAGGACTGTTGCGCCTGCTCCATTTGTGACAGACGCGTGTAGGTCAGTCCCTGCAGCAGAAAAATATCGACCAGGCCGGATTGAGGCAGGAGAGTATTCTCTTCAGAAGTGGCGTGGCGATCGGCGTTGATTGTGATTGCATCCTGCAGCAGATCCGACATTTCCTGAAAGCGTTGTGCTTCAAAATACAAGCCGGCGAGGTGATAGTAAGCGCCGAGCAACAAAGGATCGAGCGCGACTGCGGTGCGCAGCAGGCGCTCGGCCTCGAGATAATCCTCCACAGCAAAAGAGTAAAAGGAAATGGTGGCGTTTTCGTGAAAACTGACTTTGTCGCGATTGCGCAACATGCCTTCTTCTTCAAACAACGCGAGATGATAATACGACCGGGCATCGGCGGGATCCAATTTCATGATTTTCTTGAATTCGTCCCGCGCGGAGCCGTCGAAATCGCGTTGCAGATGAAGCTGGGCGAGAGCATATCGGAAGGAGGTATTGCGCGGCTCCAAAGCGACGGCGCGTTCCAAGGCGGTGAGCGCGTGCGTCCGTGCCTGCAGTGTGCCTTTTTTCGCCCACGCCAAACCAAGCTGGTGGAAGCCTTCGGCATTGCGGCGATCCCAGCGCGTCACTTGTTCCAGATTTTGAATGAAGCCGGCCTGTGGCAGGGAGTCGCGCGCCGCGAGCGTTTCGTGCAAGAGTCGCTCTGCCCGCTGAGCTTTGGATATGGAATCGCCTTTACCCAGCGGGATGGCCAGACATGCGATTGTCAGCAAAGCGATCATGGGAGGAAACCAACGAAATGAAGCTGAAAATCAAGACTGGCGTGACGAGCGTTCGAAGCGAAACGGACATTTGCCGGACTGAAAATGGGCCGAGACTATGGTCGCAACGTTGCTGTCTACGGCCGATTTCATGTTCTCGGCGCGGCCTACAACATTATTTCGTGCCCTGTTTTTCCAGCTCCTGCCCATAAAGATAGTACCAATCTTCATAATTGTCGAGCAAATCACGCAGCGCATTGGTGGTGGCAGGGCTGAAAGTCTTTTCGACTTTTTCCCATTTGTCGGAGAACAGATGCGCGTTTTCAGCGCGGAGGTATTGCACGAATTCCAGAAACACCAGGGAAGGATTGGCCGGTCGCAATTTGAACAGCTCGTGAAGGCTCGGGCTGGCGTCCTTGTAGACTTTCTCGAATTCACCCAGCGCCTGTATGTGAGCAGTGCGGAGGTCACGCTTGCGTATGCCCCAGGCGCGTGACTGTAACAAGGCATCGACCAATTGTCGCTGGCTGGGTGTCAACTGGCGCTGTTTCAACTCTCCGCTGCTCACTTCATACAGTAATTGGCCGGCGAGTCCGCTTTCAGCCAACAGATCGGCGATTTCATTGTAGTTCAGGGCCGGCGTGGCATCGGTGCGCGGCATTTCAGGCATACGCAAACCCACGCCGCCGCGTGCACGCAAGGTATCTCGCCTGACCACGGATTGCAAGCGTAAGCCAGGACCATATTCGGCCGGTGGGGGTGAAGGAGTTGCTGCGGGCAGGACCGGGGAGACTGGCGCCGCCGTGGCGCGCGGCTCCTTTGCATCTTCTTTCCAATGCTGTACAAATTCCTGCGTCTTCAACAAACGGCCATCCTCCAGGCGCACGCGTTCGATCTCCGCGAGCCGTATCATTTCCCCGTATTCATAAGCCTGTATTGCCGAAGCCGCGTGAAAATAGAGCTCGCCCTGCCAGATGTCATAAACCGTACCCTGGATTTCCCCTCCCTTTTTGAGCAACAATGTTACGTTCTCCTCCTGCGCAAAGCCGGGGCGAGATATAATCGCGCAGACGACAAGCAGAAATCGGTAGAGAGGGCGTAGCATCATGAGACCAGCTCAATAAACCCAGTAAAGAGCTCAATAAGCTTTACCGGCAAAACAATTCGGGGCAAAACGATTGAATGGTTTTGCCCATAATAGTCTTGCCCAAGTGTTTTCTGAGATTTGTTCACAAGCTTTGGGTAAAATGAATAAGGACAAAATCACTCGACTAAACCAATGATTTTGCCCTCAATCATACTAACGGCAAGCGTCTTTATCCGTTGGCCGCTTTTCATCCGTAACAAATCTTTACAGGCATCAAAACCTGAACGCGAGCGTCGCGAGAGCCTTATTGACCCTGATTTTTTCTGAAACGGGAATCACGTCGATATCATTGCCCTGGCCGTCGCCCATGTCAGCCAACGGGGCCTTGTATTCGTGCCATTCGCCCGCCATCACCGCGAGGTCGAGGCGCACTTGCTTGTCTAAAAAGATACCGAGACCGGCCGTGAGAAACTGGCGATTGGCGTTCTTGGGAATCTCCTCCAGGTTGTAAAATTCTTGAAATGCTTCCTTGCTCAGGATGGTGGGATCGTACACATAACCGCCGCGCACTTGGAGATTGACCAGCGGAAGCGTGAACTCCGCGCCGAGATGCAGCCGCAGCGTTTCGCGGTATTGCCGCCGGATGCGATCGTTGGCTTCGCTTTCCGAAAGCCCGTCGATGGGAGGTTCGGTTTTATAGCGCACATTCGACCAGTCATTGTATTCCGCGCTGCCGGACAACAGCAGGCCGGCAACATTGATGGATGCGCCTCCACCGATGGCGATCGGAGAGCTGATCTTGTATTTGAATCGCCCTCCTTCGTCGAAAGTGCTCTGGCCGCCGTCGTCGTCGTTGGTTTCTTCATAGGTGCGCCATTGTTCTTCCACGGTCAGCGTGGTGGGGGTGGCGAGCGTGAGACCCACGCGCAGCGGCGAAGCGGGATGATACATCGCCGCCAGCTTCACATTGTAGCCGGAAAAATCGGATTGGATGGTTTCGTCCGAGCGGAAATCGTCAAAAGTATAAAGGTTGAATTCGTCTCTCTCAATGAAGCTGAATTGATATTCGTTTTTGCCCGACCAAATATTCAGCGCGCCGCCGACGGAAAAATTGGGAGCGACTTCCGTGGCGACGGCGAAAGCCCAATTGTTCAAGCCGCCTTCTTCCACTTCGCTCCAGCGCTGGCCGACGGAATCCCCGGGTGTGGCATTGAACCAGGAAAAGCCAAAATTGCTGTCGTAGGGCCGAACGCGATTGTAACCGAGCGAGAGCACCAAACTGCCACGAAAGGTGGGAATGGGATAAGCCAGCCCGAAGCTGTTGAAGCGGGTGTAAGCTTCTTCGTCGGTTAGCGCGAGTGTGGACGAAGCCACGTTGTCTTTGTATTGTGTGTAGCTCATCGTACCGAAACCTTCGATGCGGCGAATCTGCGTGAGTGCGGCAGGGTTCCAGTACGTGGCACTGTAATCATCGCTCACGCCAATATACGCGCCACCCATACCGAGCGCGCGCGCGCCGATGCCGAATTCAATACCGCGCTGGAAAACTTCCTCTTGCGCATGTGCGACGACTGTGAAAAGCATCAATCCGAAAAAAGCAGCCGTAAGGCCATTGCGGGCGGCAACCCCTACACGCTTTGTCATGTTCCTCTCCGATTCCTTTACGTGTCATCCCGCGGGTCGGGATGACGGCCGCGAGTCCCTTGGGAGAAGCTCCTGGCTTGAGGTTCAGATGTTGCAATCGTTACCGGAGCCTCCCGCAGGAACCTTAAGGCCGCCATCAGCGGGCGTGGCATACCTGAGTAGTTTAGAAACGCTTACATTTGGATGGAAACTAAATACTGCTTGCGCACGAGTATCATTCAGTTTTTGGAGCGCCGCGATGAACCGCTGCTGCTCGATCCGGAAGAAGAGCCCTTCGACGTGGAAGAACCGCCGGAGGAAGAACCTCCGCTGGGAGAATGGCTCGACCCCGAGGTGCCGGAGTAGCCGCGCCGTGAGGACGTATTGCCATCTTTTGAATTGCGCTGCGAAGAGCCGTCTTCACGCGCCGGTCGAGATACCTTTTCTACCTCGCGGGATCGCCGTTGCGATGCGCCGTCATCGGTTTTTTCCCGTGTGCGCCGTACCGGCTCCGTTTTCGCGTCAGGGATGCGCCGGGTTGGTTCCGAGCTCACGTCGGGTGTCGGCGCCGGTTTCGCCACGGCCCCGCCACCATAATTGGGCGTGGCTACGGCGGTACCGGTCTGCGGCGCCGGCTCTTCCCGTGCCACACGCCGGCGGTCGGAAGCACGATCATCGATTGCTCCGTTTGCTGTCGGCGCCGGCTCCGGCTGCGCGATCCTTCGTCTCTCTCGCCGGTAGCTGCCATCTTCACCGCGTACATAAATAGATTCATCTGGACGGCTCAAGCTGCCGCGCCTTGCAATTGCACCTTGGTCAGAGCCCGTACCCCGCCGCCGCTCACCCTCAGACGAGCGCCGTCCGAACGGACGTTTTTCAGGCGTATAGGCGTCATGGCCGCGGGGATATGGATCATATATAGGATAATGTATATAACCCGGCCGGGACCATGGCGAATACCAGTAACTCGGCCCCCACCAGGGATCCCAAGCGCCACCGCACCAGCCCGGACCCCAAAACGGGTCATACCAATAGGGATCATAAAATCCATAGCCAATGCCGACATACAATCCTGTCCGAGGATAGCGGTACCACCACGGATCCCACCCCGAACCGCGGTAGCCATAATAGTAGTCATAATAGTCATGGCCGTAAACAGATGCCTCGCGGCGGACATCGTCTTCACGGGAATATTGATCTTCTTCGGCCGGTTCAGTGGATTCTGAATACTCCGGTTCCTTTTCCTCACGATCAGGGCGCGCCATTTGTGTGTAACATCCGTTCACTGTTGTCAAAGTGAACACGGTCATGAGCGCCAATAGAATGGATTTCGCATTCATAGCAACGAGCCTCCTTACGTATGAGCTCTCATGCTTTTGTTGAAAAAGTATTATCGGGCATTTTCCAATTATTGAAATGCTCCGAGACGATTTCTGTTCCCAACTTTTTTTAATTACAAGCATTATGCCACGCACGCGCAGCCTTGGATGATTGGCTGAGTGAGAAACCATCGACTTAAATCGTTATTTCGAATTCGCCGATCTTCAGTACCGGCTTCCTCAGTCTAATTGTGCGTGTCAAAATGCCACGGGATTGTAAAATGCATGTGCAACTGCTAAAGAGATAGGGCTTCAGCTGTAAGGAACTTAACACTGAATACTATTCACTTCCTCACCCTCTCCGGCACTCTTTTCAGCATGCTTTTCAACGCCGGCTCCGAAACAGTGGCGATCGCATCTTTTATGGGTAGCCATTTACGTATGCGAAAATCATCTTCCTCCCAGGCGTTGTGAACTTTGGTCACGCGCAGCAGATAAACTTCCACGCGGCAGATGCTACCCCATTTTTCATACGAATACCGGCCGATTTTGCGTTCATGCACTTCGCCACTGACGCCGGCTTCCTCTACGGCTTCCTTGGCAGCAGATTCGGCAGGCGAAAGATCGCGTTCGATGACGCCTTTGGGAACGATCCAGCGGCCTTTGCGCGTGGTGATCAACAAAACCTCGATCTTACCTTTACTCACGCGATAAGGAATTACGGCAGACTGTTCATAAAACCAGTCGGGATGAATTGCATTTGCCATTTTAGCGACAAACTTTGTGAAATCAATTTGCATCGGAAGCTCGACCTCACAAAACCGGTTCTGCGGGAACTCTCGGTATCTGTAACGATAAATTATGATTATTTTGGGAAAAGTCAAGTTACGAAAAAGCGCAAGCTTCGAAATTGATAGAAACTCACTCTTCGATCAAAGAGGGGAACCTTGCCAGCGCGTCTTCTTCAGAAAAGACGTCTCCTGCAGCGACCGGGTTGAACCTTGTCCAAGTGGGGGACGCGGACAAGTTTCCCACTGCAGGAGACGAATTGGTTCCGGCAGGTATCGTCTGAATGGTAGTGACTCTGGGTCAGCGATTGCAGTCGCAAGCCTGGATCACGACTTATCGTACCACGGTTAGTTGCTTGCTCTCGACTCGATTGCCCGTCTTCAGGCGATACAGATAGGTTCCAGAGGGCACGGCAAGGCCCTTCTCATCTTTGCCATCCCAGCGGGTCTCGTAGGCGCCCGGTTTGCGTTCGCCGGAAATCAGGCGCCGCACCAACTGGCCGGTAACATTGTAAACGGCCAGCTCTACGGCAGTGGGCTCAGCCCCGGGCAGATCAAAACGAATGATGGTCTCGCGTTCTTGCGAACGCCCGCCAAACGGGTTGGGGTAGCTCTGATAGAGGTTCAAAGAAGTGGGGACAGCGCCGGCATTTTGTGTCAACACGCCTGGCGATTTCGCCAAATCACTGTCGAGATCGTCAAAGGCCCGGCGCGCATTGTTGTTGCTTTCGTTGCTCTCGGTAACGTCGTTGTCGACGTCCAGCACGCCTTCCACGGCGACATCGTCCTTGGGCCATACGACGGGATTTGTGCACCACGAGACGCTGCTGGAATTGGCGCGCGCGGGCAGTCTGCCGGAGCACCGCACGGCGTTGTCGAGCTTGATCTGCAACAAGAAGGTGTCAGTGGCGCCGCCGATATTGCGCCATTCAAAATGCACGAAATACGGTTGTCCGGGAATCGGCGAGTTGACTTCCAGGCCAGAGTTGGGTCCGGTGCGCAAAAACACCCGATCCGCCACCAAATCTGACAGCGGCGGAACGGAGACTAGGGTCTTGCTGGCAATGTTGTTGTTTTCGCTGATTTCTACAACCACGTTTTGAAAATCCAACACGCCTTGAATGGCATTGGTGCCGGCGGGCCAGGTTACCGGGTCGGTGCACCAGGAATTATGCGAGGAATTGGCTGCCGCATTGCCGTTGTAGGCGCAGAGTTCGATGTTGTTGAGCCTGATGTTGAAACGAAAACCGCTCGCGGCCACGCCGGTATTGCGCCAATTGAAATGAACGAAATACTGCTGGCCCGTGATCGGGTTTTCCACTTCCGGGCCGGAGTTGGGGCCGGTGCGCAGAAACACACGATCCGCTACCATGTCCGGTAGCGGTGGCGGGATGGAGATGAGAGTTTTGCTGGCGATATTGTTGCCTTCGTTGATTTCTACAATGACGTTTTGAAAATCCAACACGCCTTGAATGGCATTGGTGCCGGCGGGCCAGGTTACCGGGTCGGTGCACCAGGAATTATGCGAGGAATTGGCTGCCGCATTGCCGTTGTAGGCGCAGAG
>JBOHQX010000367.1:0-44649 GCA_050732395.1 bacterium
CTTGAATCACGCGCAAAAACCGACTCTGGGTTTCCAATGGCATGTTTACGATTTCATCCAGAAAAAGTGTTCCGCCATGGGCGGCTTCAAACAATCCCTTGCGGTCGCCCGCTGCGCCGGTGAAAGCGCCTTTGACATAGCCGAACAATTCGCTTTCCAGCAAATTGGCGGGTAACGCGCCGCAGTCGATGGCTATGAAAGGGCCGTCCTTGCGTGGCCCGTTGTAGTGAATGATGCGCGCCACCAATTCTTTGCCTGTGCCGTTTTCGCCTTCGAGCAAGACCCTGCCTTCGGTTGGAATCACCTTGTGCAACAGCGCGAACATTTCCTGCATTTTGAGGCTGTTGCCGATGAGCCCATGGAATGAGTATTTGTCCTGCACCTCCTGGCGCAGGCGTTCGGCTTCTGCGAACAATCTCTCGTGTAAACGCGCTTGGGCAATAAACTGCGCACAGGGCTTGGCCAGAATCTCCATCAACTGCAACTCCCGTGCGCCAAACTCTTGCTCGGGGGCTAAAGCGATCAAATTGATCACCCCGAGATTTTGATCATGCCATTTTAGCGGAACACTCAAAATCGAGGTAATCTGATGGTATTTTACGGGAACGTTTTCTGGTGCGAATGTGGCCAACAAGTCATTCGTCAAAAGAGAGGCGCCATGCTGTGCAATCCAGCCGGCCAGGAGATTGTTGAGATAATGATCGAGCTTGTTGCTTGTGCCCCCGCCATGGCGGATCAGCGTTTTGGCGATTTCGCGTCTCGTTGGCTCGAACAGCATGATTGATCCTTGCTGGGCGTGGCATAAACTCATGGCCTCGTCGATGATGTTTTTCAAAATCTCATCGACCTGCAGCGAGGAGCAGATTGTTTGCAGCACGCGATGGAGGCGTTCGTAGTCGTGAAGTTGTTGCTGCAGGCGTTGGTTTCGCTCGTAGAGGTTTTCTAAATCGGTAATTTCTGTAGAGATCATATGAAGTCACTCCGGAAAGAATCTCTCCTTGAACGCCTCGTGCTTGGCTTTCGCCAACCCCCTGCGCAATTTGAATCGCGACGTCAATGGCCCTATCCACGGCCAACAAACCACTATCCACTTTCTTTTGAAGCGTCTCTCCCTCATAATATCCCATGACAATAAACATCTGCCCATCGCCGGTCTCATCAACCTCATGAATGGTGCAGATGTTGGGATGGTCCAGCGCTGAAGCCGCTTTGGCTTCGTGCATGAAGCGCATTTTTTCTTGTTTATTTGTGACCAGAGCGTGCGGCAAGAACTTGAGGGCGACGAAGCGGTCAAGCTTGAGATCCTGGGCTTTATACACCAGGCCCATGCCGCCTTCGCCGAGCTTGGCGAGGATTTTGTAGTGGGAGCCGGTTTGGCCGATCATGATTGCAGCCCCATTTTCTTCAGCAGAGCTTGGTATCGTGGCTCGGCGCGTACTGGCTCAAAGAGCGGATCAGATATGAAATGGAAGATATTGGAGCCAAGCTGTTCCGCCTCCCGTTCGAGGATGGTCAGGGCATTATCAGTTTCGCCCAGACCGATGTAAATGAAAGCCAGGCTCATAGTTGGGCCTTCACCTCGTTCCAAACGTCCCTTGATTTCATCGAGCAATTTCAACGCTTTCTCTCGCATCCCGGATAAAGCATAGGCACAACCGAGGTGTCCAAGCGTTTCCACCCCGGCATACGCCATCATCGCTTCGAGATCGGTCTCAAAGGTTGTAATGGCGTCATCGTACGAGCCTTTCGTCAAATAAGCAAGTCCGAGTCGATACCGCACTGACGTGGCGCGTGGATTCACCTGCAGTATCTTGCGGCAGTGGGTGATAGCTTCATCAAATTGGCGATCGCGGGTATAAACCTCGGCAACCATCGAGTTTATACTTTGCGAGACAGGATCCAGCGCTAGCGCCCGCCTAATCTCTTCCACTCCTTCCTTTGTTCGGCCTTGCCGGCTCAAGAATAATCCGTATTCTAAGTGTGCTTCGCTGCTGTTGGGCTTTAATTGGATCGCACGCTTGAGCGCTTCTTCGGCGCCGGGCCAGTCCCAATCATAAATCTCTCTCATTATTGCCAGTGCCAGATGCGCTTCCGGCAGGATCTTGTCTAATTCCACGGCTTTGGCCGCGGCTGATCGCGCTTTCGCTCTGGCCTCCTCCTTCGGCATTGAATTGAATAAACCCATGAACCAGTATGTCACCGGCAATGCGGCATAGGCTTGGGCGAAGTTTGGATCTATTGCGATAGCCCGTTCGAAATGTTGCGCCGCTTGCTTGTCTCCCTCAACGGTTTCTTGTCCCTGGAAATGTCGCCCCCAGAGATAGAACTTGTAGGCCTCGGGGTCAATTGCTCGCGCTTCCTGCAAACGTGCTTGCTCCTGTGACGTCACCTTGGACTCGATTTCGTTCGTGATGGCCAACGCCATTTCTCTTTGCAAATTCAACACGTCGCGCAGCTCGCGCTCAAAGCTCTGCGACCACAGGCGTTTTTCCGTCTTTGCTTCGATTAATCGCACCGTAATGCCGACCCGATCGCCAGTGGACACAGCCGATCCTTCTAATATGGCATCGACATTCAACTCTTGCGCAATTACCGGCAATGATTTCGCCCCGCCTTTGTACTGCATCACCGAAGTACGCGAAATCACACGCAAGTCCTCGATCTGTCCCAAGACCGAGATCAAAGCTTCGGTCATGCCGTCGGCAAAATACTCCTGATTAGCGTCGCCGGATAAATTCGCCAATGGCAGTACGGCAATTGAATCGATAGGATTCTTTTGCGCGGGGAAAAAGTAAAGGCCGCTGCCAGCAATCGCGAAGAGAAAGACAGTTGCGCAGGCATAGAGAAACACCCTCTTTCTTTTCGGGAATCTCTTCCTTACGATTCTGGCGGATTTGGATTCGAGAATCTTGGCAGTCGATTTCAATTCCGACAACATCTCATCCACGCGCTGGTAACGTTTGCCCGGATTCTTTGCCAGAGCTTTCTCAATAACCAGTTCGATTTCCACCGGCGCATCGGAACGGAAATCACTTATCGGCCGCGGGTCACCTTTTAGAATGGCAAACAGGACAGCGTGCTCGTAATCTCCCTTAAATGGCAGTTGCCCGGTAATCATTTCATAAAGCACCACGCCCAAGGACCAAATATCCGTGCGCTGATTCACCTGCTCACCCCGCGCCTGTTCCGGCGACATGTAGGCCATCGTCCCAACGGTCGACCCAGTCTTGGTAAGCCTCGGCCGGTCCGCCAATAGAGCCAGGCCAAAATCGACAATTTTGACCACGCCTTCTTTGGTGACGATGATATTAGCCGGCTTGAGATCACGATGGACAATACCATGCGCATGGGCTTTGGCCAACCCCTGTGCAATTTGAATCGCGATATCAATAGCGCTATCCACGATCAACGATCCACTATCCACTTTCTTTTGCAGCGTTTCGCCTTCATAATACGCCATCACGATGAACAGTTGGCCATCTTCCGTTTCCTCGATTTCGTGAATACTGCAAATGTTGGGATGATCCAGTGCTGAAGCCGCTTGCGCTTCGTGGACAAAACGTTCTTTCGCATCTTCGTCGCGGGTCAAATCCGTGGGTAGGAACTTGAGGGCAACCGAACGCTTGAGCTTGAGGTCTTCCGCTTTGTAGACCACACCCATACCGCCCTGGCCAAGCTTATCTAAGATTCTATAGTGAGAGACGGTCTGGTTAATCATATGTTCCCCGGCTTCTTCTCAAAACGAGGCTTGAATTTTCGTAATAAATTCCTTAACTTTAATTAATTTTATAGGAGCGATGATGAAATTCACGGGCATTACTGCTCGTCACGACCAAATGGGTGGCGTGCCTTGCATACGCGCTTTGCGCATCCCCGTTGCTACTGTTGTTGGCATGGTCGCCAATCGCATGACTGAAGCTGAAATACTCACGGCTTTCCCAGATCTGGAAGCCGCTGATATCGATGAAGCGCTGTTATTTGCAGCTGAGACCTTGCGCGAACGCCATCTTCCAGTAATGGAAATGGCGTGAAATTCCTCGTTGACAATGCAGTATCGCCTTAAACTTCCAAACCATCGTTTATCCTGTTTCGACAATCGGACAAGCGCCCAGTCTCACAGTTAAACTTCCTCCTCACCCACCTTCCTCAGGTGCAAGATGATCTGTTAGCCGGATGTGTGGTTGTATTCGAAGATCAACGCATTCGCATTCGAACTTTGCCCATATAACAAGACTCTCTCTGTGCTGATTTGATGCCTCATCGATTTGAAATTGTAACGCAGCAAAAATTCTTGCATGAGGTGCTTCATGGTTAAATTACAGCTTCGCCTGCCTGAATCCGTTCATGGTAAAGTCAGAAAAATTGCGAAAAGGGAAAATCTATCCATGAATCAGTTGCTGGTTGATTCCATTTCCAAAGAGATTATTCGATATGAAACCGTGCATTTCTTTGCCAGGCGTGCCGACGATTCTAAGGAAGAAGAATTCCTGGCCGCACTCCAGGAGATCCCCAAGATTAAGCCTCAAAAAGGTGACCGCTTAAAGTGAAGCTGCATGTGGCCGCTTTTTGCTCAAGTTTGAGCGGGGTGGTCTCGACTTGTGTACCACGCTTACGTCGCTGCCGTCGGCTCTTCGAAAACCTAAATTGAGAGACGATTTGGTCGATTTCTCTAAACCCATCTTTTTTAACAGCGCCTGGTAGCGAGGTTCTGTGCGCAACTGGTCGAATACAGGATCAAGTATGAGAATAACAAGATAGTTTGAACGTGCCTCATAGGCCTGCTCCAACCAAGTTAATGCCTCTTCTTGTTCACTCAAGCATGTGTAGACCATAGCTATAGGCACGTGAGTCTCTAGACCCTGTTTGTGGCGTTCTTTCAACTCGTCGAGTTTCTTCAACGACTGTTCTCTGTTGCCTATTAAGGCGTAAGCGCATCCGAGCATTGCAAATGTGTCCGGAATTCCTAGTGAAGCCGCTTCCTTCGTTTTGAGAGCTGATATAGACTCCGCATACATTCCCTTGAGCAAGTATGCTTCGCCAAGCAGGAGGTACGCCCAGCCCGAACTCGGATTCGTGGCAAGCACTCTCTGAAACTGTTCGATTGCCGCATCGTACTGTCGGCCAAAAATATGAACCTCACCAACGGAGATATTTACCTGTTCCGACAATGGGTCCAACGCCTGAGCATGTTTTATTTCGGTCAGCGCTTCTTCGCTTCTTCCCCTGAAGCTCAGAAACAAGCTGAGACTAGAATGCGCCTCCCGACTGCCGGGGTCCAGTTCGATTGCTTGCTTGAATGCTACTTCTGCTCCAGACCAGTCCCAATCGTAAGTTAGTCGGATCCATCCCAAACCAATGTGTGCTTCTGCATTTGTCTTGTCTAGCTCCAGCGCTTTTATTGTATTATGTCTTGCTTTGGATTCCGCCTCGTCAGCAGGTATCAAATCCAACAGCCCGAGCATAGGATATATCTTGCCTAACTCGGCGTATGCTGGCGCAAAGTCTTGTTCTTTCAAAAGTACCTGTTCCCAATGCTTCACTGCTTCTTGCAAGCTTTCTGGAGTTTCTCTATCCTTGAATTTTTTTCCCCACAAGTAATGCTCGTATGCCTTCGGGTCTATCGTACGGGCCTCATGCAAAAATACGCTTTCCTGCGTTGTTATCCGAACTTCAATCTCTGTCACAATAGCAAGCGCCACTTCTCTCTGTAGCCTCAAAACCTCGCGCAACTCTCGCTCGAAGCTTTGCGACCACAGACGTTTCTCCGTCTTCGCTTCGATCAATCGTACCGTGATGTTCACCTGAGCACCGGAGTGCACCACCGATCCTTCTACTACTGCATCGACATTCAGCTCTTGCGCGATCGCCGGCAGCGGTTTCGTGCCGCCTTTGTACTGCATCACGGAGGTGCGTGAGATCACACGCAAGGCCTCGATTTGCCCCAAGACCGAGATCAAGGCTTCAGTCATACCGTCAGCGAAGTAATCTTGATTGGCGTCACCGGAGAGATTCACCAGCGGCAGCACAGCAATTGAATCGATGGGATTTCTCTGTTCAGGGAAAAAGTAAATCCCAATGGCAACAAGTGAGATGAGAACTGCGGTAAGGCCGGCCTGAAGAAAGGCGGGTTTTCTTTTTGGGAATCTGTTTCTACTGGTTGAGGCTGATTGAGAGGCGAGGCCTTTTGCGGTTAATTTCAATTCCACCAACAGCTCGTTCACGTCCTGGTAGCGCTCGCCCGGGCGTTTCTGCAGCGCCTTGTCCACAATTTCTTCCAACACCGCGGGCACGCCGGCGTGCAAGCTCCTAATCGGCGCAGGGTCGACATTCAGGATGGAATACATTACCGCGTGTTCATATTCTCCTTTAAATGGCAATTGCCCGGCAAGCATCTCATAGACCACCACACCGAGTGCCCAAATATCCGTGCGGTGATCGACTTGTTCGCCCCGCGCCTGCTCCGGCGACATGTAAGCCATCGTCCCAACTGTCGACCCGGTTTTGGTGAGCCGTGGCCGGTCGGCCAGCAGAGCTAAACCAAAGTCGACGATTTTGACCATGCCCTCTTTGGTGACGATTATGTTGGCGGGCTTGAGATCACGATGGACGATGCCATGCGCATGGGCTTTGGCCAACCCTTGCGCAATTTGAATCGCGATATCAATAGCGCTATCCACGATCAACGATCCACTATCCACTTTCTTTTGCAGCGTTTCACCTTCATAATACGCCATTACGATGAACAGGTGCCCATCTTGCGTTTCCTCGATTTCGTGAATGGTACAAATGTTGGGATGGTCCAGTGCTGAAGCCGCTTGCGCTTCGTGGACAAAACGTTCTTTCGCATCTTCGTCGCGGGTCAAATCCGCGGGTAGGAACTTGAGGGCTACCGGGCGTTTGAGTTTTGTGTCTTCGGCTTTATAGACCACGCCCATGCCGCCCTGGCCTAGCTCTTCCAAGATTTTGTAATGGGAAATGAGCTTACCTATCATGGAGACAGCTCTTTTCTTCCGGCAGGGGAGAAAACAAAGGGAAAAGTCTGGCGATCGGAATTATCGGTTTATTGGCAAATAGACGATGCGGTCAACGTATTCATATTCCTCTGAAGCCGCCCATATAAGCGCGAGCTCGTCTATTGTTTCACCGACAGTCATACTGGGGTTTAACATGAAGATGCCTGGCATGTGCCGCCCTTGCGCAAGATGTGCGCGTAAGTGCTGAGGCATAGACTTACGGTTGTTAGTCACTAAGATAAAGCCATTCAGCTCGCACCAACTCAGAATGCCAGGATCGAGAGTTGAATGTGGCGGCGCGCCTACCATGCCGACACGCAAGGCCACCATTTCCGATTCTCGTTTGAGCAATTCGCTACGATAGATGGGATCAACGTTTTCATCGAGCAAATATCGCATCTAGATCACACGCCTGTAGAGATTGCATGCGCTCGTTCTGCTTTCAGTGCCCGCAAGCGCAGAACAACCGGCGGTGGATTACTTTCCTGCTCTTCACGTGCCTGGCGACCATACTCCAGCCATTCGGTCATGTACACGTCGATTTGCTCACGGTTTTGCAGGTAGTAGAGAATGGTAGCGTAAATCTGTTCCAAGCTCAAAGACGGAAAACGGCGCACAATAGCTTCTGGTGTTTGCTCACGAAAAATGTACTCGTACAAAATCGATTCAATGCCAATACGATGGCCTTTGAGGCGTATATCATCAGGCGCCAAGAAGTCAAAATAGCTTTCAAGTAACGTGGGTGATTTTTCCATAAGCGCTCCTTCAAAATCGGTTGTTGTAAATATAGTGAACGCTATTAAGAGAAGCAAGGGAGCAGGAAGAATCTAAATAATTTGGCCGATCATTTTCTTCTCTTCCTCTGCAGCTCTGCCAGCCGCGCGCGCGCCTCACTCAACTCCGGCCAGTCTTGATCCGCATCCTTCCAAACCTTGATGAATCTTTCATACCTTTCAATTGCCTTGGCGTTCATGCCTTTTTGCTCGTACAATTTGGCCATTTTGTAATGAAATCTCGCTGGAATCAGGCGACGATCATTGTTTTGCGGATCGACAATCGTGAGCCGCTCGTATTCGGCAATTGCACCGTCCAAGTCTCCCAATTGCAGGTGTGTTCGCGCGAGTAGGTCATTTCTGAAAGGAACGTTGTATCTAAACGTCGCGTCAGCGTCGAGCCACACATGAATACGTGGAAAAGCCATCTTTTGGATAACGGCAAGAGCATTTCCAGCCGAGCCTTCGGCCAGCAGAATTTCGGCGGAGAGCAGGTCGTGATGAAACTTGGGCTGCTCCTCGTGCTCGCGTTCTGCCAACGGCAAAATCGATTTGATCATCTCGAGCTGGTGCTTGGCAGAATCGACCTGGCTACGCTTGATATGCACCATGCCGAGACAGAAACTGCGGTATGCTTGATGAAAAGGCCTTCCTCGAGGGTCGGCTTCCATCAGAGAATTGGTCAACTTGGTGATGGCAGTCACGCCGGGATCGAATTCACCCTGATCATAAAGTAGCCATCCCCGTACTCTCTCTATTTCTCTTAGAAAATTTTCATCCCCCCGCGATCCGGCCAAGTCATAAGCTTGCCGCAAATCGTTTAGTGCATACTTGGCATGACCTTGAAAGTAACGATAAAATCCCCTCATGCAAAAGTAGAAAACCTCACCGGGATACATGGCCAAATGCTGGTCAAGGGATTTCAAGGCTGCAGGATAATCCTCTTTGAGCGCAAAGCAATAGGCGAGCCGCCAATCCACACCAGGAAAATCGGGCTTGATCGCCTGCACTTCTTTGAATTTTGCGATTGCGGCATCTACTTTGCCCATAGCCAGGTAGATCTCGGCCATGGTATCCAGGGGGTTGGCGCTTCCTGGCGACAAAGCAATAGCGCGTTGCAAAGACCCCATCGCATTGTCAAAATCGCCTTTGTTGGCGTAAGCGTACGCCAGAGCATTGTGGGCCGCGGCGAAGTTGGGATTGAGTGCCAGGATTTGATTGAATTCCTCTATCGCTTCATCATACATTCGTCTGTAGAGATAACGGCCAGCCAAATTTCCGCGTGCCCGAACTTCTTTGGGAAACCTCAGCACTATTTGTTCCAACAAAGAATCTGCCTTTAGTGGGTTCTGCTCAATACGGCGTGAATACGAACTTTCTATAAAAAGCCTCTCTCTTCCTGAAGCTCTTTGTGAATGCCTTTTGGCTTTTTCGAGCATTTTTACCGACTTCACCGGGTCTCGCCAATTTTGATATATCCCCGAAAGGAGAAGATAAGCACTCGCAAAGGTCGAATCGTATTCTACGGCTTTCTCCAGCAGGCGAATGGCATCCAGGTCGTAATACTGTTCGGCATATTCTCTTCCACCAATGTAGAATTGGTACGCTTCCATGGACGTGGTCGTTACTTCTGCAATCGGGATTTGCGTCGTTTGTATGCTGCGTTCGGATAGCCCGATGCCGCGCGAGATTTCCACGCCCAGCGCATCAATCTGCGTTTTGAGAATGCTGGCCACGCCTTCGCCTCTGGCGCTGGCGCTTTTCAAGGTTTTTTTGGTGTTCACGTCGAGAACTCTTACATTCGTGGCAAACACCTCGCCTGCTTTCACAAAGCTGCCGAGCACGATCACCTCGACGCCGTCCATCCGACATAACTCAAACCCCAAATCTGAGTCGATCGTTTTGACTTTATCCTTGCCCATTTGCTTGAGCAGATCGCGCATGCGCTCCCAGGTGGTCACCTGCAGATCTTGCGATTGCTCCAGGCTGGTAATCAAAAGGCTGGGAATGGCGCTTTGCAGATAGTTGTACGTGCTGTCGCCGGTTTGATTTTCGAACTTGATCACAGCAATGGGTTTGGGCGCGGCAAGCTCTTCGTTTTGGAAAACCACGGGCTTGAACCGAAGAAACCCCCAAACAAGCAGAAGCGCCATTCCGGCCGCAGCCACCGCCCGGTTGATCCTTTTCTTATGCAAGGCCTTGCCCAAAATATCGGACCAGGACGTGGACATTGGTGCTTCGAGCCCATTTCCCACTCGCTTCAAGTCGGAGAGCAGCGCTTCGACGCTTTGATAGCGTTCGCCGGGACGTTTCTGCAGCGCCTTGTGCACAATGCTCTCCACGGCCGTGGGCACCCCGGCGTGCAAGCCCGTTATCGGGTCGGGATCGACATTCAAAATGGAATACATTACCGCGTGTTCATATTCTCCCTTAAACGGCAATTGCCCGGCAAGCATCTCATACACCACTACACCGAGTGCCCAAATATCCGTGCGGTGATCGACTCGTTCTCCCCGCGCCTGTTCCGGCGACATGTACGCCATCGTGCCCACCGTCGAGCCGGTTTTGGTGAGCCGCGACCGGTCGGTCAGTAGGGCCAGGCCAAAGTCGACGATTTTGACCATGCCATCTTTGGTGACGATTATGTTGGCCGGCTTGAGATCACGATGGACGATGCCATGCGCATGGGCTTTGACCAACCCTTGCGCAATTTGAATCGCGACGTCAATAGCACTATCCACGATCAACGATCCACTATCCACTTTCTCTTGCAGCGTTTCGCCTTCGTAATACGCCATTACGATGAACAGCTGCCCATCTTCGGTTGCGTTGATTTCGTGAATGTTGCAAATGTTGGGATGATCCAGGCCAGAAGCCGCTTGTGCCTCGTGGATAAAGCGTTCTTTGGCGTCTTCGTCGCGGGTCAACTCCGCAGGTAAGAACTTGAGGGCGACCGGGCGTTTGAGCTTGGTGTCTTCGGCTTTGTAGACCACACCCATGCCGCCTTCGCCGAGCTTTGCGAGGATCTTGTAGTGGGAAATGGATTGGCCGATCATAACGCCCCGGTTTGATCTCTTGACTAATGTCAATGAGGGCCAACTAACCAAAAGCTCAACGAATTAAATAAACTTTTGATCTTTTTGGGCAGATGATTCGGAATCATTCTGCCGAAAAATTATTCTGCCGCAGGGGTATGGCGAGATGAAAGCAAATCTTAAAAATTGGCCACGGGTTTGCATTCCTACGGATATCAGGCAAAAAATGAAAACCCCACTCAAGATAGCTTTTTCTGTGGGATTTTCACATGGATGACTGTCCGTGCTTGAGGCAGAACCTTCCGTACAAACTTCCAGTCAAACAAAGCGTTCTTGATGTTTGTATCGAGGTTCGTGGTCAACGCTGGGGAAGATGCTTACAGAATGACATGACCAAATAGTTGTGCAGTCATATACCTGGAACAGCTAAAACGCGGTTGGCGCAACATGAATGTTGCGTCACGACGTCACGGGACGACGGGGCGTAGCGTAGCGCGGTAGAACCCTTCAAGCCACAGCCGGCACGCGTTGGCGATACGGCTGGCGACTGTTTTGCCGCGCACCATTGGTGGAAGGCAGTTGAATGTCGACTTTGATGGCCTCTTTACCCAGCGCTGCTTGCAGCGTCCGGATCAATTCACCATTGGGCCGAATGCGTAAATTGCGCGCCTGAAAATCGTACGCCGGCGAACCGTGGCCGCGGAAGCGCAGAAAGAAATTGCACGTGCCTTGATTGAGCCGCAGCGTTTGCAAAAGGCGTTGCGCCAGCTTGTCGTCTAGCTCGTCGGCGGCCACCTCGAGCGCGACGCCCTTCGGCAGAGTTTGCCATGCTTCGTCCAGGCTCATGACGCTTTCCACCAGAATTTTTGCCGCCTCCTCTTCACGGCTCGAAGTTTTTCCAACCAGCACCACCACGGCATCGGGCTGGAACTTGTCGCGATGCTCGGCGAGCGTGTCGCTGAACACGATGGCTTCAATGCTGGCCGCGAAATCCTCGATGGTGACGAACGCCATCTGCCGGCCATTGCGATCGACGATGGTTTTTACCTCGGTGACCATCCCGCAAACCATCACGGAGAGCCCGTCACGCGCCTCTTCCAAATCTTGAATGGCCGGATGCGAAAAGAGCTTGACCTCGAAGCCATAGCGCTCGAGCGGATGCGCGGAAAGATACACACCCAGGAATTCCTTCTCGCGTTTCAAGCGCTCGGCCGGATCCCAGTCCTCGACCGGCGGCAGCGCCGGCTCCGTTTCCATCGCGATGGGCGCATCATCGAAAATCGAAACCTGGCCGCGCAAACGCTCGTCCTGTTTGCGCTGCGAATAAGCGGAAGCGGAATCCAGCGCCAGCAATAATTGATGGCGATTGGCACTGATGGAATCGAATGCGCCCGATTGCACCAGGCTCTCCAAGACCTTCTTGTTCACGACTCGTCCATCGACGCGCGCGCAAAAATCGTAAATCGAATTGAAGCGCCCGTCTTTCTGGCGCGTCTTGACGACGCTGTCTATCGCGCCGAGGCCGACGTTCTTGATCGCACCCAGGCCATAGCGAATTGTGCCCTCCAGAACCGTGAACTCGGCCAGGCTCGTATTGACATCCGGCGGCAGCAACGGCACACCCATGTGCCGGCATTCGTCGATCAGCGTCACGATGCGCGAGGTGTTGCTCATTTCGCTGGTGAGGGTGGCGGCCATGAATTCCGCGGGATAGTGTGCCTTCAAATATGCAGTTTGATACGCGACCAGCGAATAGCCGGCAGCATGTGATTTGTTGAAACCGTAGCCCGCGAATTTATCCATCAAATCAAAGATCTGATTGGCTATATTCGCCGGAATGTTCCTTTCCTTGCAGCCTTCGATGAACTTTTTGCGCTGCTCGGCCATGAGCTCCACGTTTTTCTTGCCCATGGCACGGCGCAACAAATCGGCGCCGCCCAGCGTGAAGCCCGCCAACTCGCTCGCGATGCGCATCACCTGCTCTTGATAAACAATGACGCCATAGGTTTCTTTCAACACCGGCTCGAGCAAAGGATGCAAATATTCGATCTTTTTCGTGCCGTGCTTGCGCGCAATGAAATCGTCGATCATGTCCATCGGGCCGGGACGATACAGCGCGTTCATGGCGATGAGATCTTCCAGACATTGCGGTTTGAGCTTCTTGAGATACTCCCGCATGCCCGAGCTTTCGAATTGAAACAAGCTGATGGTCTCGCCATTGCCGAACAAGGCGTACGTTTCGGCGTCGTCCATGGGCAGCCTATCCAAATCCAATTCGATCCCTCGCGCGCGCAACATTTCCAGCGTCTTTTGCATGACCGTGAGCGTGCGCAAACCGAGAAAATCCATCTTCAACACGCCGATCGTTTCCAGCGATTTCATGTCGTATTGCGTGGTCACGTCGCCGGTATTCGACTTGTACAGGGGCGTGTAATTCGTCAAGGCATCAGGCGTGATTACGACGCCCGCGGCGTGCGTGGAAGCGTGGCGTGCTAAGCCTTCCAATACTTTAGAGTATTCGATGAGCTGCTTGTTCACGGGATTGGATTCCACCGTTGCCTTCAGCTCCTGGACGGATTCCAGGGCTCGATCCAGCGTGATACCGATGGTGGGCGGAATCATTTTGGCGAGCTTGTCGACGTCGCTGTATTTGACTTTCAATACGCGACCAACGTCGCGCACGACCGCACGCGCTGCCATGGTGCCGAACGTGATGATCTGCGTGACGTTGTTTTCCCCGTATTTTTGCCGCACGTAATCGATGATTTCCTGCCGGCGTTCGTAGCAAAAATCCACGTCGATGTCCGGCATGGTGACGCGTTCGGGGTTCAAGAAACGCTCGAAGATGAGATTGTACGGCATGGGATCGAGATTGGTAATGCCCGTGCAATAGCTCGCCAGGCTGCCGGCGGCCGAGCCGCGGCCCGGGCCCACGGGAATGCCTTGCGCGCGCGCATAGTTGATGAAGTCCGCCACAATCAGAAAATAGCCGGCATAACCGGTTTTCTTGATCGTTTCCAATTCGTAGTTCAAGCGGTGCTCGAGCTCGGGCGTGACTTCCGGGTAGCGGCGCCGCAGGCCTTCGTGCGCCAGAATCGCCAGATATTCATCCAGTGTTTTATCCTGGTGTTCCTGCGGCAGCTCGAAGCTGGGCAAATAGACTTTGCTGAAATCCAGCTTGAGATCGCACTTGTTGGCGATATCATCCGTGATCGCGAGCGCTTCCTCATAGCCTTTGAACGTGGCATACATCTCGGCGGGCGATTTGAAATAGATTTCATCCGTGGTGTACCGCAAGCGATTGGGGTCGTCGCGATCTTTACCGGTTTGCAGGCAAATCAGCACGTCGTGCGGCGAAGCGTGCTCGCGCTTCAGATAGTGAATGTCGTTCGTCACCACCAAAGGAATGCTCAAGTCCTTACTCAAAGCGACCACGTGCTCGCGTACTTCGTCTTCTTCGGGTAAATTGTGCTTGTGAATCTCGAGGTAATAGTCATCGCCGAAGAGTTCCCGGTAGCGCAATGCGGTTTGCCGCGCCTCGTCGGGCCTGCCGTTCAAAAATTTTTGCGCGATTTCACCCTTCAGACAGGCAGAGAGCACCACCAGGCCTTCGTGATATTCCTGCAGGAGGTCCCAATCGATGCGCGGGCGATAATAGAAGCCTTCGAGATAGCCCAGAGACACGAGATGCATGATGTTTTTGTAGCCCTGCAAGTTTTTGGCGAGCAGCACGAGGTGAAAAGAAGTGTCGGCCATCGTGCTCTTTTGCGTGCCCTTCTCCTTGCGGCTGCGCGGGGCGATATAGGCCTCCACCCCAATGATGGGTTTGATACCCGACTTCTGGCAGGTTTTGTAAAACTCGATGGCGCCGAACATTGTGCCGTGATCGGTCAAGGCCAGCGCGGGCATGTCGTTTTTCTTGGCGGCCTCGACCAAGTCTTTGATCCGGCAAGCGCCGTCGAGCAAACTATAATGCGAATGATTGTGCAGGTGAATGAATCCCGGCATATGCTCTGTGCAAGATGTAAAGTTGTGGTGGGATGGACTAACAATTTTAAAGACCGGCAGCGAAAGTAGAAAAGATTTGAGGAAATTGCAAATTATATTTCGACTCAATGAGGTGAGATGAGCCGCCATAAGGAATGTTCAAAAATAGAAAGGCCGGACTCCAAAGAACCCGGCCTTTCAAGAAGCTGGAACGGTCAAAACCGTGACGCATCATGCATTGTTCAATATCTTCAAATACCGCATGGCTTTCTGGGCAGAGGCCGAATTTCCGGCGAAGTTGATCACGGTGTTGAGCTCGGTACGGGCCACTTCCGGCTCGCCGGCCTTGATCAAGGAAATGCCGATCATGAGCTGCGCGTCATTGGATTTATTGCTATTTTCCAGCGGCAGCACTTTTTGAAATTCTGCAATTGCCTGATAGTAGTTGCCCATGGCGTAAAAGGCCTCGCCGATCCAGTATTGGCAATTGTCTGCCAGCGGTGAACGGTCGTCCCGCGCCAGGAGCTCGCGGAATTTACGGATGGCGCGATCGTAGTTCCGCACGTAAAAATCGTCCAGCGCGTCCTGATAGGCCATTCCATACTCGGTGTTGTACACGTCGGCCTCACTGCGGATTTTGCCGCCGGAGCGGGTGCTCGCGGTACTGCCTATGGCGGACTTTTGCGAATTGACAATATCGAGCTCGGCGCGCAGACTGTCGATCATCCGGGTTTTACTGGAAGAAATCGAGCTCAGTTCATTTACTTCGCCTTGCAGATTGTTGAACGTCTCTGCGGTCAAAAAGCTTTCGGCTTCACCGACCTGGTCGTTGCCTTCTCCCATGCCGTCCAAAGCCGCCATCGTGCTGTCGAAGCCCGAGGATTCGCCGCTGCCTTCCTCCAGCAATTCCAGGCGGCCCAAGAGATCGTCCGCGGTGCTGGAGGATGAATCAGTGTTCTCCGAGTCGGTGGCATATTCATCTTCGACAAACTCGTCTTCAAAGGCAACGTCCTGTACTCTGCCGCTGCAAACCACGAAGAGTCCGACGATGACCAGCAGAAGAGAAAGAATGGAAGTTCCCAAGACCCGCTGTAATTTCGTCATGATATGTGCTCCATGCTTGGTGTTGAGATTGCGATCAAAACAGTTCGCGTCATTTGAAATTGCCCAACACCCTCAGGCCGTTATTCTATTAAGAGTGTAGTCCGGTTTTTTTGGAAAAAGACTCAAAATCCAAAGTTCAAAATTCAAAGCCACTTTTGGATTTTGTGCTTTGAATTTTGGATTTCCGCCCCCGGAAGGCCCTATTCCACCGAATTGCCGGCTTCAGCTAGCAATTCGCGCGCGCTGTTCAGATGCGTTTCGGAAATTTTTTCGCCGCCGAGCAAATTGGCTACGGCCTGCGGCCGCTCGTCGTTTTTCAGGCGGCGGACACGCATGGTCGCACGGCCTTTCGCCGTGATTTTTTCCACCAGGAAGTGATGACGGCCTGCGCTCGCGATTTGCGGCAAATGAGTAATACAGATTATCTGGTGCGATTGCGCAAGCTTTTGCAGGCGTTTTCCGACGGCCTGCGCGACACGGCCGGACACACCACTATCAATTTCATCGAACACCAAAACTGGAATCTCGCCGCGCTCTGCCACGATCGATTTCAACGCCAGCATGATGCGAGATACCTCGCCGCCCGATGCCACCTTCGCCAGCGGGGCCATATCCACGCCGCGATTGGTGCTCAGGTGAAACTCTACAAGATCAATACCATTGCGCCCGGCTTTGAGATTTTGGCCTTCTACTTGGATAAATCCGTTGGCGTCCGGTTCGGTGGCCAGGCGCACGCCAAACTTAGCCGTGTGCAATCCCAGCTCAGCCAGGATTTCAGGAACGAGTTTTTCCAACTGTTGCGCAGCTTTACGCCGGCGCTGGGACAGATCAACTGCAAGTTGTGCATATTGCGTCTCCGCCCGCGCAGTCTGTAGCCGTAATTCTGTGAGCTCGAGCTCA
Organism: bacterium; assembly: GCA_050732395.1. Taxonomy (GTDB): domain Bacteria; phylum Zhuqueibacterota; class Zhuqueibacteria; order Zhuqueibacterales; family Zhuqueibacteraceae; genus JBIOXB01. The sequence goes on from JBOHQX010000367.1 coordinate 16,813, forward strand.
AAATTCTCCAGGCGCGTGAGCGAGGCCTCGAGTTGTTCCCATTTCTGCATCACTTCCGCCAGCGTGGGCCCGTGTTTCCGCTTGAGCTTCTGCAAGTCGGCGAGTCGCTGACGAACCTGCTCCAGGCGTTGTTCGTCGAGCTCGATGGCGCTTTGATAGCGCTGCATTTCTTGTGCCGTCTCGTGCAGCGCCACCTCCGCCGTCTTGGCGTCCCCATACAACGCTTCTAGAGAAGGGTCGAGGCCCCTCAGCTCCTCAAGCGCGTCCAAGACGGCCTTGAGACGGGCCACAATCGCGTGCTCATCTTCGCTCAGCAACGCGCAGATTTTTTGTGCCAGCTCGGCGCGCCGGGCGGCCTGCGCCAACAATTTGATTTCCGCGGTAAGTTTGCTTTCTTCGTCCGGTTGCGGCTGAATTTGTTTGATTTCCTGCAGTTGGAAAGCTTCAAGCGCGCGAAGGCTCTTGTTTTCTTCATGCTGGCGCAACAGTTCTGCGTGCTTTTGCCGCCACCGCTGCGCTTCATCGAATGCCGCGGCGACGCGCGCGCGCAGGTTGGTCAGTTCTCCATACGTATCAAGGAAATGCAAATGATGGCGCGGCTGCAGCAAAGATTGGTGTTCGTGCTGGCCGTGTAAATCGGCGAGATATTCTGCCAATTCGTCGAGCACCCCAGAAGCAACCGGTGAGTCGTTGATAAACGCGCGGCTGCGGCCGTTGCTGTGAAACTCGCGACGAATCAGTAAGGCGCCGTCGCCTGCCATATCGAGGTCGTTTTCTTGCGACAACCGCTCGATTTCAGTCTGGCGCAAATTGACAAACCAACCTTCCAGAATCGCTTTGGCACCGTCTTTACGCGCGACTTGATATGCAGCTTTCTCGCCCAGCAGCGCGGCAATGGCGCCGACGAGGATGGATTTTCCCGCGCCAGTTTCGCCGGTGATGACGTTCAGGCCTTGCCCGAATTCCAGCTCGACGTGATCGACAAGCGCATAGTTGAACAGTGAAATTTTTTGTAACATCTACGCCCTCCCCCTGCCCTTTTCAAAGAACGTGTCCGGAAAGCCGGCAAGGCTTGCAAGAGCCTGAAAGAATATTGCAAAGGCCGTGCCCGGATATGGAAAGCGAGAGGCAAATAGCGAATAGAAACTTTGCATAGCGGCAAGCTCTATGAGAGTACGGGTGAAATACCGGATGATATGATGTTGCAACAATGTGGACAGGCGGGATATGCAAGGCGAAGAAAAGCGCACAACGCGCGAAGTAAATTGGCCCGGACAGTGGGCAGGCTTCCAACCGATTGTGCGTGCCTGAAACAACGCCGGAAGAAGTCGTACGGAATCGTAAGACATTACGCAGCGGTATGATGCTAAAAAGCGTTAACAATTCTCCCAACAATAGTCCTGCACCGCGCTGCAACTTCAGATGTCACTATTGCCGGATGACCGCCACTTTCCCCACTCCGCTCGCGCCGGTTTCCGACACGAACGCCATGAATAAATACACGCCACTGGGCACGAGCTCGCCCTTATCATCCCGGCCGTCCCAAGCAACTTGCGCGCCGGGTACTTCCCCGAGCGCAAAAGTCCTCACCAAGGAGCCATCGATGGTGAAAATCTTGACCGCTGCACGCTCCACCAAATTGGTGATGACAAACCGGCTCCCCTGGGCGCTGAGGCGAAACGGATTGGGATAACCGCTGAGCGCGCTCAAATCCTGCTTCGGCGCGGTAAAAGGCGTGCGCAAACGGGAAATGCCGTTGGTGGTTGAGATCCAAACCTCACCATTGTTGGGATTGAAGGCGAAATCAGTGATCACCGTGGAGACGAGCGGACTGTTTTCAATGGTAATGGATTGAAATGTGAAATTGTCTTCGCCCGAAAGCACTGAAATACCGTTGGCCGTACCGACCCATTTATTGTTGCGCGGATCGATTCCGATCACTCTGATGTTTTCGTTGATGACGCCGAAGCGTTCCTGTACGGCGCCGGCAAACCAATAATAGAAGCCATCGGCGGTTCCGATCCACATGAAGCCGTCGCGATCCTGCGCCAACGTGGTGATATTCGTGCTGCGCAAGCCATCTTCTAGTTTCAAGGTACCGGCATGGCGATCGTCGGAGGGATCGCCAATTGTACCATTGTAATCGACTACACTCACGCCGGGATTTCCCAATTCTTCGTTGGTGCCTACCCAAATGCGATCTGCGGTCGTGGTTCTTTCGATTTCCAAAGTCACCAAGGTCGGACTGATTTGCTGAAAAGCGGAGGAAAAATAACGCCATTCGCCCTGGGGCGTAAGGCAGGCGAGTGTGTTGGAATTGCTGGCGATGTAATTGCAGATCCAAACGTTGCCGGCGGCGTCTTGCTTGAAATAAGGTATGGTCACGAAATTGGGATTAGCCGGGATGCCGGCCAGACCATTGCTCGCGTCGATGCGCGAAAACTGTAAATTGTCCAGGCTGCCTTTCGCCACAACAATGCCTCCTCCCCACGACGAAATCCAGCGATCGCCGTTTTGGAGCACCTCGACGTGGCGGCAGTCGTCATGAATGAGCGGGTTATCCAGCGTGCTGAATTTGTGCCAGCGTTGTCCGTCATAGACCAAGAATGCCACGTTCAAATCCGCGAACCCGGAAGCGCACCACACGTTGCCTTCGTGATCCAGTGCAATCGATGTGATACTATTGGTTGCCGGGCCATCCGGTTCGTGGGGTAACCAGGAGTTGTTGGTGGGGTCGTGCTCGAGCAAACCGGTGCTGGTAGTCGACAGCCAGAGCCTGGAGCGCGCATCGACCACCATGCCCGTGAGGTTAGGAACGTTGTGGCCGACGAGCGCCCACAGCAGAGGCGCCGTCGATTCGTACAACCCGTTAGCCGTCACGGCGTACAGTTTTTCACTGCCTGCAATGATCGCGGCTTGTGTCTGCCTGAAAACTAAGCCGCCGAGATTGCCGCTGCGGTTTTCCCAAGCCGCTCCGTTGAATGCTGCGATGCCATTCGGGCACGTGGCAATGATTGTACCCTGGTACTTGGTAAAGCCGAGCACGCGATTGGAAGGCAGACCGCTGACGTAGTTGGTCCAGCTTTCCGGCGCTTGTAGATTGGGCAAATTGAGTGAGGTTTTGGCTACGCCGCTGTTCGTCGCCGCCCAAAGATCGCGGCCGTCGATGAAAATGCTGCGCACGGTGTCGCTCTGAATCCCTACGCCGAGATTGCGATACGTTTCTTTCACTTCTTCCCGGCTGATGACGTACAGGCTGATGCCGCTGCTGTGTGCAATGTACATCGAATCGCCGAGCGCAAAGAAATCAAGCACGGCATAGTTGAAAGCCTGTAAATCATTGATCACTTTGAAAGAATTCTGCTGCGGATCGTAGACGTCGATAAGGCCGCTGGTATGACCGATCCAGACCTGGCCACGCCGGTCCAGTGCAATTGTGCTGGTTTCGTTTTGGCTGAGGCCTTCGGTGTTATTGAATGTGCGATAGCGTTGCTCGTTCAGGTCCCAAAACAGCACACCGCCCGTGGTCGCAGCCCATAGACCTTGCGGTGAACGCTCCAACGCTCTGACGTTGCGCATGTTGGTGAAAGATTGCCACAATTGCGGCGCAATATCCAAAATCGGCCCGCCCTGGGTGAAGGCGTCACTGGTTCCAAATAATAGTGCGGCGGATACTAGCAGAGCATTTCTCATAAAGTTCGCAAGCTGGATGAGTTTCATGGCCAGGACTCAACATGAATGTTGAGTCACAGTCGCAGTTACGCCCTAGCGTGGTGTGGCGCGACATTCATGTCGCGCGACCAGAGTTTCATTTCCATAACTTTCTCAAGGACTCAACATGAATGTTGAGTCACAGTCACAGTCACGCCCTAGTGTGGTGTGGCGCGACATTCATGTCGCGAACTGCTGGAAAAGATTGGCCATCTCAATCGCTGCCAGCGCTGCTTCCCAGCCCTTATTGCCCGCCTTTGTGCCGGCGCGCTCAATCGCTTGCTCGATGGAATCCGTCGTCAACACGCCGAAAATGGTTGGAATGCCACTGTGCACGCCGATTTCGCCGATGGATTTTGCCACGAAACCGGCGAGGTGATCAAAATGCGGCGTGGCACCGCGGATCAATACGCCCAAGCAAATGACAGCATCGTGTTTCTTGAGCGCGGTGACTTGCCTGGCTGTCGCGGGAATTTCATAGGAGCCGGGCACGCGATAGACCGTGAGATTCTTCTCGGCTGCTCCGTGCCGCAAAAAACAATCCACCGCGCCTTGCAGCAGTTGTTCGCTGATGAAGCCGTTGAACCGGCTGACGATGATCGCGAAGTTCTTGTTGCGCGCGTCGAGCTGCCCTTCGATGATGTGCATGGGGGTTCCGTCTTAGCTGATATATCATGTTACACGTTACACGTGTAAGGTGTAACGTGGTCTTTTCATCATAGAATCAATCATTGTGATCGTCAGCATCTCGCGCGAGCATGATCAAATGCCCAAGCTTGTCGCGTTTGGTTTCCAAATACTTCCGATTCGCTGCGTTCGCGGTGATTTCAATGGGGACGCGTTCGATCACCTCGAGGCCATAGCCTTCGAGGCCGACGATTTTCTTCGGGTTGTTGGTGAGCAAACGAATCTGGCGAATGCCAAGATCATACAAAATCTGTGCACCGATGCCATAGTGGCGTAAATCCGCTTTGAAACCGAGCGCTTCGTTGGCCTCCACGGTATCCTTGCCTTCGTCCTGCAACGCGTAGGCTTTGACTTTGTTTGCCAGGCCGATGCCTCTGCCTTCCTGCCGCATATACAACAATACCCCGCGGCCTTCGCGCTCGATTTGCCGGAGCGCCTGCGCGAGCTGATCTCCGCAATCGCAGCGCAGCGAACCTAGAATGTCACCAGTCAAGCACTGCGAATGCACGCGCACCAACGCCGACTCGCCGGTATTGAGCTCGCCTTTGACAATGGCGACGTGGTGGCTTTCTTCAATGTCGCTTTCATAAACGTGCAGCATGAAGTTGCCGTACCGGCTCGGCAACCTCGACGAAGCGATCCGGCGCACCAGTTTTTCCGTGCGCCGGCGGTATTCGATCAGATCACGGATGGTGATGATTTTTAGACTAAACTCCCGTGCGATTTGCATGAGCTTGGGCACGCGCGCCATGCTGCCGTCGTCGTCCATGATTTCGCACAACACGCCGGCGGGAGCAAGCCCGGCAAGACGAGCGAGGTCGACCACCGCTTCAGTGTGGCCCGCGCGTGTTAAAACTCCGCCCGGTTGCGCTTTCAAAGGGAAAATGTGGCCTGGACGTGCCAGATCGTCCGGCTTGGTTCCCGGCGTAATGAGCTGGCGAATGGTTTCGGCGCGATCATGCGCGGAAATGCCGGTGGTGGTGTTGCGTTTGGCATCGACGGAGACCGTAAAGGAAGTGCCCAAGCTCGCCGTGTTTTCGGGCACCATCATGTGCAGGCCCAATTCCTGCAAACGCTCACTGGTGAGTGACACACAGACCAGTCCACGGCCGTGCTTGACGAGAAAATTCACCAATTGCGGTGTGACTTTGTCGGCAGCAAAACAGAAATCCCCCTCGTTTTCGCGATCGTCATCGTCGACGACGACCAAGATTCTTCCCTCGCGGAAATCGCTGATGGCTTCATCGATAGTATTGAAGGCGTACGCCGCCCTTGTTTCCATGGAGCAATCCTTAATACTCAATATCCCCACTGTGCCAGCTTTTCTTCGGTCAGGCCACTTTCATTCGAGAACCGCATGAGCCTTTCGAGGTGCTTACCGATCAAATCGGCTTCGATATTCAAGCCGGCACCCACGTAACGGTCTCCAAGCGTTGTACATTCCAGCGTATGCGGAATCAGTGCAACGGTGATGACCGGATCTTCCAATCGTGCCACGGTCAGGCTCACGCCCTCGAGCGCGATCGAGCCGCGAGGAATAATGTAGCGCAAAAGCTCGGCCGGCACTTCGACTTTCATGAGCTTGCCGGCAGACTGCGGCTCAATGGCTACAATCCTGCCGTTGCCATCTATATGGCCTTGCACCAGATGGCCGCCCAGCCGATCCGCCAATCGCACGGCCCGCTCCAGGTTTACCCGGCTCCCTGCTCGTAAGTTCCCCAACGTCGTCTTGCGCAATGTTTCGTCTACCACCTGCACGGTGAACGTTTCTTCATTTACTGCAACTACGGTCAGACAAACCCCATTCACGCAGATACTGTCGTCAATTTTGGTGTCTGCCAGGACTTTTTGCGCCACAATTTCCAGTTGGCGCGCGCGGGCTAATTCGACGGCAGCTTGAATGCGGCCGATTTCTTCCACAATTCCGGTGAACATGAGCGTTTTGAGATGGACATTTATGCCAGATCATGCGATTATTACACCTTACACGTTTAACGTTACACGCGTAAGGTGTAAGCCATATTCACAACCAGAATTACTTCTACCAAGCCTCGCTCATTTCGGATATCGAATCCACCCGCTGACGAGTCCGTTATCTCCCAGAATCTTCCACCGCGGTTTGACAAGATGAACGGCGTCACTCATGTTGGAAATCTGCAGACCTTTGAATGCCGGCACGCCTTCGCCCAAAATCAGGGGTGCAAAAAAACAAGTAAGTCGATCCGCGAGCTTTTCCTCTAAAAAACTGGTGAAAATACGCCGGCCCCCTTCCACCATGACCGAAGCGATACCCTCTTGTCCCATACGCTCCAAAACGTGACTCAAGTTCAGATGCCCGGGAGGCGTCGGCGGCACGCGCCAGACTTTCACGCCGCGCTGCTCGATGGCCGTGATTTTATCTTGCTCTTTGCAGTCCGTGGAAATGACAATGACCGTACGCTCAACGTGAGCGTCGGACAATAACTTGGCGGTGAGCGGAATGCGCAAATGGCTATCCAGCACGATACGTCTGGGCTGCGGTCCTTTTTCATAGCGCACAGTCAGGTGCGGATCATCGGCGCGCACAGTACCGATGCCCACGAGCACCGCATCAGTTTGCCAGCGCCACCGGTGCGTGAGGCGGCGTGCGCGCGTGTTGCTAATCCAACGCGATTGGCCATGCTGGTCCGCAATCTTGCCATCCACACTTTGCGCGATTTTGAGGGTGACAAATGGCAGGCGCGTGGTGATATATTTGAAAAAACTTTCATTCAGCTCACGGCAAGCCTCGGCGAGCAAACCGGTTTCCACCAAGATGCCGCTTTCGCGTAGAACTTTTATGCCGCGGCCGTTGACTAGAGGATTGGGATCGATGCTGCCTAAGACTACACGCGTGATACCCGCTTCAATGATGCGATTGACACAAGGCGGGGTTTTCCCAAAGTGGCTGCAGGGCTCGAGCGTGCAGTAAAGCACGGCATGGCGTGCCAAATGCCCGGCCTCCCGCAACGCTTCAATTTCAGCGTGGTCGCCGCCGAATTTGCGGTGATAGCCCGTGCCCACGATCTCGCCGTCGCGCACCACCACCGCACCGACCATGGGATTCGGACTAACAAACCCGCGCCCACGCAGCGCCAGTTGAATGGATTTCTTGAGAAATTCTCGATCCGTCTGTGAAAATGATGACGACAAAGTTTTTTGCTCACCCTGATATTTTCCATTAATCAATATAATTAGAAACGTAACAAGCAGTCAAGGGGTTTTTCTGCGCCTCAAAACAACAAAGGCCTCTCTGCGGAGGCCTTTGTGGGTTCGTCCAGTTCTGGTTACATGATCTCGCAGGAACCTGCCAGGCACGCCAACTCCTGGGCCGCCGTCGTCAGATCTTCTTCTTCATAATAGTACAATTTCGAGAAGTCGATTTGCGGAAAAGCAGCGGCTAAGTGCTGGTATTCCTCGGCCGTGATCTCGACGTAAGGCATTTGGTTGTATTGTGCGTCAAAGGCGGGTAGAAAGGTCATGCCGCCAATCACGTCGCGATGGTCCCACGTCCATTTGATGATATCCAATACTTCGTCCGGATGGTAAGTAATGGTAACGCTGGGGTTGTGTTCAGTCCAATGGAGCTTGTTTTGCAGCCAGTAATGGCATTGCTCGAGCGCAGTGCGATCTTTACGCGTGGTCGCATGCTCCGGTGCTTTCACGGGAAAATGCACGACCCAGGTGTTGGCGTTTTCGGGCGTTTGGCCGTTTTCCGGATCCATGGGCACGCCCACGTCCTTCAATACTTTGAAAATGGGAGTATGCGTGCCCACGCGCACGTTGCGGATGTAGTATTTCGACCAGCGCGCATGAATCCCTGGCGAGCAATCGAACAATTGCGAAGAATTGCCCGAGGGCTTTACACATGTTATCGAGACTGAAGGATTGATGCCCAGCTTTTGGGCGGTTGTGCGATTGACTTCACCGGCAAATTCCTTCAGACGGCGCTGCACCTCGGCGGCCTGAACGATGGGGGAATCCAACTGGCCATTGATATCGACGCCCAGCAGGCGTTCTTCTTCGCAATTTTGCCGCCACTGCGGCCGCAGGCCGGGAAAATGCGTGGCCATCGATTGAATCGTGCCGATCACGGTGGCCAGCTCGACCTTTTCCTTCAGGCTCTCGAAACTATCCTTGAGCCGGGCGATGGCAATGGACAGATTGCAGAACTCGAAAGGCCGCAGCACGATTTCGCCGCAGGGATTGGTGCCGAATTCCGCGGGCTTGCGGCGCGGCGTTCGTGAGGCCAGCGCCGCGTCGCGATTGAAGATCCCGGGCTCGCCCCGGCCACCTTTCACCATTTCCAACATTTGTCGCGCCAGATCGAGTTGAGTTAACCCGCCTTCCGGCCAGACGGCGGAGTTATTGGCATTCCAGCGCTGGCTGTTTTCGCGCTCGAATTCGCCATTTTTGGCATTATGCATCTCTTCGTCGTCATAGTCGAACAAAGAAATCATGGCGGTTCGGCGCACGCCGCCCGAAACTGCCGCATTGCCCACGGCGCACATGATATCGTGCGCATCGATCGGTCGCAGGAAACTGCCCTGCCGAGCCAGAATCCGGCCGCGCGTGAATTCGAACATTTTGCGCAATGGCTCGGGACCGGAGGCGCGACCGCCCTTCGTGCGCAGCGGCGCGCCGGCCTGACGAAGCAGAGAATAATCGAACCGAATATCGCCGCCCTCCAACCAGATTTGCAGCGCCGTGCGCAGCGCCTCTGCCCAGCCTTCCGAAGAGTCTCCAATCAGATGCAACGCCGGCGCGGCTTTGCTTTGCCGTCGCACCCGGGGAAAATTCTCAACGTAGCGGCTCTCCACGGAAAAACCGACGCCACAGCCGCTCATCGAAATAATCAGCGCTTCGACGAACGAGTCGATACTGTCGACCGGCATGTACGAACAATTGTAAATAGTGATGTTGTTGCGCCGCGCCGCCGGTCCGGCCATGGCGAGCAGGCGCATCGAAGGCATGGCGCGCATTTCGAGCATTCCTTGGCGTATGCGGCCATATGTTCTTTCCTCCAACCGGGAATGCGAAAGCTCGCGTAGATAATCGACCGCGCGATCAACGGTCTCAATCCAAGTCTCGCGGCGTTTGAGCTCGTAATTGAAACGCGAGTACTTATCGTAGAACTGGAGCTTTTGGAGCTGCGTGGGAAAATACCGGTCGGACTCGGCAAAGGCATGGCGTACGTTTTCTGGGATCGGGCGGGTCTGGCGAATCTTGGCATGTTCGGCGCGATAAAGAATATAACGCTTCGCCGCTTCATATTCACCTGCGGCCTGCAAAACCATCTCCACGATATCTTGGACTTCTTCCACGGTGGGATGGCTGTACTTCGCGGCAATGATATTCACTACCTGCTGCGCCAATTCGAACACTGGCGTATTCGGCTTGCGGCCGAAGCTGGCAAAGCAACGCCCTATAGCCTTCTCAATGCGCGAAACGTCAAAGGGCACGACGCGACCATCGCGTTTGGTGATGCTGGCTGGCATTATGACTTGAGCGTGATGAGATTCATGCGTAACACCATTGCTACGATGCTTTCCGTTGTTCTTAACGGAAACCGGGGGTACGCCCGTTCCACTTGCGTTGGGCTCCTGCTGCAAAGATTCCGGGGTCGCAGATGCTTTGGGCATATGCAGCTTCGCGGATACCATGATGCTTTCCTCCATGCTCAAGCGCCGTCCGGTTTCGGTGGCCGAATCCCTTCTTCCTCTGTTCGCGCGACAGCGAGCGATGGTCCCGAAATCTTGTTGCGCAATCCAAACAAAAGCGGCGCCAATATAGGCTTTTAAAGCGTTTCTGTCAATATAATTTTCGATATATTGTATGTTTTTTTTGTTCGCCTACAAGCGATTGTATATAAGAACAAAAAGACACCAATTATTAAAGTTTTTCTCAAAGTAGCGCCACCGACAGCGGTTCATTTTTTCTTAAAGCACAACAGCGCTGCCCGAAAAGAGTCTTGATAGGAATTCTACGGGTGGACCAATGAGGAGCCAGAATGGCGAAAAACTGGTGAGTTGGCCGATCACAATGATCACGAGCAAAAGCACCGGCCCCACGCTTTCAAAGCGCAGATAGGCCGCAATCATATGAGGCGGCAACAGGCTGCGTAAGATTTTGCTGCCATCGAGCGGAGGAATAGGAAGGAGATTGAAAAAGGCGAGCACTAGATTAATGAACAAACTGTAACGCAGGATTACGAGGACGGTCACGCTGCCTTCAGCCATGGGAAGAGCATCCGTATGCGACAAACGCAAGATCAGACCGCTAATGAGAGCCAGAATGAGGTTGGACACGGGTCCAGCCGCAGCCACCAACAGCATATCGCGATTGGGATGGCGAAAGTACTGCGGATTGACCGGTACGGGCTTCGCCCAGCCGAAGTTGGCAACGAACAACATAATCGTGCCGAGCGGATCGAGATGCTTGAGCGGATTCAGTGTCAATCGTCCCAACGTTCTTGCGGTTGGATCGCCCAAACGATCCGCAGCGAAAGCGTGCGCAAATTCGTGCACCGTCAGCGCGACGAGAATCGGCGGAGCCAAGAGCAGTAACCGTTCGGGAGAGAGCAAGCTTACACCTGCCGTTCGAGCTTTCTGATCAATAAGGTCGAAGCAGTTCAGGCATGACGCTTCGCGTCACGCTATGACCTGCTGTCAAGGATCATGCGAGAAGACGTTTTCGTTTTTTCAGTTCCTGGAGCACCAAGGCCGCCTGTCTCAAGATTTGATTTTGAAGAGCACCGTGTCTTTTTCCACCGTTGTGCGCGCTGCAACCATGACTTCGACCACGGTGCCTGCGGCGGGGGACTTGATCTCGTTTTCCATTTTCATGGCTTCGATCACAATCAAGCCGCTCCCTTTTTCCACACGGTCGCCTTGCCGAACCTCGAGGCGAACGACCAATCCCGGCAATGGCGCTTTGATCAAGGTGACTCCGGCTTCAGCCTTTGGCTGGGTGTGCAGTTTCTTAGAGACCGCCTGGCGCTCATTTTCCAGTGTACCGTAAAAAATCTGGTGGGCGATGCGAATCTGTTGCCGGCCTTCGGTTTCGTGAATTTGAACGGGAAAGACCTGCTCATCCACAATCAGCGAATACAAGTCACCGCGCACGTGGCGGAAGTCGAAGTGCACAGGTTTGCCGTCGAGAATAGCGGTATTATTTTGGCGATCGATATTGTTGACGATAACAGCCTCGTCGTCGAAGTGAACATGATAGTTCATTAATTCCACTCTTCGCGATCATCCCAATCGAGGCTGTCGTCTTCTTCGTCAAGATTTTCTTCGTCTTCCCATTCTTCGTCTTCCCATTCTTCGTCTTCGTCTAAGTCTTCTTCCTCTTCGTCTTCATCTTCCCAATCATCCTCGCCGTCCTCCTCGTCTTCTTCTTCTTCCCAATCGGCGTCATCCCACTCTTCCAAATCATCGACATCTTCTTCCTCTTCCTCCAGCTCTTCCTCGGCCTCTTCGTTCTCTTCTGTGCCAGCGTCCTCCATCTCTTCCTCTTCCAACTCTTCTTCGGGCTCTTCTTCTTCCGCCGGATCACCTTTAGGCTTGGGCATGCCGTAGAGAGGTAGAGGCGATTTTTCTAGGTTGTCCCAGCGAAATTGAGAAAAGCCCGCAGCCAGACTCATGAGCGCCGCAAAATCCCCGGTGAAGCGCTCGTCCGTGCGCAACTCTTCGGTTTGAAGCTTGGTCAACATTTTTCTCTCCTTAAAAAATAAAAGCAGGTTGATAATCAAACGTGTTTCGCCCGGTCCTTGCCAGCACGTGGCGATCGGGCCGGCGCGATTTCATGTTCTTATGGCAACCATGACAGGTTGATTTTGCGAAGCAAAAAATCCACAATCAAGAGCTTTTTTGCAGGCGTTGGTAAATTGCTTCGATTTCATCGAGCATGCGATCGGCTGTGAACTTTTCCTGCGCTGCCAGATGCGCAGCCGCAGCGAGCCGTTCTCGCATGCCGTGGTCCTCGGCAAGCAGCCGGCAGGCGGACAGCAATGCCTCGACATCGCGCGGCGGAACCAGTATGCCAGTTTGGTTGTGCGTGATGATGTCCAAAATGCCGTCCGAATTCGAAGCAACAATCGGCTTGCGTGCGGCCATGGCTTCGATCACGACCATGCCAAAAGCCTCCGCGTGTGAAGGAAACACAAAGACATCCATTGCGGCGAAGACACGCGGAATATCTTTGCGAAATCCAACCCATTTCAACACGCGTTTGAGCCGCAACTCATCAAGTCGTTGTAAAATAACGTTTGCGTCTTCCGGTTCGCCGCGCGTGGCTTCTCCCACAATCAAAAACTTCGCTTGTGGAATTTGTGAGGCCAGGCGCCGCGCCATCTCCAAGAATTCCATATAGCCCTTGCCGAGCTGTAAGCGGCCAATCATGCCGAATACAATATCGTCGCCAGAAAATCCCCATTCGGCACGCAAAGAACGATCGGAAGCTTTTTCGCTGGAAAAATCCTGCAGGTCGATGCCGTGGTGAACCACCCCTACTTGGCAGGGCGCTATGGGATGTGTCGCGATTAGATTTTGGCGAATGACCTCGGAGATGGCAATCAAAAAGTTGACACGCTTGTAAATGAGCCGATGCAGCCAATCGCGCTTGGCTCGACCCGTACCGATATGCTTGGTCAGGATCAAGGGAATCTGGTTGGTACCCTGCCCTAGCGCCAATGCCGGAACAATCGTCCACAAATCGCGCGAAAAATGAGAGTGAATAATGTTCACCGATTTTTGCTCTACGAACCTGTGAAGGCCTCGCATCGCAAGAGGATGAAAATACCCAAACAAATTGAATGGATACGTTTCAAGTCCAAATTCGCGTAAATCATTTTCCAATGGCGAATCTGGTGAACAAACGACCAGAACTCGATGACCACGCTGTTGCAGCTTCTGGCTCAAGAATCTCACGTGCATCTCCATACCTCCCCACGATCTGGAGGTACTGATTTGCAGCACCGTCGCCATCCTCACCCGCGCTAAATAACTTGATAACCTGGGCTTAAAAAATTTCAGGCGGCAAAATAAATCATGAATTCTCAAAAAGCAAGTTTTTTTTGGGAGGGCCGTTGTCCGGAAACTTTTAACAATAGAGGTGATGCGCTTCGAGGTATTTTTGCACGCTGGCCGGCACGAGATACCGAACGGTGCGGCCTTCCTGGAGACGGCTGCGGATCAAAGTGGAAGAAATCTCGATAATCGGAGCGTCCAGAATTTGGCAAGTCTTCGCAAGCTCAGGAGGTATGCATGGTCCGGCTTCCGAGCGAGGATAAACGAGCAACCGCGCAAGTTGGATGATCGCTTCCGGCTCGCGCCATTGCGCGAACGCCGCCAGGCTATCCATGCCGACAATCAGGTGTAATTCCGCCTCGACGTACTTGGGTGCACTCTTCAATTGGCGCAGAGTATCGACGGTGTAAGAAACGCCCTGCCGCTCCAGTTCGAGGGTAGAAACCGCAAAATGAGGATTTTCAGCTAAAGCAAGATTCAACATGGCCAAGCGATGCGAGATGGGGGTGAGCTCTTCTGCATTTTTGTGGGGCGGCCGCGGCGAGAGAACAAAAAGCACGCGATCGAGTTGGGCTTCGAGGCGTGCGGCTTCCGCAACGATCAAGTGGCCGAGATGAACCGGATCAAATGTTCCGCCGAAAACTCCAAGGCGCATACCAGCGGCTCCCGCTCACTTATTTTCTCGCACTGCCGTTCGTGCCGAGCTCGGTTTCGATGGTTTTTAGCAAGCCCTCGGCGCGGCTCTGGTATTTGCCCGAAGCGGATTTTCCGCGGGATTCCTCGGGCTGTTTTAAAGCTTCCTTGCGATAACGATCCATGAGCAGATAGATCGCTTCTTTCGCCTGGCTATAGCGCAGCAGCTTGCTTAAAATCTCGGCTTTGTAGTAAAGGGAGGGCTCGGCGTAAATAGTGTCGTAGTACCGGTTGAGAACTTCATCGTAATACACCAGCGCCGATTCGAAATAAGACAAGCGGCGATACAGGTCGGCGCTGTTGTATTCCTTCTTGGCAAGCTTGTTGCGCAGTTCTTCCAGTTTTTGCGAAGCCTGTTCTTTCAGTTCGCTGGCGGGATAGTCTTCCAGAAATTTCTGGAATTCTTCCACGGCACGCTCGGTGTATTTTTGATCCAGGTCGGCCTTGGGCGAGAGCTCAAAATAGCACAAAGCGATTTTATGCTGCGCATCGTCGAGATATTCGCTGCGCGGATACAAGCGCAGCACTTTTTCATATTCGGCGGCGGCAATGATGAATTCTTCCATGTGAAAATGGCATTCAGCCAGATAAAACTGCGCGCGATCGACGACGGCGCTGCCCGGTGCATTCAGGGTGATGATACGAAAATGTGTGCGCGCGTCCAGATAGTCGTGGTCGCTGAACAACTTTACCGCATATTCCAACCGCTCTTCGGTGGTCAGGTTGGCGCGCAGCTTGTTGCCGCCGCACCCGGAAACTTGTGCGACGATCACCAGGAGCGCAAACAGCAAACACTTGGGTTTTATACAGCAAGACACTACGCGCATCGTATTTTCGAAAGGCAACATCGTGATCATCCCTAATGACTTCTGAGTGAATAAAATGCATAGATCACCGCCCCAGTGGCGGCGGCTAGTAATACCGGCTCCCAGAGTTTGTGTCCACGGTTTTCTTCTTCCCACGTGGCCGCGGTAAATTCGAATCCTGGCGTCTCCAGTTCCTTTAATTGCGAGGATAAGAGAGTATCGGCTCGTGCCTCGCTCACAGTCCCCTGAAAATAAACGGCGCCCGTGCGAGCGTGTCGAATGTCGAAATCAACCACTGCTTTTGCCTCACGCCGGATTTTCCCAGAGCGAAACCAGCCCGCGGGCAGCTTGCGATACGTCAAACCCAACTCTACGATTTTGAAGTTCATCAGCGTCACCTGGGCCAGGGTGTCGGCGTGCGTAAGAACCGTGCGTGCATTCTCCCTTTGCAGGACCTCGATCAGTTCTTGGTAAAGCAGCCGTTCGGCCCCTTGCTGCTCGAGAGATCGATGCGCGACAAGGACCGAAAAATCCTCGGATTTGTCCAACCAGACCACGGCGCGCCGGGCAATTTGGTGAAACACCTCTTCCACGCGTTGTTGATTGCTGGCGACGTCCGGCGCGGTTTGTGCCATCGCCAAGCTCGCGCCCAAGGTCAGCATCAAGGCTCGCGCTCGGGCCGGCGTTCTGCTCTTTTCATTCAACGCGGTCCCGGTGTGGCGCAGGCGCGGCATTCGTATAGGTTTACGACACAACGCTTAAAAGCCTGAAATAACGAAAAGTTCCTGGGCCCGCGCACGCCCGGGGGCAAGGTGCCGGAGTTGTTGTTGAGTCGGCGCGCGCTGGACTTCGATGACCGGCTCATCGATGAAGTGAAAATCGCGCCAGGACAATTTGCTGATTGCATATGGCAACAATAGAAATATGATCAAGAGCGCACCCAAACCCGACAGCCACAGCAGATTATCGCGACGGCGCCAGAGTAACAGCAGAAGCACATTGATGGCGACAACCCAAAACGAAACCAGAAAGATACTCTCGCTGAAGACGTTCCGCATGAAGCTCACGTGGTAGTCCTGCGTGTAACCCAGAGGCAGGCCGGCCATGCCGTGGGAGACCTGCCCTTGCACATACTCCATCATCGCCCACAGAAACGGTGTGGCGAGGAGATAGCCCTGCGGCCATTGTTTGTACAATTGCGTGAGCGCCATGGCGAGCAGGCCGTAACCCACCGGCGTCGCCAGCACGGCCAGCATTCGATCAAGCGATGGAATCAAAAACGAAGTATGCAGGGTGATCATGTTGGCCAGCAACCCCGCGCCATAGCCCCAGCGAAAAGCCGAGCCCGCGATTTTGTTTTCCAACAGCAGCAGAAACGGTATAATGGCCCAGCAGGCGAAAAATCCGAGATGGAAGGGTGGGAACGCCAGACCGAGGGCGCTGAGGGACAAGGCGAACAGCAACAAATCGCGGGGCATCAGAGTCTGACCTCTTTGCCGAGCTGGGCGGATTGGTACATCGCTTCGATCACGCGCATACGCTGCAAGCTTTCTTCGCCGCTGGAGAGCATCGGTGTATCGTCGCGCAGGCATTTGATGAAGTGTCCCAGCTCGTCCTTGTAGGACAACTTGTAACGATACGTGGGTGTATCGTCGAGTTGCGGCGTCATATTGATCATGTTGCCGTGCATCTCCTTCACGACGCGCAGAGGATTGAGCATGGCGCCGCCCTGCGTCCCGAAAATCTGCAGATACAGCGTATCCTCCGGGGACATGAAGGTCCAACTCACCTCCAAAGTGAACGTGCTGTTGTCCTCGAGATGAATAAAGCTGATCGCGGCGTCTTCCACTTCCAGCTTGGCGGTGTGCTTATACGTTGCAGCTTTCACGCTTTTGACTTTTTTGTTGCCGAACAGCCAGAGCGTCATGTCCAGGATTTGTATGCCAAGGTCCATCAAGACGCCGCCGCCGGAGTATTTTTTTTGGAAGAGCCAGGGCCGTTCGGTCCAGCTTTCCTGCCGGCGCAACCAGCCACATTTGGCGTAAAACACCTGGCCGAGCTCGCCGTTTTCGATGAATTGGCGGAGATTTACCACGTCGCGCCAGAAGCGCACGTTCATGGCGACCATGAGCTTGCGCTTGTATTGTTTTGCCGCACGCACCATTTGCTCGGCTTCCTCCACGGTGCGGCTCATGGGTTTTTCCACGAGCACGTGCTTTCCGGAGGACAATGCCGCCAGCGCGAGCGGGTTGTGAAAATTTGTCGGCGCGCAAATATCGACCGCATCCACGTCTTGCAATTGCAGCACTTCGGCGTCATCGATATAGAAACGCGGAATGCCGAATTTTTCCGCAACCGCCCGGGCGCGTGTGCGATTGGCGTCACACAACGCCACCAATTCCACGCCAGGAATCTTTTTCCAATTCGGAATGTGCGCCAATTGCGCGATACTGCCGGCGCCGATGACGGCCAGTCGGATTTTTTTCATGCGGTCGTTCTTGCGAAAGCAGGGCTCTCCAAATAACTTTGCAAAATCAAGACGGCAGCGCCCCGGTCGATTGCGTCTTTGTCCCGCCGCTTGCGCTCGTTCCGCGCGCTCAACATGCGCTCAGCCTGTCGGCTCGAAAGCCGTTCATCCCAGGTGATCACGGGGGTCGAGCTCTGCGCTTGCAGTTCCGCGACGAATTCTCTCACCCGTGCGGTCATGTCGCTTTCATCGCCACTCAAGTGCCGCGGCAGGCCCACCACGATCAAGCCGACGTCTTCACCCTCGACGATGGCCCGCAGACGGTCCAGCAATTCGCGGCGCTGGCGGTAGTGCAAAGTTTCGCGGCCATGCGCCATCAACAACAGTGGGTCGCTCACGGCGACGCCCACGCGCTTGCGGCCGAAATCCAGGCCCAGAATGCGTTTGCCGCTTTCCATCAGCGCTCTTCTTTGGTATCGCCGCCTTTTCCGTCTTCCCCTTCATTTTCTAAATCTTCGTTTTCGTCGTCGTTTCCTTCTTCCCAATTATCCCAATCAGAGCTCGGGCTGGGCTCACGCGTGGTCAGCTCGGTGAGCGGCTGCTTCAGCACTTCCTTCAGTAGCTTGCCGGCCTTGAAATGCGTTTTGCGGCGCGCCGGCACGTAAATAATTTCACCGGTCTTGGGATTGCGTGCTTTGGGCTTGGGCTTGGTGGTCTTCACCTCGAAGACGCCGAAATCGCGAATTTCGATACGGATTTCAGGATTGGCTTCTTCCATGAACTCACGCAAGGCTTGAAACACGCCATCGACCACTTTCTCGGTGAGATAAATTTTCTCGTTGGTAATGCGAGCCGTGCGCTTGGCCACATCCTTCTTGGTAATCGTGGTTTTCATAAAGGCAGCTCCACAGTTAGCGTATTTTCCTTCCTCATGAAGAGCACCGTCCTAATACTCCACCTCAGCTTCAATTCTAGGCTCGCCGGCGCCATCCAGCCGCTCGACACTGAGCACGCCCGGCACTTTGCCGATGCGGCCGATCACCCGGGTCAAATGCTGGAGGTTCTTGACTTCGACGATAATATTGCTGTGCACCATCGAGTTTTCCGCGCGCATTTCGATGCGCACAATATTGGTGTCGGTTTGTGCGATCGCTTCACTGACGTCGCGCAGAAAATGCTTACGATCTTCACCCAGCAAATGCAGGCGCACCATGAAGCGTTTATCGGGATCGACATCCCAATCCACGGCGAGATTGCGCTCGGTGTTTTGTATGAGTTGCAAAACGTTCTTGCAATCCGAGCGATGCACGACCACGCCGCGTCCCTGCGTGAGAAAGCCGAGGATGCGGTCGCCCGGCACCGGCTGGCAGCATTTTCCGAAAGTGATCAGCAAATTGTCCAAGCCTTGCACGCGCACACCCTTGGCTGATCCGCGCGCTTTGTCGAGAAATTTCGTAAAAATACTGCTGGGGCTGGGGGATTCGGCTTGCTCGGGCCTGATTTTGCGAACAATACTTTGCGCGGAAATGTCCCCTCGTCCAATGGCACAATAAAGTTGCACGGTATCGCTCAATCCGAACGTATGCGCGATATCGGACAACTCGTCCTCGGATTTTTCGAGATGCAGATGCTTCAGTGCCCGCTGGAGAATTTCTTCTCCCAGCTTTTGGCTTTGCTCCAACAGGGATTCTTTCAGCCAGGCCTTTATTTTCGATCGGGCTTTGGAAGTTCTGACAAACTTCAACCAATCCTGGCTGGGCTTTTGATTGGTGCTCGTAATGATTTCCACAGCATCGCCGCTTTGTAGCTTGTAATTCAGTGGAACAATTTTGCCGTTGATCTTCGCTCCAATGCAATGATGGCCAATGGCGGTGTGCACGGCAAAAGCGAAATCTATGGGCGAGCTCCCGAGCGGAAGCGTGAACAAGTCCCCCTTTGGCGACAGCACGAAGACCTCGTCGTCAAACAGGTTGATTTTGATTCTTTCCAGAACTTCGTCGGGCTCGTCCTTCGCTTCTTGAATCGATTCCACCATTTGGCGCAACCATTTATAATGGCGTTCCAGCTCCGGTTCCTTGTTTTTGCCCTCTTTGTATTTCCAATGCGCGGCCACGCCTTCTTCGGCAACGGAATGCATATGTTCCGTCCGGATTTGGACTTCGACGATCTTGTTCTGCGGGCCAAAAACGGCTGTGTGCAAAGACTGGTAGCCATTGCCGCGCGGCGTCGCAATGTAATCTCTGAATTTCTCCGGAAACGGTTGAAAAACGTTGTGAATGATGCCCAAGGCGAAGTAGCATTCTTCCACGGTTTTGACGATGATGCGAATGCCGAAGAGATCGTAAATTTTTTCGAAAGGCACGTTGCGGTTTTTGTTCTTATGATAAATGGAATAGAGGTTCTTGGGCCTCCCCTCGATCCTCGCGGCGATGCCGTTCTTTTGCAAAGCATCCAAAATGGGCGCCGTCACTTGCTGAATATACAATTCTCTTTGTTCACGTTTCTCATTGACCAGGCGCGCGAGATTTCGATATAGCTCATTATTCAGGAACTTCAAAGAAAGATCTTCCAATTCCCACTTGATCTTCCGGATGCCGAGGCGATGCGCCAGCGGCGCATATATATCCCTGGTTTCGATGGCAATGTCCTGCTGTTTCTTGGCGGGCAAAAACTCCAGAGTCCGCATATTGTGCAGCCGGTCGGCGAGCTTGATCAATACCACGCGTATGTCTTTCACGACGGACAGCAGCATTTTTCTGTAGTTCTCTGCCTGTTTTTCAATCGTGCTGACCGTTTTCAGCCCGCCGATGCGGGTCACGCCGTCGACCAGCTCGGCCACCTCTTTTCCAAAAAGTTTTTCCACTTCCTGCAACGAGACGCCGGTATCTTCAACAACGTCGTGCAAGAGTCCGCTGACGATTGTGGCCGTATCCAATTTGAGATTGGCGAGTAGCTTCGCCACTTCCAGGCAATGCTCGAAGTAAGGGCTCCCGGATTTCCGGAGCTGCTTTTTGTGTGCCTCGTATCCAAAATGGTAAGCCGCTGAAATCAAAGCAGAATCAACATTGGAGTTGTATGATTTGATCTGCGCCAGCAACTTGTCGAACTCGGTTTCGTAATGCTTGTCCATAAACAACCGATATGAAGCAAAAGCCCAAAGAAGAAGGATCCTGTTGAAAAATGGCTGCCCCAGGCAGCGGTGTCATCAGAAAGGCGATTCGCTGACGACGGTCACGGGTTCGGAGCTGAACCGATCCAAGTTGGCGAACAGCACGTAGTCTTTCAAGAACATCAGATTGACCGTACCGGTGGGGCCGTTTCTTTGCTTGCCGATGATGATCTCCGCGGTGCTGTCGTTCAATTCCTTGGCGTAGACTTCCGGACGATAGATGAACATTACCACGTCAGCGTCTTGCTCGATGGCGCCGGATTCGCGCAGATCGGAAAGTTGCGGACGTTTATCGCCCGCACGCTGCTCGACCGCGCGCGAAAGCTGCGACAAGGCAATCACCGGCGCGTTCAGCTCCTTCGCCAAAGCTTTGAGTGCCTGCGAGATCATCGAGATTTCGATCTGCCGGCTCTCGGCCGTGCGCGGACCGCGCACGAGCTGAAGGTAGTCCACAATGAACAATCCGACGTTCTTTTCCGCGACCAGCCGCCGCGCTTTGGCACGAATTTCCATCACCGAAAGTGCCGGGGTATCGTCGATAAACAGCGGCGCGTCGGCTAAACGGCCAACGCCGCGCACGAGACGGGAGAAATGCTCGCGCGGCAGCTTGCCGGTGCGTACGAGATGCGAATTCACGCGCGCCTCGCTGCACAACATTCGCATGGCAAGCTGGTAGTTTGCCATTTCCAGTGAAAAAATGCCTACGCCAACTTTGGCGTCCACGGCCACGTTGCGGGCAATATTCAAACAGAAGGCCGTTTTGCCCATGGAAGGGCGCCCCGCGACGATGATGAGATCTGAAGGCTGTAACCCCGAGGTGATCTCATCCAAATCTTTGAAGCCAGTTGCCACGCCGGTGACGCCGCCGCCCCGTTTGTGATAAGACTCGATCTGCTCGAATGTCTTGTGCAGCACCGGATTGATCGATTCAAAGCCGCGCCGAAGACCGCGTTCGGACAAGGCAAAGATACGTTGCTCGGCCTTATCCAGCAATTCCTCCACCGGCTCCTTGCACTCGAAAGCCTCCGCGGAAATTTCAGTGGACACGCCGATGAGCCGGCGCAACAACGCCTTTTCGAGCACGATGCGGGCGTGATACTCGACGTTTGCCGCCGAAGGCACTCCGGCAACGAGTTCCGTAAGGTAATAATTTCCGCCGACAGCGTCGAGTGCCTGCATCCGCTGCAATTGTGCCGCCGCCGTGAGCACGTCGATAGGATGGTTGTGTTCAAACAAGACCTGCATCGCCTGAAAGATCTTCTGGTGATTACTGGTGTAAAACGCCCAATCTTCCAGGATTTCGAAGGCCTTGCTGACCGCGCCGCTTTCCTGCAGCATCGCGCCCAACACCGCTCTTTCCGCATGCAAATCTTGCGGCGGCAGGCGATCGATGATTTGGTCGGGCGAAAATCCGCCTGGCGGGCCCGCCGACTTCTTCATCTCGCCTTCGCGTCTGTCTTTGCGTTCGTTCAAGAGAAAGAGGAACCGTTATATTCGCGCCAATGCCACTACACGTTGGAAAATTTCAAAAGCAACTTCCAGCTTTGGCAACATCGGCAACTCTTCAACGTGATGGTTGCGATCAATCATCACGGCGCGATTGGTATCCGTGCCGAACCCCGCGCCTTCATGCTTGGGATTGTTCAGCACGATCAAATCCAGATTCTTGCGCCGCAGCTTGTCAACAGCGTTCTGCCGTTCATTCTCGGTTTCGACGGCAAAGCCGACATGCAGGGCTTTGGTTTTTCTTTTGCCCAGGGACTGCAGAATATCCTCGGTCGAAGTCAGTGCCAGCGTCAATTCACCGGGCAGTTTTTTGATTTTTTCGGAAGCAACTGCGGCCGGACGATAGTCGGAAACCGCGGCGGACATCGCCAAAATATCCGTGCCTTCATAATGCACGGCCGCGGCCTGCGACATTTCCGCCGCACTGGTCACGGGAACCATTTTCACCCTGTACGGCGCGGGCAGATGGGTTGGCCCGTGCACCAGGACAGTCTCTTTGGCGCCCAAAGCCACCGCTGCTTCCGCGAGCGCGAATCCCATTTTCCCGGTAGCAGGATTGGTCAGCATGCGCACAGGATCGAAATACTCCTCGGTACGCCCGGCTGTGACCAGAACTTTCTTACCTTGCAGCGGATGCCTGGGCTGCAAGGCGAACAAAACTTCCGTCAAGATCCAATCCAAACGCGCCAGTCTTCCCCATCCTTCTCCTTCCGCCGCCGTCGCCAGCGCACCGAATTCCGGATCGACCATTCCATAGCCGGTGTCGCGCAAACGCCGCACGTTGTCTTGGACGAGGCGATCTTCCCACATCGCTGCGTTCATGGATGGGCAAATGACCACGGGCGCGCGCGTGGCGCGAATCGTGGCACTGAGCGCCTCATCGGCGAAACCATGCGCCAACCGCGCTATGGTATTCGCCGTTGCCGGGCAAACAACGATCACTTCTGCCCAACGCGACCATTGAATATGCTCGATTTCCCCGGAATTGCCCACGACCAGGTGATCGAGCAGCACGTCATGCTCGGTAAGCGCCGCAAATGTCACCGTGCCGACGAATTGCCTCGCAGCGGGCGTCATTACCACCCGCACTTGGGCGCCCCGGCGGCGCAACTCGCGCACCAATTCACAGCTCTTATACGCCGCAATGCCGCCGCTCACGCCTACAACTATCTTTTTTCCGAAGAAGGACAAGAGGATGCTCGCAAATGGCGAACCGCTCGGTCAGAACCGGGCGCCGATCAATTCTCTTCCGGTTGTGCTTCTTTATATTGGAATTGCAATTTGCCGTTCATCATCTCGTCCAGCGAAATGGTTGTCGGCTTGGGCAAGCGGAAGATCTTGATGGGTGTGATTCTGCGCTCTTCGTGGCTTTCTTCTAAATCCACATCATCATCGGCGCTGGGGTTGTCAGTGGAACTGTCGTAACCCAACTCCTGCTCGATAAAGCGCTTTTGGTCGTCGTTGATTTGCCGCGCACGCTTGGCGATCACGACGATGGCTTCGTAAATATTGCCTGCGTGTTTTTCCAGTTCTTCCAGTGGAACGGTGCTGACCATGAAAACCTCCAAAATCACATTCATTCTTTTTTAACGATATCCAGCCCTCTTGGCTGGCTGTCCGCCGTCTGCTGGCGGCGATGGTTGATTATCTCTCGAACTTGTCGAACGGTGCTCTCCAGGTCCATATTGATGACAACGTGATCATAAAACTGGGCCTGCTCCAATTCATGCCGCGCCGTGTCCATGCGCGCGGCGATATCCTCCGGTCTGTCGGTGTTGCGCAATTCGAGGCGCTGGCGCAGAGCCTCCAGCGACGGCGGCCGGATAAAGATCAAGAGCGCGCGCGCTCCCATCTGGCGCTTGACGTTCAGTCCGCCTTGTACATCCAAATCCAACAGCACGATTTTGCCCTGCGCCATCCACGTCTGAACCTCGGCGCGAGGTGTGCCATAAAAATTGCCGTGCACATACGCAAACTCAATGAACTCGCCGGCCTGAATGCGCCGGTGAAATTCTTCCGGCGTGAGAAAATAGTAATCACGGCCGTTCACTTCGCCATTGCGCGGTTGGCGCGTCGTGGCCGAAACGGAATACTGAAAATCCGGATCACCAACGGCCAACAGGCACTTTAAAATCGTCGTTTTTCCGCCCCCGGATGGCGCCGACAGCACGGTCATAAAACCAGCTTCCGGTCTCGCCGGTGCGGCGATTGTCTCTCGAGACAACGAGGCCGGCATGGAAATTATTCAATATTCTGAATTTGTTCGCGAAGCTTTTCGACTTCCTCTTTGATTTTCACCACCAGGTGCGCAATGGTCGCGTCATTCGCCTTGGCACCGATGGTATTGGCTTCGCGATTCATTTCCTGCAATAAAAAATTCAGCTTGCGACCCGACGGTTCGGAAGCCCCCATGGCTTCCTGAAACAGCTTGTTATGGCTGCGAAAGCGAATACACTCCTCCGTGGCATCTACACGATCCGCGATCAAAGCAACTTCTTGCTCGAGCCGTTGTGGATCCACCTCGCGTCCAAGGATGTATTCCTGCAAGCGCTGGTACAGCTTGTTGAATTCATCCTTGCGGCGGGCGAGCGAACGCGCCTCGATTTCGCTTAGGCTGTTGTCCAAGATCTGGAGACGGCTCGTCAGATCGGCGCAGATTTCAACACCCTCACGCCGCCGCATTTCGTTCAAATCCAGAACCGCTCTTTCGATCGCGCATTGCACGCACTCCCATGCTTGTTCGGGCAGCTCGATCGAGTTTTCGAGCGTCAGCACTTCGGAAAAGTGCAGAATATGGTCGATAGTAATCGGGCCCTCGAGATGGAGGGTATCACGCAACATTTCCAAGAGGCGTTTGTACTGTTGCGCCGCCTCGGCATCGAGGCGCAAACCAAAATCTGGATTCTGCTCACTGCTGAGGTTCACTGACAAACTTATGCGCCCGCGGGAAATGTGCTTGCGGACGATCTCCTTCGCTGTGTCCTCGTACAAGCTCAGCCCACGCGGCAGCTTCAACACCACGTCCAAAAAGCGATGGTTCAAGGAGCGAATTTCGACCTGGCAAGCAAAGCCATCGCGTGCCTCGTCCCCGCGCCCAAAGCCCGTCATACTGGTAATCATGCGCGACCAGTTCCAATCGCGCGCGAGTCACAACGCATACCGTCAAGTCTCTTCATTGCATCTGCCTGTGTCATTTCAAGCCAGCGTAACTTAGCGCCGGTTTAATCCCGCAGTAAGTTACAATATACAATTAAGTTAGATTTTACAAAAACCACTGCTAACATAC
This sequence comes from bacterium, assembly GCA_050732395.1. Lineage (GTDB taxonomy): Bacteria > Zhuqueibacterota > Zhuqueibacteria > Zhuqueibacterales > Zhuqueibacteraceae > JBIOXB01. Next base: position 42,185 of record JBOHQX010000367.1, read on the forward strand.
AATAAGTTTTTTTGGAATTTTTTTCCTTGATTGGTGCTGTGAAAATGAGAACACCCATATGGTCTGCTAACCATCCCTTTCTGCAGAAGCGTTTGATATGCCCGGAAGTATGACTGTGTACAAAAAAAACCTCCAGGTAAGGATCTACCAAGAAGTTTTTTTGATTCAGCGGTGCCAGCAAAGGTAATCGAATTAGCGCTGGCGGTGATACTTAGGTTCTGCAAACGAGAATTTAGCCGATACTCGGTGCGAATTTCCCAAATCATCATGGCTCAAAAAGGCATAGTCAAATTGAAACTTATGTAAGGTGAGACCGGCACCCGCGGTGAGCTGACCTACATCTGAGCCGACTCGCAAAGCGAACAGGTCGCGAAATTGATACTCCCAACCCAGATGCGAGTCCACACTAACCGGCCCACTCGCGAATTGGGCGGCATAGTCGCGGCCTTCGAACCGAACGTCGAAATCCAGAGCAGGCGCCATGTAACCTTGCAAACCGGCAAAATAGAAAGGATAGGCCATGCCAACTCTGAGAGTCGGTACGATGATTTCGCGCGTTCCGGAGTTCCATGCCAGGACCGTGGTGGTGATATCTTGCAAATTCAAGCCGAGTTGCAGGTTGCCAACGGGCTTGAGCATGGTCGCGAGATCGAAGCCCAGACCCCAAGCAGAATAAGCACCGACATTTTTATGAACAATTTTGACGTTCGCGCCCCACGACCATTTCTGGCTTCTGCGCAGGGCATAACTCAAGAACAAAGCATACTCCGCGTCGGAGATACTGTAGTCCTTCTGCGCCGTATTGATGCGTGTAACGCCGTTCTCATCGACATAGGTTTCACCCAGTTTGAGCTGCGGGTTGGTGAGTTTGGTCACCCAAATATCGTCCACGCCCACGCGAATCAAACCAATGCCCAGGCTGCGATTCGCGCCGAAGGGCATGGCAAAACTGCCGTAGTCATACTTCACCACGCCTTCAAACTGCTCAGAATGCATGAGCATGACTTGCGGATATTCAATGTGCGCAAGCCCTGCTGGATTCCAGTAACCTGCGGTAACGTCGTTGGTCAGAGCACTATAGGCACCGCCCATGCCCAAACCGCGGCCACCGGCGCCCAAAGTCAAAAACTCGCCGCCGTATTTCGCGGTGCGGAAACCGTCTCCGGCAAAACAAAGGGCAGTAGCGAGAAAACAGTTTGCAATAAAAAACGACAAGCAATGTTTGGTCATCATCAGCTCTCTCGGTGTAAAGAAATTCCTATTAGCCAAACCGTCCCAGCCGACTCATGCAATAGGCTTCGTCACTTTGCGCTCATGCTTATTTAATTCTTCAACTTACGATCCGGCAAAGGGTTTCCGTTGGAAATTACTTTTTGCAATTCCGCCAGCTTTTGCAAAGCCTGTAGTGGTGTCATGTCCTCCAATTCCAAAGTCAGTAGTTCCTTGCGTAAGCTGAACTCTTGTTCAGAGAATAAGTCTGCCTGCCGGGAATGGGCGGGTGCATTATCGCTGTATTCCGGTGAATTATTGCGTTCGAGGGATTGCTGTTCCAATTTCGTCAAAATCTGCTTCGCGCGCCGGATCACCGGAGCAGGCATGCCGGCAAGCTGTGCGACTTGTATGCCATAGCTATGATCGCATCCTCCCTCCACAATTCGCCGCAAGAAAACCACCTGCTCGCCCCACTCCTTCACCAGGACATTATAGTTTTTCACGCGCGCATGGCGGTTGGCCAGCTCTGTCAATTCGTGGTAATGCGTCGCAAAGAGCGTCCGCGCCGCAACCTTGGCATTGTCGTGCAAAAATTCGACCACGGCCCAGGCGATCGAGAGCCCGTCATAGGTGCTGGTACCGCGGCCGATCTCATCCAACAACACCAGGCTGCGCGACGTGGCGTTGTTCAGGATGTTCGCGGTTTCGTTCATCTCCACCAAAAAGGTACTTTCTCCGCCAGCCAGGTTATCGGAGGCACCGACGCGTGTAAAGATCTTGTCGACCACGCCGATGCACGCTTCGGCGGCGGGCACGAATGAACCCATCTGCGCCATCAACACGATGAGGGCAACTTGTCGCAAGTACGTCGATTTGCCCGCCATGTTCGGACCGGTGATCAACAGAATCTGATGCCCAAGATCGTCGAGAAAGGTATCATTCGGCACAAAAGCCTCACCGAACGGCAGAAGTCTCTCTACGACCGGATGCCGGCCTTGCTTGATCTCGAGGACGCCGGTATCGTTGATCATGGGCCGGACGTATTTCTGTGCCTGCGCCAATTCGGCCAGTGCCAGCAGGCAATCAATCGTTGCCAGCGCTCGGGCATTTTTTTGCAGGGCGGCAGCGTGCGTTGCCACTTTCTGCCGCAGGACATCGAAGAGCTGATATTCGAGCGCAACCATTTTCTCCTCCGCTTGCAGCACCTGCTCTTCGTATTCCTTCAGCTCCGGCGTGATGTAGCGCTCGGCGTT
>JBOHQX010000368.1:0-32851 GCA_050732395.1 bacterium
TGACCAGTGCCATGAAATTTATAGCGAAACGTTGCCTCAAAGGCAAAAGCAAAAAAAGAGTCTATCCCTTGCCTTTGCTCGAATCGATGTTCGCTTAGCTTGACACCTATGCCCTTCGGGGCTTTTGCATGCTCTAAAACCTTAGCTTGACACGTATGCGCCTCGCGGTTCAGCTCGCCCGGGCGGTCCGCGCGGAGACAAACATGAATAACCTCGAAATGCTCATATTTTTGAAAACTTTCGATTTCTTGAACTGGTTGCTCCCAGCCACCAATCACTTTCCGCGGGCGCACCGGCACTCGTACACGCAGAGATTACTGATTTTTGCTTTTGATTTCCGCGAGCGTTTGGAAGAAGCCAATTTGCGCCAGGGCGCGGCACGCCGCGAGCGGCTGGCCCGCGCCGACGAATTGCTCGCACAAGTGCGCATGTACCTGCTTCTGGCCGTGAAGTGGGGGTGGTTATCTGCTAGCCAGTACGTGCATGTCGCTTTGTGGCAGTGGCCGCAGATTTGAACAACCTGGCGGGATTGTTGAGTAATCAGGGCCAGTATGCCGCCGCCGAGCCGCTCTGTCGCCGCAGCCTGGAGATTTTGGAAAAATCATTTGGAGCAGATCATCCCAACACCAGATCGGCGCGCAAGAACCTTGCTTGGTTACAGTAGAACTTGCCGTAAGTCATCTCATCTCAACCCACCAGGCAGACGAGGGCGCTTGCGATCAAAAGGGCTCCAGCCTGCTCGATCAGCAATTGCCTTTGATGCTCAATCCATTCCCGCACCATCTCAATATGACAGTCCTGCAGGACCAGCTTCTTGCCATTTTCGTTGAACTTCAGAGCCGTTAGCTCAAAATACACGCGCTGATACTCCCGCGCCAACGCTTGCGGTAGCCGCATCATCATTTTTTCCATTGAGATAATCGCTTGAAACATTTCTTATCGCTTATCGTCTATGTTGTTGTATTGCCTTACCATATACTCTGACACAAAACGTTCCAACAAAAGCATCTTAAGAGCAAAATTCTTTCCGTGGGAAATCCATTTCCGCGGGAGAAAAGCTTGTTTCAGAGCAACTGCTCAAGTGTTTTACCCAGATGGCAAAACAATTAAGGGCAAAACTATTAAAAGCTTCTTCTGTGTTCAATTGTTTTGCCCCAAATAGTTTTGCCTTCAATTCACACCTAAATAGTTACGTTTCAGATGGCTAAATCTCTATGATTTTTGTGGTTTCGCCTGTCGAATTGTCGGCTTCGTTCTCGCAAGCGATAAATCCATTGGTGCACTCATGCCCCACAAGGGGGCAGGACTACAGAATAGATAAACATAGCTTAAGTGACTATTTGCAGCCTGGCAGAGTCCTACTGAAGAACCTTCCTTCAACAACACCGGAGATGCGGAGAAAATGTCAAAGAAGAAAAAGATACTGATCATCGCGGGTGTGGCCGTGGTCGTCATCGGCGGCGTGGTGGCTGGCATCATGAAAAAGAACGGCAGTAAAGCGCTGGAAGTGCAGACCGCACCGGTCAAAAAACAACAAGTCATTGAAACTGTGACCGCCACCGGCAAAGTGCAGCCGCATATTCAGGTCAACATCAGCGCTGACGTCAGCGCCAAGATCACCAAGCTGGCGGTCAACGAAGGGGACTGGGTGGAGAAAGGCGATTTTCTGGTTGAGGTGGATCGCGAGCGTTACGTGGCCGCGGTGGAGCGCGCCGAAGCGAGCATGCGGTCGAGCGCCTCCGATGCGGTGCTTGCCAGGGAAAGCATGCAGAAGTCGGAAAAAGACTACAACCGTACCAAGGAGCTATTCGAAAAGAAACTCGAGTCTTCCGCCACTTTCGATGCCGCCGCGGCAACCTATCAGGTTGATAAAGCGCGATATGAATCGGCGGTCAGCAATGTGGAACAGACCAAAGCCCTCTTGAAGCAGGCGCAGGATGACCTTTCAAAAACAAGAATTTATGCGCCTATGGCCGGCACCATCAGCCAGCTCAATAAGGAAGTGGGCGAAATTGCGCTAGGTTCACAGTTCCAGGAAGACGTCATTTTGGTGGTGGCCGATCTAGTGGGTATGGAGGCGCTCGTGGACGTCGACGAAAACGACGTGGTCGGCATCGCCCTGCAGGACACGGCGCATATCGAGGTGGATGCGGTGCCGAACACGATTTTCCGCGGTTTTGTCTCGGAAATTGCCAATACCGCCAAAGTCAGCGGCACCGGCACGGCGGACCAAAAGACTGAATTCGAAGTCAAAGTCGCCATCACCGGCACCTCGGCTGACCGGGCGACGAATGGCGCGGTCAAGACCATCGAAGTCCGGCAGGAAACCCGACGGACGACAGCCGATCTGCGGCCGGGAATGACGGCCAGTTGCGATATCGTCACCGCCACGCACGACAGCGTGATTGCGGTTCCGATTCAGAGCGTGACCGTTCGCACGATGGAGCAGTTGCAGCAGAAGACCAAATCCAAATCCAAAGACAAAGGCGACGCCAGTGCCGATCAGTCGTCTGAGCCGGCGTATGTACCCGATAAAGATGGCTTCGTGGAAGTCGTCTTTGTGGTGACGAATGGAGTGGTCCAGGCCCGGCAAGTAAAGACCGGGATTCAGAGCGATACCCATATCGAGATTCTCGACGGCCTGGCGCAGGATGATGAAGTGGTGGTCGGAAGTTTCCGCGCGATCAGCAAGGACTTGCAGAACGGCACGGAGGTCAAGGTCAATAATGAGGCCAAAAAAGAAAACAAGACATGAGAACAGTCACGGAACTGGGCGAAACGCTCAGGATCGCGTTCGCCGCGCTTCGCGCCAACAAATCGCGCGGCTTGCTCACCACGCTGGGCATCATCATCGGCATCGTTGCGGTCGTGACCACTATGACGGCCGCCAATGGCCTCGGCAATGCTTTTAAAGAGAGCATTTCCGCCATCGGCTCGGACGTGCTATACGTTTCGCGCATGCCCTGGGTGATGCACGGCAACTGGTTCGAGTTCAGGAACCGCAACAATCTGCAACTGCAATACGCGAAAGAATTGGAACACCGGCTGCAAGATGCCGTGGCGGTGAATCCGACGACCAGCACCAACAAGAACATCAAGTACGAATCCAACACGCTGCAGGACGTCAGCATCATCGGCACCACCGACAAGCACATCGTGGTGTCGAGCTCCCTGCCGGAGTTCGGCAGATTCCTGACCGGCCTCGACGTGCAATACAAGAAGAAGGTTTGCGTGATCGGCAGCGATATCAAGGAGCGCGTATTCGAGAACGTCGATCCGATCAACAAGCGACTGCGCATCGGCCGGGATACGTACCGGGTGATCGGCGTGATGGAAAAACAAGGCAGCGCCGGCTTTTTTGGCGGGCCGAATTTTGACAGCCAGATTTACATCCCCATCACCTCCTTCGTGCGTTCTTTCGGCACCAGCGCGGATCGCAATTTTGACATTGCCGTCAAGGCGCCCAGCACCGAGGCCATGTCTGATTTCGAATATACCTTGATCGGCGAGATGCGCAAGATCAGAGGGCTCAAGCCCATTGAAAAGGACGATTTTTCCGTCAATAAAATGGATTCGCTGATGTCGGCCTACAACAACGTCATGGGCGTCATCGTCCTCATCGGTTTGCTCATCACGGGCGTATCGCTGTTCGTCGGCGGCATCGGCGTGATGAACATCATGTTCGTCTCCGTCACCGAGAGAACGCGGGAGATCGGCATCCGCAAGGCCATCGGCGCGAAGCGGCGAACGATTCTGACGCAGTTTTTGTTTGAATCGTCGGTGATCTGCCTGGTGGGCGGACTGGTGGGGTTGCTGTTGGCTGCCGGGATCGCCCAGGTGATCAATGCACTTTTGATGCCGGCCAGCATTTCCCTCCCCATCGTCATCGTCGCGCTGATCGTGTCAATCCTGGTCGGGGTGTTCTCAGGCATTGTGCCGGCATACAAAGCGGCGCGGTTGGATCCCATAGACGCCTTGAGGTATGAATAGGGAAGACGCAACACGTGGAGCGGAACGGTTTTTAACGTGGAGCATATTCAGAAACCCTAAGATGTCATCCAGCAGGGATCTTGGTTGACGCGGGCACAGTGCCTGTTTCGGGCCTGGGTGCCGAATCTACCAAGATCCCTTCTGGATGACAGGGTAGCAGGGATCTTGGTTGAGGCGGGCACAGTGCCTGTCTAAGGCTTGGGTGCCGAATCCACCAAGATCCCTTCTGGATGACAGGGTAGAGCAGGAAGTGATCAAGCTCGTTCACCGTATACGTTTGAATTAGGTAGTGAGCCATTAGATGAACATAACTGAAGCACTCAAAATGGCCCTGGCCGCGATTCGCGCGCAAAAGCTGCGCTCGATGTTGACGTTGATCGGCATCATCGCCGGCGTGGCCTCGATCATCGCGGTGATGACGGGCATTTCCGTCATTCAAAACACCATGGAAAAAGAAATGAGCGTGCTGGGCACCACGACTTTCCAGGTGCAAAAATGGCCCGCCGGCGGATTCAACCACGACATCGACTGGCGCAAGATTCAGCGGCGCAAGCCGGTGACCGTGGCCAATGCCGATGCCATTCGGGAAAACGTCGCGACCGTCGACCTGGTGGGATCCGAGCTCTGGAGCTTCGGCCACATCGCGCGTTATCGCAATGAAACCACCAACAAAAACCTGACGATCTGCGGCGGCACGCCGGAGTACGGTCCCAACAACACCCACTTCGTACGGCTGGGACGAAATTTGTCCAATCAGGATATCATCACCAGCAGCTTTGTCGTCCTCATCGGACACGGCATTGCGGAGACGCTGTTTCCGTTCATCGATCCCAACGGCAAGACCATCAAATTGGACGACAGAAAGTATCGCGTGATCGGCGTCATGGAGGAAAAAAGCTCGTCCTTGGGTGGCAACTATGATAACTACAACATCATCCCCATCACGACTTTCCAACAAGTATACGGCATGAGAGATCAACGCGGCGAGGCGCGGTCCGTCAACGTCACGGTGCGCGCGACACGGCCCGAGCTCGTACAGGACGCCATCGAAGAAACGCGGCTGGTGCTGCGCGCCGCCCGCAAAGTTCCTCCGCGCGAAGAGGATGATTTCACCATCTACACCAACGACAGCGTAATCAAGTCGTTCAACCAGGCGACAGCCGGTGTAAAACTCGGGGCGTTTGTCATTGGTATCGTGGCGTTGGTGGTCGCCGGCATCGGTATCATGAACATCATGCTGGTGTCGGTGACGGAACGCACAAAGGAGATTGGCATCCGCAAGGCGCTGGGTGCCAAAAGAAAGAGCATTCTGACGCAATTCCTGATCGAAGCGATCGTGCTCTGCAACGTCGGTGGAGCGCTTGGCGTGCTCGTCGGTTTCGGCTTGGGCAACCTCGTCACGGTCTTTACCGGCTTTGCCGTCTCTGTACCGATGGAGTGGGCCATCGGCGGGCTGATTTTCTGTACAATAGTAGGTCTGACTTTCGGCATGTGGCCGGCACTGGTCGCTTCCAAGCTCGATCCGGTCAAAGCGTTGAGCTATGAGTAACAACGCTGCAGGGGGAATGTCAGCAGAAGAATTCTTTTGGCAGAATAATTCCAAATTATTCTGCCGAGAAATTATTCTGCCAAAAACCTTGTGCGAGTAATGTCACAATCCTGCATCGCATTTTACCCGCTCCATCGGCGTAACCCATGCTGCGAGCCCCACGTAGCGCCGACGAAACTCGTGTGCCAGCGATTGCAGGCGCCGAATTCTCATTTTCCAGCTGACGACAGCAGCTTCCTTCCCAAAAATGACTTGCCTTTGTAGTACTCAATCGCTATTTTGCTTTGAAAAAATTTCGAGTGCATCGTTTATCTTCAAGACAAATAAGTTTTTCCGAGTATTGGGTGCTCACCCCGTCCCGCCCAAAGAGGTCTCGGAAAAGTTTGAAAATGGCCAAGACCCGCGCAATCTGAGCGTGCCCAACTCCGCCAGGGCCGGAAGGCAGCAACGGTAAGCACTGCAAGGAAGTGCCGCGGGCTCTCTTGGCCTATTTATAAGTTGCGCCTGTGGCGGCCGTGGTTAGTGCAGAGTCATGACGCGCTGCGCAAACGAGCCGGCATTGGAGCTACGTGATGTGGAGTCACCATGTCCTACCTGGTTTTGGCCCGAAAGTGGCGGCCCAAGCAATTTACCGAGGTCGTCGCGCAGCAGCATGTCACCCGCACGATCGAAAACGCCATTCAACAAAATCGGCTGGCTTCGGCCTATTTATTTGCGGGGCCGCGCGGTGTGGGCAAAACCACGATGGCGCGTTTGCTGGCGAAAGCGGTGAATTGCGAAAACGGGCCGACGCCGGCGCCCTGTGACCGTTGTGTCAATTGCGCGGAAATCGCGGGCGGCCGCAGCCTTGACGTAATCGAGATCGACGGCGCTTCCAATCGTGGCATTGATGAAGTCCGCAACCTGCGTGAAAACGCGCGTTTTGTGCCCGCGAAATCCGTCAAAAAGATTTACATCATCGACGAAGTGCATATGCTGACGGAGGCGGCATTCAATGCGTTGTTGAAAATCATCGAAGAGCCGCCGCCGCACGTTCTTTTTGTGTTTGCCACCACCGAGATTCACAAGGTTCCCGCCACGATCCTCTCCCGTTGCCAGCGCTTCGATTTTCGTCGCGTCCCGCTGCCGGAGATCGTCGGGCAGCTCGCCATGATCTGCCAGAACGAGGGTATTCAGGTCGAGGAGGCGGCACTCTATTTGATCGCCAAACGCGCCGAAGGCAGCATGCGCGACAGTCAAAGCCTGCTCGATCAGGTGATTTCGTTTTGCGGCAGCCACGTCGACAAAGCCGGAGTCTCCAAGCTCTTTGGCATGATCGAACAGGAGCTGTTTTTTGAATGCACCGAAGCTGCCGCGCAGGGTGATTATCGCGCCGCGCTCGCGCTCGGTGAGAAGATTCAAGACGCCGGGGTGCATCTCGGCGAGTTCTTCGAGCGCCTGGCCGACCATTTGAGCAACGTATTGACGGTCAAGCTGGCCAACGATTTTTCACTGCTGGTAGGGCTCGAAAGCTACGCGGAGCTCTATCGCAAAACCGCGGCGGCGATGAGCGAAGCCGAGCTGTTGCGGCATCTCCAGATCGTAACGGAAGCCCAGGCGAAACTGGCGCGCATTTCAAATCCACGCATTCTGCTGGAAATGACGCTCTTGAAGATGGTTGCAGTGCATGCGCCGCAGCCCCGGGAGGCGAGCGCGAGCTCAAATGGCAATCCGCAATCTGCGCCGCCCAAGCCGGCGACTTCGGCGCCAATCGCACCACCGGCTGCAGCGCTCGCTGCGCTCAAAGTCGATGGCATTGTACTGATCCCGCAAGTGAGCCACAAGGTCGCGCCGGTCGAATCGGCCACGCCGGCCGCCCCCAAAATGGATCCTGCCAACGGCGGTCCGGCCTCGCCGGGCTTGTTTGCACGTTTGCAAACCGTACCCGTGGTCAAAACCAAAGAAGCGGCCGTGCCGTTGGCGACGAATATTGTCGATGTAGAAACGGCGTTGCAGGCCATTCAATCCAAATGGCCGGCGATTGTGGAGCACATCAAAGCACAGAGAATATCCTTGGGCTCGTTTTTGGAGGAAGGTTTTCCCTCGGGCATTGTCGAAGGCGCGCTGGAAATCTGTTTCGGGAACGGCGACGGCTTTCACATCAACACCGTCAACCATCAAAAGACGTTCATTCAACAAATCATTCAGCACGAAACCGGTTACTCGCTTCGTCTCGTATGTAGAAAGGGCGAAGTTGCGCGCCCGCCCGCTGCGCGCGCAGCTCGCTTCGATGCCGCCGCCGCGGGTGTTGCAAATGGCACGGAGGAGCCGGCGGCAAACGGGATGAAGCCCAGCGTACAAACCGTTGAAGACTTGTTTCAGAATTATCCGTTGGTCAAGAAATTTGTCGAAGCCGTGGACGGCGAGCTCATTCGCAGGCATGTTTGAAAAATACCCGCCGGCCTCGACAGAAGATTCCACCAGATTGATATCTATACAGGAGAGCAGGGTATGAGCCGGATTGGCATGAACGATATTTTGAAACAGTTGCAAAAGGTGCAGGAAGAAATCACCCAAACCCAGGAAAGTCTGGGCAAGCTGCGCGTGGAAGGCACGGCCGGCGGCGGCATGGTGACGGCCGTTGCCAATGGCAAACAGGAAATCCTAGCCGTGAAGATGGAAAAAGCCGCGGTCGATCCAAATGACGTGGAATTGTTGGAAGACCTGGTCATCGCGGCGGTCAATCAGGCACTGTCGCGTGCGCGCGAGCAAGCGAATGCACAAATGAACAAAGCCGCCGGCGGCATGCTGGGTAATTTGCCGGGGGGATTGAAGATTCCCGGAATCTAAGCGACGCCTCGGCTATGCAATATCTTTCCGGAACGGTCGAAACTGCGATCGTCGAGTTGTCGAAATTGCCCGGAATCGGGCGCAAGACCGCGCAACGGCTGGTGTTTCATCTGCTGAAAGTCCAGCGCGGTGAGGTGGAAGCACTGGCGGGTGCGCTGGTGGCACTCAAAGAAAAAGTGCTGGCCTGCTCGCGCTGTTTCAACCTCACGGACTCCGATCCGTGCACGATTTGTACAAATCCCAAGCGCGATCAGAAAACTTTATGCGTGGTCGAAGAAGCAAATGATGTGCTGGCATTGGAGAGAACCGGCGAGTTCCGTGGCCTGTATCACGTGCTCGGCGGCGCCCTGTCACCGCTGGACGGCATCGGGCCGGACGAGTTACGCATTCGCGAGTTGTTGGCGCGGCTGCAAAACGGAGCGGTGGAGGTCATCCTTGCCACCAACCCCAACACCGAAGGCGAAGCCACGGCGATTTATTTGTTGAATTTGATCAAGCCGTTGGAGATAAAGGTGACTCGCATCGCGCGCGGCTTGCCGGTGGGAGGAGACCTGGAATATTCGGACGAAGTAACGCTGTCACGCGCGTTGACAGGACGCGTGGCTTGGTGAGCAACAAAGGACAAACTATACGGATCCGTCCGGAGCAGCTTCAAGCGGAGAAATTGTCCAACGGATTGCCTCCGTGAGCCTTGGAGCCTATCCGCGAACCTCATGCCGTCTTCCCACTGCTGCGGGATGATATTGCAAGGTTCTGGGATAGGGTCTTGATCTGTGAAATTAGTAGGACGCACGAGCTGAGACATGAGCCTTCCAAATCAACTGACTCTTTTGCGTATTGCGCTTACGCCCGCGGTGGTGGTTGCGCTTTATTTCGAAACGCTCGCCTTTCGTATCGCCGCTCTGGTCGTTTTTCTGTTTGCCGCGCTCACGGACTGGTACGATGGCCGGCTCGCGCGTAAACTGAACTACGTGTCGAAACTCGGCAATTTTCTCGATCCGTTGGCGGACAAAATTCTCGTGCTCTCCACGTTTTTCGCGTTGGCCTGCAATGGTGTCATAGACATGTGGATGGTCGTGGCCATCACCATCCGTGACGCCATAATCACGCTCCTGCGAGTTTATGCCGATTGGAAGCGCCAGCCCGTCGTCACGAGCGTGTCGGCGAAATGGAAAACAGCCAGTCAAATGGCGGCGCTCTATCTCATCCTTCTTTACCTCATCCTCCGCGCGGCCCTGCCCAACCCCAGCGGTCCCGGATGGGGAACATGGAGCGATTGGGACACCGGTCTGCACGTGATGATGCAGGCCGTGACCTGGATTACGCTGGCCACAGCCGTGCAGTATTTGTTTGAGAACCGCCATCACGTGCGCAGTCTGGCGCTGGCCTGTCTTCGAGTTTTCGCGCCCGGCAATCTGGCCAAATAAATTGCCCTCCCGTTCAAAATCTATCCCCCGGCTGCTCGCAACCGTTTTGGGCGCAGGTTATTCTCCCATCGCGCCGGGCACGGCCGGCAGTTTCGTCGCTGCCCTTGCATTTCTTTTCCTGCCGACTTATCTTCCTGTCGTCGTTTTCACCACCGGTCTAATCGCGCTATTTGGCATCGCGGTCTGGTCGGCAGAAGCGGTAGCCAAAGCCGAAAACCGGCATGACCCTTCACAGGTGGTGATCGATGAAGTCGTAGGAATGGCAGTGTCCGTGGCCTTTTTGCCATTAACGGCTGCGACAATTGCGGCGGGATTTGTTTTGTTTCGAATCTTCGACGTCACCAAGCCGTTCCCGGCACGGCGTAGCGAAAGGCTGCCTGGGGGCTGGGGCATCGTTATGGACGACGTGGTTGCAGGAATTTATTCAAATCTCGTTTTGAGGGTGGTGATGGCATGTACAGATTGGATTCGATAAGCCAGAGATTACTCGCGGATGCCATTCAGGAGGAATCCTGGGAAGCATGGGCGCTTTGCTTGCTGCTTCACAAAATTCCTCATGAATGACGGGAAAAATATGATCGCGGAAATCATCACCATCGGCGATGAATTGCTCATCGGGCAGATCGTCAACACCAATGCCGCCTGGCTGGGCGAGCAACTGAGCGGCGCCGGTGTGCCGGTGAGATTCATGACCACGGTCGGCGATGACGCCGAGCACATTCGCGCGTGTTTGCGCGTGGCGATGGCGCGCGCCGAGGTCATCATCGCCACGGGCGGTCTCGGACCGACGCACGATGACGTCACAAAAAAAGTCGTGGCGGACTTTTTCGAGGCCGGGCCGATGCAGCCTGATCTCAAGGTGCTCACACACGTGCGGGAAATCTTCCAGCGCCGCAATATGACCATGGCGCGCGTCAATGAAGAACAAGCTCTCGTGCCTGTGGCCGCGCAAGTGTTGTGGAATGAAATGGGCACCGCTCCCGGATTGCTCTTTGAAAAAGACGGAAAATATTGTGCCGTGCTTCCCGGCGTGCCGGTGGAGATGAAAAATATCGTGCAAGAGTCGCTGTTGCCCTTTTTGCGACCGTACGCCGGCGGTACCGTGATTCGCCATCGCACCATAAAAACCTACGGCATCGCCGAATCCACGTTGGCGGAAAAGCTCTCGCCTATTGCCGAAATCGAGCGCTACGGCAAGCTGGCGTCGTTGCCGGGCTATCACGGCGTGAATTTGAGGGTTTCGGCGACGGGCCCCAATTCGGAAGAGGTGCAACGGCTTCTGGCCGAAGCGGAAAGATTGATTCTCGCCCGCGCCGGGAAATACGTCTATGGCTTCGATGAAGAGACGATGGAAGCAGTCATTGGTCGCAAGCTGCGAGAACGCCGGGAAACCCTGGGCGTGGCAGAGTCCTGTACCGGCGGTTTGATTGCCAATCGCCTGACCAATGTCTCCGGCAGCTCGGATTACTTTTCACGAGGCTACGTGACGTACAGCAATGAAGCCAAAATCGACCTGCTCGGCGTTCCGCGCGAAATCATCGCACAACATGGCGCCGTCAGCGAAGCGTGCGCACGGGCAATGGCCGAAGGGGCGCGTAAAAAAAGCGGGGCGACCTATGGCCTGGCGACGACCGGCATTGCCGGTCCGACGGGCGGCACTCCCGAAAAACCGGTGGGATTGGTTTGGGTGGCTTTGGCCACTCCGGATGCCGTGCTGGCCAAACACATCATCTTCACCCATGATCGTTTGGTGAATAAGGAAAGATTCTCGCAGTTGGCGTTCGGGATGTTGTATCAGGCCTTGCAAACGTCGAAGAACTCATGAGGAGGTCCGCACCACCGGCCGGCGGCGGGGTGATTCGCACTTTCGTCGCGCTGGAATTTGATCCGGCCGTCAAACAGGCGATTGCTGAATATCTTCAGCCTTTGGAAATGCTGGCAGACGGCATCAGTTGGGTGAAGAGTCGAAATCTGCATCTCACTCTGAAATTCCTGGGCGACACCCAGGCCGCACAGATTCCAGAGCTGGCGGTGAGTTTCGGCGCAATTTGCAGCCACTATGACTCGATTCGCGTCCAAATCACTGGGAGCGGTGCCTTTCCAGATGAAAAAAGGCCGCGCGTGCTCTGGCTGGGATTGAAAACGGAAACCGACGCATTGAACCAACTGGCAAAAGAAATCGACCGCGCTTGCATGCACTTTGGATTCCAGCCTGAATCCCGCTCCTTCGCACCTCATCTGACCATTGGTCGCGTGCGCAACGGGGCGGTAACCGCCATCCTCAAAGCCATGCGCGACCGACCTTTTTCGAGCCTGGCTACAGTTTTTCACGAGTGCATTCTTATGAAAAGCGAATTGCAGCCGGCAGGTTCGATCTATACGCCGCTGCATAAATTCCCGCTCGCGCGCGGAGGGGGATAAAAAAAGTAACTGCAAGCAGAGACAACGATTCCGTCTGTTCACCAGTCAATTCTTTGCAGGTTGGCGATCCAAAATAAACTAAAGGTAACTTATGAGTTTGGCAATTTGAACCGGATTGCAATGCTTCAGCGTTGCGTGCCGTATGCCTGTTAGGCTTATGCTCATGAAAATCTCGCAAAACTGAAGTCTTGCGCTCCGAGCTTCAAACGGCTAAATTCTTACCACGTGACAAACTTCAACCAGGAAAGAGGGGAATACAGTGGAACAAAATGAAAAACTGAAGTCCCTGGATAGCGCCATGCAACAAATCGACCGCCAGTTCGGCAAGGGGTCGATCATGAAGCTCGGCGACCAACGCGCCAAAGTGACCATCGATGTGATTTCCACGGGCTCGATCTCATTGGATGTCGCGCTCGGCGTCGGCGGCGTGCCGCGCGGCCGAATCATCGAAATCTTCGGTCCCGAATCCAGCGGCAAAACGACGCTCGCGCTGCACATCATCGCGCAATCGCAAAGGCGCGGGGGCATCGCCGCGTTCATAGACGCCGAGCACGCGCTCGACGCGATTTACGCGAAAAAGCTGGGTGTCGATATTGATAACTTAATTGTCTCACAGCCAGACACCGGGGAACAGGCGCTGGAGATTACGGAAACGTTAGTGCGCAGCGGCGCACTCGACGTCATCGTCATCGATTCGGTCGCGGCGCTGGTACCCAAAGCGGAAATCGAAGGCGAGATGGGCGACGCGCAAATGGGTTTGCAGGCGCGCCTGATGAGCCAGGCTATGCGCAAGCTCGCAGGCACGATCAGCAAAACCAACGTATGCACGATTTTCATCAACCAAATCCGCGAAAAAATCGGTGTGCTCTTCGGCAGCCCGGAAACGACCACCGGCGGTCGCGCGTTGAAATTCTATGCCTCGGTACGCCTCGACGTGCGGCGCATCGCTTCGATCAAGAACGGCGAAGAAGCAACGGGCAACCGTACGAAAGTGAAGGTGGTCAAGAACAAAGTCGCACCGCCTTTCAGAGAGGCGGAGTTCGATCTTATGTACGGCAGCGGCATTTCCTATGAAGGCGATCTCGCCGATGTCGGCATCAACCTCGGTCTGATCGAAAAAAGCGGCACCTGGTTCACCCTCGGACAGGAAAGAATGCAAGGCCGCGAGAACCTCAAGAAATTTCTGATCGAAAATCCCCAGGTGACGAAAGATCTCGATCTCAAGGTACGCAAGGCATCGGGTTTGCACGTAAACGGCGCTGCCGAAGCGACGGCAGAATCCGAGCAGAGTAAAGAAGCAAAAGCGAATAAAACCAAAGCGGCCGCGGCCAGGGCATGAAATCGGCGCAGCACCGCCGCACACGAAACGATCCGGCGGCACAATCGGATTTATTTACCGTGGATAGCGCAGCGCGGGATTTGCGCGCTGCGCTGGCCAAGGCCTATCGCCTGCTCGGCATGCGTGCACGCAGTGAGAAAGAGCTGCGTGACGCGCTCGCGCGCGCGGGTTATAATGATGAAGTGATTGCGCGTGTTCTCGAGGAATGCAGACAAAAACGTTTCGTCGATGACACTGATTTTGCGCGGCAGTTCGTGCAAAGTCGCCTGCGCCAGCGCCCAACCGGCCGGGCGCGTCTGCAGCTCGAGTTGCAGCAGAAAGGCCTCGCTGCCGAGACCGTTTCTGCAGTCCTCGGAGAAGTTTTTGAGAATGCCGAGACCACGGCACGATTAGCCGATCAGCTCGCGGAGAAACTGCGCAAGCGGCTGGCCGCTTTGCCGCCGCAAAAAGCGCGACAGCGTTTGGTCGATCATCTGCGGCGGAGAGGGTTTGATTGGGAGACGATAGAACAGACGAAGTTGTGGCAGGAATTGGGGGCAAATGTATAGGCGAGAGACAGAGACGCTTATGCAAGAAATAGTTTCTATGGAGCCTCAAATAAATCCTGGGAGGGGCGGCAATGACGCAATCAAGCGTGAGTCAATCAGAAAACCAGAAAGAAGTTTATAAATTCTGGCTCGGCTTTTTTGAGAAAGTGGCCATTGTCATTATTACTGTTGCAATCATACCTTACATGGCCGGACAGCTCAATTATGTCCCTGGTGTTTTGATGGTGTGGACGAGCTTTTTTCTTGTTTTAGCCTTCATCATGGGTTATCTCAGTCGCAAACTTTGGTATTTGCCCAAGAATAGTCGGAAAGCCCAGAGATCAGGAGGAGAAAAATGAACAATGTGATCGCTTATACGGTCATGCTGGGAATTATCGTACTCGCCGGGCTTTACATGGTTTGGTGGATAGAAAGACAAGAACGTAAAGAAAAAAAGTTGAAAGATTCAAAGAACTGACTGGTGGCTGCGACACTTTTTGTTTTTTTATGGTGCTTTGCCTCCCAGCATCCTTGCTTGATGTTTTTCAAGTCCGGCAACAAATATTAGCATTCCACTCAACTCGTTACCAGGAAGTCCCATGAAGTCCAAGGAAGTTCGCCAATCGTTTCTCGATTTTTTCAAGAGCAAGGGCCACACCCTCGTGCCTTCGGCGCCGGTGATTCCGCTGCATGATCCCACGCTGCTCTTCACCAACGCCGGCATGAATCAATTCAAGAACATATTTCTCGGCTTGGAGAAACGCGATTACACGCGCGTGGCCGATACGCAAAAATGTATCCGCGTCAGCGGCAAACACAACGATCTCGAAGATGTCGGCTTCGACACGTATCATCACACTTTTTTTGAGATGCTCGGCAACTGGTCGTTCGGTGACTATTACAAGGCCGAGGCGATCGCATGGGCGTGGGAATTGCTTACAAAAATCTGGGGCCTGCCCGGCGAGCGATTGTACGCCACGGTCTACAAGACCGACGAAGAGGCGGCGGAGCTATGGCCAAAGGTCACGGGCATGCCCAAAAGCCGCGTGCTGCGTTTCGGCGAGAAGGAAAACTTCTGGGAGATGGGCGAAACCGGACCCTGTGGCCCGTGCTCGGAGATTCACATCGATCTCACGCCCGACGGCTCCGGCGCCAAGCTGGTCAATGCCGGCGATCCGCGCGTGATGGAAATCTGGAATCTGGTATTTATTCAATACAATCGCGAGCCGGACAAGTCACTCAAAGAGCTGCCCGCGAAGCACGTGGACACGGGCATGGGCTTCGAGCGCGTGCTGGCGGTCATGAATCGCGTCAATTCCAATTATGACACCGATTTGTTTACGCCCATGATTCACAAAGTATCGGAGCTCACCGGCAAAGGTTACGATTTCGAGAACGGCATGCCGCATCGCGTACTTGCAGATCACATTCGTTGTCTGACTTTTGCAATCGCTGACGGCGCGCTGCCTGCGAACGAAGGCCGCGGCTACGTGCTGCGCCGTATCCTGCGCCGGGCCGCGCGCTTTGGCCGCAAGCTCGGCATGCACGAGCCTTTCTTCTATAAGCTCGTGCCCACGCTGGTTGACATCATGGGCGACACGTTTACCGAACTGAAAGAAAAACACGAATACGTGAGCCGCGTGATCAAAGCCGAAGAAGAAAGCTTCAACCAAACACTCGATCGCGGCCTGGAGATTTTCGATGGCATCGTCAACAACGTGCATTCCGAGAAAAGCAAAACCATTTCGGGCAATGACGCCTTCCGTCTCTACGATACGTACGGTTTTCCGCTCGATTTGACCCAGCTTATGGCGCGTGAACAGGGCTTGTCCGTCGATGAAACCGGATTCAACATTGCGATGGACAAACAGCGGGACCTCTCCCGCGCGGCCGGCATGTTCAAGAGTTATGCCACGCTGCAGCCGGAATCCTGGCGCACGATGACCAAAGGCAAAGCTTCGCGATTCGTGGGTTATCAAGACCATGAAACCGAGGCGGAGATTCGCCAGATTCAGCACGAAGACGGCCGGGTGTTGCTGACGCTGTCCGATACGCCGTTCTATGCCGAATCCGGCGGGCAAGTCGGCGACAAGGGGATAATCAGAGGTGAGGGCTTTATCATCGACGTCATGGACACCCAGAAAGCCGGTTCGCATATCATTCACCTCGGCACTTTGCGCGAAGGCAAAATTGAAAATCCGGCCGTGCTGGCGCAAATTGACCACGAAGCGCGGCTCGATACTGCACGCAACCATACGGCCACCCACCTGTTGCACCGCGCGTTGCGGGATCTCGTGGGCAAGCACGTGACGCAAGCCGGGTCATTGGTTGCGCCCGAGCGCTTGCGTTTCGATGTGACGCATTTTGAAAAGATCTCGCACATGCAAATGCAGGATCTCGAGGGCACGGTGAACGAGCATATTCGCCTGGATTTGCCAATCACCACGACGCAAATGCCGTATGATGAGGCGCGCAAGCTCGGCGCCATGGCGATTTTCGAAGAAAAATATGGCGACGTCGTGCGCGTCGTGAAAATCGGCGACTATTCTCTGGAATTGTGCGGTGGCACGCATTTGCAACATACCGGCGAAGCCGGCATGTTCACCTTGCTCAATGAATCGTCCGCCGCCGCCGGCATACGCCGCCTGGAAGCCGCGACCGGCAAAACGGCCGAACGGCTCACGCGGCAGGAGCGCCAACTCACCGAGAATCTGCGCGGCTTGCTTCATGCTTCGAATGAAGAACTGGTCGAAAAAGTGCGCGAGCTCGTGGAACAGCGCAAGCTGCTCGAGCGTGAGCTACGCACTATGCGCCTGAAGCTTTCACAGCAGGATCTCGCCGACCTTACCGCGCGCGCGGAGCTGCTTAACGGATTCCGGATTGTGGCCGCTACCGTGGAGGCGAGCGCGGCCGATGATCTCAAAGTCATGGGGGACTATCTGCGCGACAAGCTTGGCAGCGGCGTGGGCGTGCTTGCCGCCGTGACCGAGGGCAAGCTCAACTTTGTGTGCGTGGTCACGGACGATTTGATCAAAAGCAAAAACCTGAAAGCTGGAGACATCATCAAGCGCGTCGCGCAAATCACGGGTGGCTCGGGCGGCGGCCGGCCGCATTTGGCGACGGCGGGCGGCAAGGAAGCGAGCCGCATGCACGAAGCGCTCGCCAGCGTGGCCGGCATCGTGAAGGAGATGAGCCATCGCTAATCCGCCCGCACAGCGCGACGGCCCGCGGCCGCAGGCAAACGAGCTCGCCGAGCTGAAGCACGATCGTGTTGACGGGCGGTTGCAAGTCCCGATGTGCGAGCGGCTGCGCGCGATGTGCGCCTCGCAAAGTGCGGGTTACCTGGTTTTGATTGATCCGGACAAATGGGAGCCGGATCAGCTCGCGGAGATGGCTCAGGCCGCGAGCGAGGGCGGTGCGGATGCGATTCTCATCGGAGGCAGCCTGCTGCTCAACGCTCATTTTGATGAAATCGTACAAACCATTCGCTCGGCCGCCACTGTGCCTTGCATCCTCTTTCCCGGCAGCACGCTGCAAATCTCGCGTTTTGCCGATGCGGTTTTGTTTCTCTCTTTGGTCAGCGGCCAGAATCCCAATTACCTCATCGGCGAACAAATCAAAGCCGCCCCGCTCATCAAGAATCTGGGTATGGAATCGATTCCGACCGGCTACATGTTGATCGAATCCGGTCGCGTCACTTCTGCAGAATTCATGAGCAACACCCGCCCGATTCCACGCGACAAAAATGACATTGCCAAAGCTACTGCGCTTGCCGCCGAGCTTTTGGGGATGAAGCTGATTTATCTCGAGGCGGGCAGCGGCGCGCAGCATCCGGTGCCGATCGAGATGGTTCACGCGGTGTCTTCGTACGTCAACGTGCCGGTGATCGTTGGCGGCGGCGTGCGCACGCCGGCCTGGGCCGCCCAATGTGTGGAGGCCGGGGCTTCGTTCGTCGTCACCGGAAATATTTTGGAAATATCAGGGGGGACTTCCTCGCGTGGCGTGCCTTCGAGCAGCTCGCCGCTTGGGCACCTCAACCTGATGCGCAGTTTTGCCGAGGCCATTCACAATGCCAGGAGGCCGTTTTGATTGATTTGCATTCGCATTTGTTGCCAGGTATCGATGACGGTTCGCAGGATTGGGAAGAATCCATGGAAATGGCACAGCAGGCGCTGCGGTCAGGCACCACCGAAGTGCTGATTACCCATCACATTCTCAACAATTCGGATTACAAGCTCGAAGCCGAAATTCTCGCCAAATACGAGGCCATACTGTCGCGCCTGGCCGAAGCGAAATTGCCGCTGAAGGTGCACCTCGCCGCAGAAATCTATTACCAGTCTGACATGGATCTCACCCATCCCATTTCCACGTTCAACAACAATGGCCGTTATTTCTTGGTGGAATTTCCGATGCAGGGCATTCCGCGCGGCGTGGATGACGTATTTTTTGAGCTGATTTTGAACGGCAAGATTCCCATCATCGCACACCCGGAGAGAAATTTCGGGCTTCTGAAAAACCCGCAGCGCGCGTATGAGTTCGTACAGCGCGGTGCATTATTGCAAATGAACGCCAGCAGCCTGGAGGGTAAGTACGGCGAAGACGTGAAATGGCTGGCCATCGCGTTGCTCAACAGCCGCTTGATCCATTTCGTCGGCAGCGACGGCCACAACCCGCAACGCCGGCCATTGCGTATCGGCCAGATTTACAAGACCGTGTGCGAATTGTGGGGCGAAGGCCCGGGCCGGAAAATCTTTTTCGAAAACCCGCGACTGGCCCTGGCCGGCAAGGAAATCAAAATTCCCGAGCCTTTGCCGGTTGAAGCTGTGCGCAAGCAATCTTCGTTCAGCCCGATTAATTTGTTCAGGAAGTTGTTGGCGAAGAGCGGGGTGTGAGTTTTTCAAAGGTTATCCTGACCATGCTGCAGGGTATGTATTAATTTGACGACCGAATCGTTTATTTTCTAATAATTCCACTCTATGTACAACGTCTCCTTGCTCTCGCTTATTAGTCACAACTCTAAATTCATTGATTTTTAAATGATCTGGTATATCAAAACCAATTTCAAGAAGCTTACCAATCTGGCTTGCAACCTTGACCAAATCGATATGTATTTGTTCTCGTCTTTCAAGCGCATTAGTAACCGCATCAAAGGATGAAATAATCCTGTCGCAGACAGGAGATTTTATTTTGCAAAAGTTTACGACAATGTCGCGAGTACTAATCTATGCTGGAGCGTTCTAAGGAGTGCTTGAAGGGAGGATAGTTTTGAGTGCAGGGAATATCGAGAGGCAAGCTTTTCAGCTTCGCATCAAAATATTGAAACCGGCTTGTTTGAAGTGTTCATCAGAAGTCAGAGCGTCGGCAATTTCATTTTCGTGCATGACAACAAACGAAACGCAATCGACCAAACCCCACGCTTTGTCGCTATATTTTTCATACATGATCAGTGTTCCCGGCAACGTACAGATCGACTTTCTGCGAAAAATCTCTCGGTGCAGAGATTTTGATGCTTCTCAACTTCGCCATCAAATTGGGCTTGGCAGACGTGTCTTGCTTCGCTGCTTCAAACTCCTGAATGATTTCGTATAGCTCAGGCAAGTATGGCTCGGGCATCTTTTGAATTTTGTCAATAACAAGCTCGCGGGTGCTCATTTTTTGTTACTCCTCATTAATGCTTTTGTTGAACATTTCATAATGATAGGCTTTGAACCATCAATAGAATACGTGGCCCAGTTGATTTATTCAAGCTAAATTTTATAAATTGCTCCACAGCAAAACATTTTCTAAATTTCGTATCGAAAGTCTAAATTGCTTTTTGTTTCATTCATTTACTCTTTACTTGTACCTGCACCGCATGTTCGGAATCCTAAACTCCACTCTCCTCTGGGCGCTCGCCGCTGTTAGCCTGCCAATTTTGATCCACTTCCTCACCCGGCGCAAGCTGCGCGTTGTGACGGTGAGCACGGTCGCATTTCTCAAACGTCTCGAGAAAGAGAAAATCCGGCAGCTCAAATTGCGGCAATGGCTGTTGTTGCTCCTGCGCATGTTGATCGTGGCGCTACTGGTGCTCGCATTCTCCCGCCCCACATTGCGCCGGGAGCATTCCGTTCTGGCGCAGCGCGCACGCGCCACCGCGGTTTTCATTCTCGACAATTCTCTCAGCATGGCGGCCGCACCCGCAGGTGTGAGCCTGCTCGAACAGGCGCGCCGCCACGCGCAAACCATTGCGGAATCGTTTAGCGCCGGCGATGAATTGTTTGTCATTGCTGCGGCGCGCCCGGCCGTGCTCGCGGCCGGCGGCCCGTTCCTGGAACCGGAGAAGCTGGTCGAAACTATCACCGCGCTGCCGCAAACTTGGGCGGAGACGGACCTGTCCGGCGCGCTGGCTCTGGCGCGTGACGTTCTGTCGAAATCGCGCAATGTCAATCGCGAGCTGTATTTGCTCTCGGATTGCCGCAGCACAGATTTACCGCCGTTGCCCGGCCTGCCGGGTGTGCGCGGGTATCTGCTGCGCTCTGATTCAGACCTGCCCAATAACTTGACGCTGGCTGAGATTTCCCTCGCCAACCAAATCTTTGAGAAGGGCAAAAGCTTCGAGGTTGTGGCCACGGTCGCGAATCACGGCGCGCGCGCGAGCGCCAATCAGCTCGTGCATCTGTATCTCAATAATAAGCGCGTCGCGCAGCAGAGCGTGGGCGTGCCCACGGGCAGCCAGCGACAGGTCACTTTGCGCGCGATTCCAGACAGTGCGGGCTTCATTACCGGCCGCGTCAGCCTGGATGAAGACGATTTCGGGCATGACAACACGCGTTATTTTTCATTTTACATTCCCTATCGCCGGCGCCTGCTGGCCGTGGCGGAAAAGCCGGAGGACTTGTTGTATGTTCGAGCCGCGCTGCACACGGAAACGCGCAACAGCAGCACCGTCCAAACGTGGAAGGAAATCAGCACGCGGGAATTGAGCGCCGAAGGGTTTACGAATTATGATGGCATCGTGCTCGTAAATGTCAGCCGGTTGTCCGAAGGCGTGGTGGCGCGACTGGTCAACTTTCTAGGCAGTGGCGGCGGCGTGATTGTTTTTCCCGGCAGCGAAACAGATTTACGGCATTATAACGAAACGCTCTTCGCGCCTATCAATATCGGCACATGGGGCGGCACCATGGGCGGCTTGGACGCGACCGAGAATTTCGTCAAGCTGGGGCCAATAGATTTTTCGCATCCCATTTTCAGCAACGTGTTCGAGCAGAGCGATAAAGAAGTGCGTATCGAGTCGCCCTTGTTCCGTTTCGCGGTGCATTTCAACATGGCGCCAGGTACCAAATCGATTTTGAATTATACCAATGGACATGCTTTTTTGCTGGAAAGGCAGGTGCAGGCCGGCAAAATACTTGTGTTCACCTCCGCGCCAAACGAGCACTGGTCTGATTTTTCTTTCAAGGGATTGTTCGCACCCCTGATTTATCGCAGTGTGGCGTACGTCACACAAAATAACGAACATCAACAGCAAACTTATTACGTGGGAAGTGAGTTAAATACAGTACTGCGAGTCCCTGCGCAGGAAGTAGAGGTTGCGCTGCCCACCCAGGAACGGCAGAGAGTGCCGGTAAACGTGGTGGGCCAGAATTATCAAGTGC
The DNA here is from genome assembly GCA_050732395.1 of bacterium. Lineage (GTDB taxonomy): Bacteria > Zhuqueibacterota > Zhuqueibacteria > Zhuqueibacterales > Zhuqueibacteraceae > JBIOXB01. The sequence continues at coordinate 21,717 of JBOHQX010000368.1, forward strand.
GCGTGCAAGCCACGGCGTCGCCAGGCTTTTACTCACTGTGGAACGGAGGGCAGCGCTTGCAAGTGTGGCCGGTAAATTTCAATGCCGCAGAATTACATGCGGCGCCGTTGTCTGGAGAGCGATTGGCCGCAGGCAGCGGTGTGGCTGCGCTGGAGGAGCTGCCGGCGAAAGGCGATTTGCGTGCCGGCATCCAACAGGCGCGTTATGGCTCGGAGCTTTGGCGGCTCTTCTTGATGGCTGCCATCCTCGCCATGGTCGTCGAAATGCTGCTCTATCGTAGTCCGGCAGCGAGCTCGAATGGAGCCGTTGTCGATTCTGCCCAGCGGGTGCGCACACGTGCACCGGTAAATTGAAAATGATCCAGCCCTGCGTGCATGCAAAGGCGCGGCGTTGGACAAAATTCTGATGGAAGGAGATGTGCCTATCCAGAAACGTATGTATGACCTTCGCCCGCGCGATCGTGAGCGCGCATTGCTATTGGGGTTGACGGTACGTGGGAGCAAGAAGCATCAGGCTACGGATTATGCCATGCAGGAGCTGGCACAACTGGCTGACACGGCTGGCGCCGAGGTGATTGAAACCATCATCCACAACCGCGCCAAAATCGATCCTGCCTATTTCATTGGGCGCGGCAAGGCGGAATTCCTGGCGCAGGTCGTGGCGGAAAAACAAATCGAGGTCGTCATTTTCGACGATGATCTCTCGCCGGGCCAGGCCAATAATTTGGAGGAACTCTTCGAGGCGAAAGTCATCGACCGCAGCGGGTTAATTCTCGATATTTTCGCCCGGCGCGCGCGCACTAAAGAAGCGCGCACACAGGTGGAGCTCGCACAATTGGAATACCTCCTGCCGCGCCTGGCCGGACAATGGACGCACTTTTCAAGGCATGCCGGCGGCATTGGCTTACGAGGACCCGGCGAAACGCAGTTGGAAACCGACCGCCGCATGGTGCGCCAGCGCCTCGCGCATCTCGGCAAGGAACTGCAGCGCCTCGATCGCCAGCGCGAGGTACGCCGGCAGCATCGCGCCGGCGTGTTCAAGGTCGCGTTGGTCGGTTACACCAATGCGGGTAAATCCACCTTGTTGAACGTCTTGACCAATGCCGAAGTATTTGTCGAAGACCGTTTGTTTGCCACGCTTGATCCGTGCGTGCGCGCGCTGCGCCACAGCGACAACGGGCTCACAAAGGATCTCGGGGAGATTTTGGTGATCGACACGGTCGGCTTCATTCGTAAACTGCCGCACCATCTCGTGGCCTCGTTCAAAAGCACCCTCGAAGAAGCGCGCGAAGCGGACGTGCTGCTGCACGTGATCGACGTCACGCATCCGGATTTCGAGCGGCAGATAGCCACCGTGCGTGAGGTGTTGAATGACTTGGGCCTGGGTGGATATCCCGTGTTGCATGTGTTCAACAAAATCGATGCGCTCGAAGAAGCGGGGTTGCTGGCGCGTTTGCAGCGCGAATACGCACCCGCCGTGATGATCTCCGCCGGTCGCCGCATGTTTTTGGGAGAATTGTTACACGCCGTGCACGAAACAGCCACCGCGGACGTCATCGAATTCGAAGTGGAATTGCCCGCGCACGAATCGGCGACCATTGCGCGCATTCACCGCATTGGGCACGTGTTACATCGCCGCTACGATGATGAGACCGTGGTCTTGCATTTGCGTGCCCGTAAAGCCGCCGCGCCGCAGATTCGCCGCCTTGCAGAGCAGACGGCCCAGGGTCAGGCGGTTGCCTCCTGAAGGCCTGAATCCTCGACCGCCAGGCGCGGAAACCCAACGCAACGTTTACGTTTCACGCATTTACGCATCAAGCGCACCTTGAGATGCGGGTACGATGCGAAAGTCTGCTTTTGCTTCACTAAAGCCATTGCTCTTGCATGCCATTACAAATTCTAGTTGTCGATGACGAGCCCCAGATTTGCAACACCGTGCGCGGGCTGTTGGGCGACGAGGGGCATCACGTCGCCACCAGTAACAGCGGGGAAGATGCGCTCCATCTCCTCCAGCAGCATCCCTTCGATCTCATCTTTCTCGATCTGCGCCTGCCCGGAATGGACGGCCTCGAAGTGCTGCGGCGCATGCAGGAAAATCGCATAGCGATCGCCACGCTCATGATTTCCGCGCATGCGGATATCGAGTTGGCCGTGCAAGCCACGCGCCTGGGCGCTTACAATTTATTGGAAAAGCCGTTGCAGGCCGAGCGCGTGTTGCTGGAAGTAAGACATCTCGAGCAGCGTTTGCAGCTCGAGCGCGAACGCGATGCGCTGCGGCAGAGGGTCGGCCAGGCCGGCGATATCATCGGCGAGTCGCCGGCGATGCAAGAGCTGCGCGGCGCCATTCAGAAAGCCGCGCCTTCAGAAGCACGGGTGTTGATCACCGGCGAGAACGGCACGGGCAAGGAATTGGTAGCCGAAGCGATTCATCGCCACAGCCAGCGTCGCCACGGGCCGTTCGTGCAGGTCAATTGCGCCGCGATCCCGCGCGAGCTTATTGAAAGCGAATTGTTCGGACACGAGCGTGGCTCGTTCACCGGTGCAACGCGGCGCAAAATCGGATTGATTGAACAGGCGAACGCGGGCACGCTGTTCTTGGATGAAGTCGGCGACATGGCGCTGGAAACGCAGGCCAAGCTTTTGCGTGTGTTGCAGCAAAATGAGCTGATGCGGGTCGGCGGAACGCAAACCATCCGCTTTGACGTGCGCGTGATCGCCGCCACGAACAAAAATCTAGAAGCAGAGATCCGCACCGGGCATTTTCGCGAGGACTTGTATTTTCGCCTCGCCGTCATCCCCATCGAAGTGCCGCCGCTGCGCAACCGGCGGGAAGACGTTCCGCTGCTGGCGCACTATTTTTTGCAGCAAATCTCACGCGCTTATGGCCGGCGGTCCAAAACGCTGCTGCCGGAAGCGCTCCAGTTGTTGAAGAATTACTCTTGGCCGGGCAACGTGCGTGAAATGCGCAATAGCGTCGAAAGGCTCGTGATCATGAATGAAGAAGAAAATCTGGGCAGTGAACACGTCCAGCAAGCTCTGCCGGCGCTGGCGTCCCCCATGTTTGCCGGAGAAGATCGTGAGCCATCCTCTACAATAACGCCCACGCCGGCGACGATGCCAGTCTCCATCCCCTTCGACGAGAATATTTCTTTCCGCGATAATCTGGAGAACTACGAATATCGCTTGCTCCAGCATTATTTCGACCGCTGCCAGGGCAACGTGAGCGAAATGGCACGCCGCCTGCGCACCGACCGCGCAAATTTGCACCGGAAGCTGCAGAGGTATCAGATTAAGTAGATTTGCATTTTCCTTATTGCGGTTCTTTTTCCGTTGTAAGCCAGGCTGACGCAAACTGAGGAAGTAACCGGTTATCTCGGACTTTCAGAGCTCTATTCTTTGAAAGGCGAATCGCCTAACGCTTTCAAGAATCGAGCCGGGCAATTGCTTTACTGGCCTTTTGAGGTTATATTTATGGAAGTGATGATCAAAAAGGCGACTTTGCACGGCATGCTTAAAGCAGCGTTCCGCCAGAACGAGTAGCTGCATGATTTATGGCGTTTTGATCGAGAATTTTGAAATGAAAAGTTCTTGTGTTTTTGGCTTTATTGCAATCTCCGGTGTAGCGCTCCTCGCCTGGCGTCTCTCCCCTCCTCGTCCGGATAACCTCGACCGTTACCGCCCTGGCGATTGGGTGAGCTATGGCGTGTCGAATTTCGTCAGCTCCGTGGCGGTGGGACCACAACATGCCTACTTTGGCACGACTGCCGGGATTTTGCGCTTCGACGCCGTACGCGGGCGTTGGGATACGCCCATCACCACCAGCGACGGGATTTCAGGCAATTTCGTCACGGTGGTAGCTTTCGATCCGTTCATCAGCTACCTGTGGTGCGCCACGGACCAAGGCCTCAGCCGGCAACATCCTGCTTCCCAGCGCTGGACGAATTTTCCCAAGATCGAGCTCGGTTTGCCGCCAAATGAGGACGTCGTATCCATCGGCTTCGATCAAGTGGCCAATTGGTTCGAAACCAACTCGGGGCGACTGTTTCGCCAGGATAAATTCGGCAACATCATTCTGCCGGCGGACGGCGTGAATCCCGGCGATCCAATCACCTGGTTCGGCGTCCGGCGCAAGCCCGACCGCTTACCCTTGCCGCAATTTTTCATGCCGGCAGGCTTTTTGTTCGATCCGGGCCGGGCCATGTTCAACAACATCAACTTTCACGCGTACGGCACCGTGCAGGACAACCGCCTGCGCCGTGCCCCCGTGACCAGCGCCATCAACGACAATTGGGGTAATATGTGGCTGGGGACCTGGGGTCTCGGCGCCTTGCGCGCGGACTTGAACGTCGATCGCGCCGAAGTCCTGCAGTTTGGCCTGGCCAACTCGCGCGTCGATGCCTTGTTGCTGGAGGATCAAGAGCTTTGGATCGGCGGCATGCATCTGCCGGTCAGCGATCCGGCTGACGAATCGATTCAAGGCATCACGTACTGGTCCAATCCGCGTCCGGGCATCTCTTCGCATCTCGATTGGCGCTATTTCGACGCGCGCTTGAATTTGGACATGAGCAGCGACGCGGTGCACAATTTCACATCCTTCGACAAGAAAATCTATTGTGCCACGGAATACGGCATCAACATCTACGATCAAAAAAAGGATCGCTGGCGCCGCCTCACGCCGCGCGACGGCCTGGTGGACGAGCGCGTGAACGACGTTTTGGTATACGATGGCAATCTCTATGCTGCGACCGATCTGGGCTTGAATCGCATTACCCTGAACACGATCGGCCAGGATTCGCTTGGAATCGTTGAAATCCAGCCCGAGCTGTTGCGACACGTGCGCATATGGGACTTGGAGCGGCAGCACAATTTGCTCTGGCTCGGCACCGAGCGCGGGCTGTTCATTTACAACATGGCCAGGAGCTCCGGTGGCTACCTGGACGATAGCTCAGGTCCCAGCGATCAACCCGTGGTCAGCCTTTCATTTTCCGACTCGGTGATTTGGGTCGGCACGGATTTCGGTCTCGAAGCCTTCGATGTTTTGCACGCCACGTGGCAAGGTGCGCCGGCACGCCGGCAATTCGGAGACGGGCAAATCAACATCGTCAAAGCCGGGCCCGAGGTGGTGTGGGTGGGCACCAACGATGGGGTGTTTAAATATCATCGGGGCCGCAAGGAGTGGAAGCAGTACACCAGCGCCGACGGTTTGCTGGACAATCACGTGAATGCGATCGCAATGGACGACGAGCTGGTGTGGTTCGGCACGCACCAGGGTCTGACCGCGTTTCGATGGCATGCTTACCAAGATTTTGAATGATCGCAACGCCCCTACGGGGGCTTTTTTGTTCAAAAGGTTTTGGTAAACGGATTGAACGGATTAAGCGGATGAATATTCGAAATTGTTCAATTTGAGGGGATGGACCGTGAAGTTTGGGTTGGAGACGTTATGAATCACAAAATGGAGGGTCCTGAAAATGGGAAAACTAATCTATGAAGATCTCACGTTTCGCATTCGCAAAAGCTTGTTCAACGTTTACAACCAGCTCGGACCGGGTTTTCGCGAAGAAACTTATAAGCAAGCGGTCATGGTAGACTTTGCAAGGGAACGAGTACCTTTCGAGCGAGAAAAGGTCTATCCCGTATATTACTGTGGCAGGAAAGTTGATGAATATCGCGTGGATTTACTTGTCTTCGAAAAAATCATCTCGGAACTGAAGAGTGTCGCTGAACTTCATCCACGTTTTGAAGCACAGTTGCTGAGTTATTTAAAAGTCCCCAACTTGAAATTGGGATTGTTGGTAAATTTCGGTAGTAATGAGCTTGAAATACGACGGCTAGTGAATCCACACTTCAAGCCGTAGCGTGCGGAGCACCTTTTTTCATCCGTTTCATCCGTTCAATCCGTTTACAGAAATTATGGACCTCTTCGAACAAGAAGCCCGCGCCGCCGCGCGGAAAAACACACCCCTCGCCGAACGTCTGCGACCGCAGCGCCTGGAAGATTTCGTCGGTCAAGAGCACCTGCTGGCGCCGGGCAAGCCATTGCAGAGCGCGGTGCAAAGCGGTGAGCTGGTGTCGATGATTCTTTGGGGGCCGCCGGGCAGCGGCAAGACCACGCTGGCGCGCATTCTGGCGCAAGCAGCAAAAGCGGATATGTTCACGTTGAGCGCGGTCAGCAGCGGCGTGGCAGAGGTACGCGAAGTATTGCAGAAAGCGGTGAACAATCGCCAACTCGGCAAGGCGACGGTTCTGTTCATCGATGAAATTCACCGTTTCAACAAGGCGCAGCAGGACGCTCTGTTGCCGCGAGTGGAGGATGGCACCATCGTTTTAATCGGTGCGACCACCGAAAACCCCTCCTTTGAAATCATTTCGCCGCTGCTGTCACGTTGCCAGATTTATGCGTTGTTTGCGCTCGCGGAGAGGGATTTGTTGCGTCTCGTCGAGCGCGCTTTGCAAAGCGACGGGCAATTGGCGGGCGCGCAGGTCGAAATAGACGACGAAACGCGCCACGCCTTGGTGCAGCTCGGTGGCGGCGATGCGCGCGCAACGTTGAATGCGCTCGAATTGGCCGCGCGTTTGGCGCCCGTGGAAGCCAACGGCCGGCGTAAAATCACACTGGCGTTCATCCAGACCGCGCTGCAGCGCAGAGCGATTCTCTATGATCGCGCGGGCGACCAGCATTACGACACGATTTCTGCGTTCATCAAGAGCGTGCGCGGCAGCGATCCCAACGCGGCATTGCATTACCTCGCGCGCATGCTGGAGGCGGGCGAGGATCCAAAATTCATCGCGCGGCGTTTGATTATATTGGCGAGTGAAGATATCGGCAATGCCGATCCCATGGGCCTGGTGGTGGCGACTTCAGCGTTCACCGCCGTGACGTATATCGGCTTGCCTGAAGGCGCATTGGTGCTGGCGCAAGCGACGACCTATCTCGCCAGCGCGCCGAAAAGCAACGCTTCCTGTGTTGCCCTTAGCCAGGCGCGGACAGACGTCCGGGAAAAAACGCTGGCGCCAATCCCATTGCATTTGCGCAATGCACCCACCAGACTGATGGTGGCTCATGGTTACGGTAAAGACTATGATTACCCGCATGATCACCCCGGCAACTTTGTCGTGCAAAATTATCTGCCCGAAAATCTATCCGAGGCACGGTATTACCGGCCTACGAATAATGGCACAGAAGCTGACATCGCCAATCGCCTGCGTCAATGGTGGGAAAAATATCGAGCTGGCGGGAATGAAGAAACCGTCTAGCCTCGGAAACATGTGCATTTTTTGAAACATTGTGATGTTTGCGCTTTTGTATTTTCTAAACTATGTCGATTGCTCCATTCAAAAAAATTGCGCCGTGCCTGGTTGCGCTGGTTTTCATGCCGTCTTTTGAAGACGTACTGCATGCCCAACAAGACTCGCCCGTTTCGGATCCGGATTCAATCCAGGCGGCTGCTGACACCGTAGCGACAACCCGGACCCAAAAGCGCTCGGGCCTGGACGCGCCGATCACTTACACTGCGCAAACCATCGAAAACCTGGTCGAACAGCGGGTCACGATTTTGACCGGTCAGGCCGTGGTCAAATTCAAAACCGCAACACTCGAGGCCGGACGCATCACGGTGGATTGGAACAAAAACTTATTGATTGCCGAGCCCTTGCCGGACTCTCTGCAAAACGGCCAGGCTCCGCAGAATGGCAAGGCCGACAGCACGACGCACCCATTGCAAGCGATTCCTGTTTTCGCCGACGGCAGTGAGCGCATGAGCGGCGAGAGGATGGAATACAATTTCTCCACTGAACGCGGGCGGGTATTGCGCGGCCGCACCCAATTCGACGACGGCAAATACTTCGGCGGGCAAATCAAGCGTATCGGCGACAATGTTTTGAACGTCAGCCACGGCTCATATTCAACTTGTGCAATCGAGGCTCACCCGCATTTTCATTTTCAAAGCCGCCGCATGAAGATCATTGTGAACGACAAAGTCATCGCCAAGCCGGTGGTCTTCTATCTCGGCGACATCCCGTTGATGATCCTTCCCTTCGCGTGGTTCCCGATCCAATCCGGCCGTCATTCCGGCTTGATCGTGCCGCGCTTCGGTCAGACTGAACAAGAGGGCCGCTTCTTGCGAGACCTCGGCTATTATTGGGCCATCAACGACTATCTCGACGCGCGCACGCAGGTGGATTTCTTCGAGCGCTCGGGCTGGTATCTGCGCAGCGGACTGAACTACAACAAGCGCTACGCCTACAGCGGCAACGTCAATGTATCGTTTACAGACAAAAACTTCTCTTATCTTGACTATACCGGGAGCAGCACAAAGCAACAGCGTTTGTGGACGCTGTCGTTGAGCCACAGCCAGCAGGTCGGCACGCGCTCCTCATTACGCGCGCAGGGGTACTTTGTCAACGACAACAGCATTTACAAAAACCTCGGTGAAGGGCGCAACGAACAACTCACGCGCCGCTTGCAGTCCAATGCCACTTATTCCACCAGCTTCAGGGACGGCCGCGGCAGTTTGAGCTTCAACGTATCCGAGCTCAAAGATTTGGAGAACGGATCGCTCCAGCGTACACTGCCAGGTTACAGCTTCAATTGGGCACAGGGACAGATTTTTCCTCAAAAAACCAAAAAGAAGAAAAACAGGCTCGAAGAGGACCCGCCGTGGTATTCCGGCTTGTATTTCAGTTTTGGCAGCAGCGGCGAGTATCGTTTCAACAAGGCGGCGGACAGTGTTGAAACCGAGTCCATAGCCGCCGCCCGGCACGCGCTGAATCTTTCTTTGAACAGCCCCAAGCGCTTCTTTGGCTGGCTGTATCTCAGCCAATCGTTGCCGATCACGGCAGATTGGTTCGATCGCACCACGGCATATTTTCTACAGGAGGATTCTACCGGCACGAATCCCGTGGGCTCACGCCTCGACAAGGGCTTCGATACGCGGCACATGTTCAGCTATTCGCTTTCGGCAAACACGAAACTTTACGGTATGTTCAACCCAGGACTTGGACCGGTACAAGCGCTGCGCCACGTCGTCTCGCCGAGCCTGTCGTTTTCTTATCGCCCGGATTTTTCCGATCCGTTCTGGGGCTACTATCAAGAAGTGGAGCTGCCCGACGGCAGCAAACAGCGCTTCGATCGCTTTGGCGGCACGAGCCGGGGCAAAGTTGCGGCGTTGAGTTTTTCCGTCGGCAATCTTTTTCAAATGAAAACCGGCACGGAAGAAAAGCCCAAGAAAATCGACTTGTTCACGTTGAATGTTTCGAGCGGCTACAATTTTGCGGCGGAGACTTTCAGACAATCCAGCCTGTTCTCGACGCTGCAAGCGAATCCCGAGCGCAATTTGTCGTTGAGCATGTCGGCGGCGCACAGCTTTTATGATTATGATCGCACCACCGGTACAACAATACCCCGCCGGCTCGGCAGGCGCGGAGGTTTTTTGCGCATGACAAACTACAGCGTGAACGCCAGCTTGCACCTACAGGGCAGCACTACCGCTTCTGCGGCTGGCACCACCGCGCCGGAACCGGCCGGCGAGGCTCAAGAAGAGCCGTTGCTGCCGGAAAATTTGGACGAAAGATTCTTCGAGGGGCAACGGCAGCGTTTTGTCAACACTTCGATTCCATGGAACGTGAATCTTGCGTTCAATTTGAGTTATGATCAAACCAATCCTCTGCACAAAACCAAGCGCGCACAGTTGAGCCTACAAAATTGCGAAGTGACATTGACCAAGAACTGGCGCGTCGGCGTCTCGGCGCAATTCGACGTCGTGAACAAGGCCGTGTTCGATCAACAGTATTCGATCTACCGCGATCTGCACTGCTGGGAGATGCAGGTGTTGTGGACGCCCACGGGGCCTCGTAAGGGCATTTACATGCGCGTCAACATCAAGTCTTCGATTTTGCGCGACGTCAAAGTCGAAAAGCGTGGCGGCCGCTCGAGCGTTTTCGGCGGCTCCTTCAATCAGTAGAGCCCGCGCGACAGCCAGGCAAGGCTAAGATGAAGGCGTCCAAAGGTCTTGAGGCGAAGCCAGCCTGCGGTAAGCTCTTTCCGGCAACGGCGTGATCGTGAGGGCGCTCGACATGAACGTTGACTATTTGCATGGCTTTTTTTATGTTCTGAGCATGGCGATGAAAAAATGCTGAGCAAGATCAGCGGCGGTGAATAAGTACGAATCGTAACAATTGCAGCAAAACTGAAGAGGATTTGTGAAAACGAGATTGCGGAAAGTTTTCTTGACTGTATGGATCGTGGTATCAGGGCTGGGAGGCTGCAGGGATCAAGAGGTGGAAGTTCCCTCCGAAAACGTAGTCGTGCGCGTGGGCGAGGCCGTGCTCACACTGGAAGATCTTGCCACGGAGATTCCTGCAGGCACGCGTGATCGCATTTCCAAGGAAGCCATGCAAGATTATGCCGTGCGCTGGATCAATTCGCAGGTGCTGTATCAAGAAGCCAAGCGCCGCGGCCTGGATCAGAGCAAGGATATCGCACGGGAATTGCAGCGCGTCGAACGCGAGCTGGCGGTGAACGCGCTCCTGCAGCATGAAATCTACACCGACACGGCGCGCGTTTCCGAAGCGCGCATTCAGGAATTTTATACCGCCAATTTGGAAAGCTTTCGCCGCACCGAGCAGGAGGCGCAGGTGTATCATATCAGCGTGCCCACGCAAGCTGAAGCGGATTCGTTTTATCGCATGCTGCGCTACGCCGGGGATTTTCCTCGCGTCGCCCGCGGCCGGGCGCTGGCCTCCGGCGACACCAGCGCGTGGCACTTGGATATTTCATTCTCAGAAGCGCCGGAAGCCATGCACCCGGTGTTTCGATTGTCGCCCGGCGCCGTTTCCGCGCCCATCGAGCTGGACGACGGCTTTCATCTTTTCAATATCATACAGAACTTCCAGAGCGGAACGATTCGCGATTTGAACCTGGTGCGTGAGGAAGTCGCGCGCAAAGTTTCAGCGCGCGCACGCGATGATCGCTATCGCACGTTGCTGGCCGAATTGCGCGCCGGCGCCAAAATCGAAACCGATTTTCAGTTGATTGAAAACATTTCGCTGGATTCGCTCCTGGACCAGGCCGCCGCCAGAAAGGGGCAATGACCCCTGCGGAGGTTTTGTCAACTTAATCAAGATGCACTATAGTCT